>JADGNY010000144.1 GCA_017883235.1 Thermoanaerobaculia bacterium | reverse complement strand
ATGACGACCATCCTCTCGCCGACGTACATGAAGTCACTCCCCCCGAAGGATGGCTGGGGCAATGACTTTGTGTACAACTCCGACGTTGATTTTAACGGCATCCCGGCGCAGGCGTACTCGATCCTCTCGTACGGCCGCGACGGCAAGGCCGACTTGAGACCCGGACTGGCGACCACGAACTTCGACTGCGACATCATTTACCAGCAGGGCGGCTTCTCGCAGTACCCGGAAGGCGTCCAGCAGCAGTAATCGCTTCTCTATCGAGATACGAAAAGGGCGCCCGTCGGGCGCCCTTTTTGTTGTCCCGTTACTATTGCGCCGTGAAAAACATCCTTCTCACTCTTCTCATCGCAGCAGCCTCGCCCTTCGCCGCGCACGCCGCCCCCGCCGAATGGGGACGGCATGCGAAGAACGTCGAGATCATCCGGGACGACTGGGGCATCGCCCATGTCTTCGGGAAGACCGACGCCGACGCGGTCTTCGGGATGATCTACGCCCAGGCCGAAGACGACTTCAATCGCATCGAGAGGAACTACCTGCTGTCGATAGGACGGCTGGCCGAAGCGGAGGGGGAAGCGGAGATCTATCGCGACCTGCGGATGAAGCTCTTCATCGACCCCGCCGACATGAAAGCGAAGTACCGGCAGAGCCCCGCGTGGCTGAAAGCGCTGATGGATGCCTGGGCCGGCGGCCTGAACGACTACCTGGCAACCCATCCCGAGGTGAAACCGAAGGTGATCGCGCACTTCGAGCCGTGGATGGCGCTCACGTTCAGCGAGGGGAGCATCGGCGGCGACATCGAGCAGGTCAATCTCAAGGAGCTGCAGGCCTTCTACGAGAAGACCCCCGGCATCCCCATGGCCTCCGGTCTCCGCGAATTCGTGGAGCCGACGGGATCGAACGGCGTTGCCATCGCCCCCTCGAACACCGCCTCCCACCACGCCCTGCTGCTGATCAATCCGCACACCTCGTTCTTCTTCCGCTCCGAGCTGCAGATGGTCAGCGAGGAAGGTCTCGACGCCTACGGCGCCGTGACCTGGGGCCAGTTCTTCATCTATCAGGGATTCAACGCCCACGCCGGCTGGATGCACACGTCGAGCGGCGTCGACAACATCGACGAGTATGCGGAGACGGTGACGAAGAAAGGCAACACCTTCGTCTACAAATACGGGAACGAGGAAAAGTCGCTGAAGACGAGCACGATCACCATCCCCTACAAAACGACCGCCGGGATGGCCACGAAGACCTTCACCGTCTATCGCACGCTGCACGGTCCGGTCGTCCGCGAGGCCGGCGGCAAATGGATCAGCGTCAGGCTGATGCAGGATCCGATGCACGCGCTCATCCAGTCGTACATCCGGACCAAAGCGACGGACTACCAGTCATTCCGGAAGTCGATGGCGCTGCATACCGACTCGTCGAACAACACGATCTTCGCCGATGCCCGCGGGAACATCGCCTACTTCCATTCCAACTTCATCCCGCGGCGCGACACGCGTTTCGACTGGACCAAGCCGGTCGACGGCAGCGATCCGGCCACCGCCTGGCACGGCGTGCTCTCCGTCGACGAGACGCCGGGTCTTCTGAATCCCCCCAGCGGCTGGCTGTACAACAGCAACAACTGGCCGTGGTCGGCGGCCGGTCCGTACAGTCCGAAGCGATCGGACTATCCCGTCTACGTTGAGCGGGGGATCGAGGAGACCCCGCGCGGCTACCACGCGCTGAAGGTCCTGCCGGGAAAGAAGGACTTCACCATCGACTCCCTCATCGCCGCGGCGTACGACAGCGACCTGCCGGCGTTCGACACGCTGCTGCCCCCTCTGCTGAAGGCCTACGATGAGCTCCCCTCCTCCGACCCGCTCCACGCGAAGTTGTTCGAACCGATCGCTCTTTTGAAAAATTGGGATCACCGCTGGTCCGTAACCTCGGTGCCGACCTCGCTGGCTATCTTCTGGGCCGAGGACCTCGGCAAGAAGGTCGCGGCCGCCGCGCGCGAGGCAGGCATGACGGCGGACGACTACTCCGCCACGACGGCGACCTCCGGCGAACGCCTTCAGTCGCTCGCCGCGGCCTGCGACAGACTCACCGCCGATTTCGGGAGCTGGAGCACACCGTGGGGCGAGATCAACCGCTTCCAGCGGATCACCGACGACATCGAGCCGCCGCACTTCGACGACGCCGGACCGAGCATTCCGGTCGGCTTCGCCTCGTCGCGCTGGGGATCTCTAGCCTCGTTCGGCGCCCGCGCGTATCCTGGGACAAAGAAGTGGTACGGCACGAGCGGCAACAGCTTCGTCGCCGTCGTCGAATTCGGCAAGCGCGTCCACGCCCGCGCCGTCACCGCCGGCGGCGAGAGCGGCAACCCGACATCCCCCCACTTCAACGACGAAGCCGGCCGATACGCCACCGGCAACCTGCGCGAGGTCTACTATTACCGCGACCAGCTCAAGGGCCACATCGAGCGGCGATACCACCCGGGGGAGTGATTCCGCCTTCGATTTCAGGTACACTTCGTTCTTCACTCCCAAAATCAGGTAATTGAAGGAGCGCTTT
Source organism: Thermoanaerobaculia bacterium (assembly GCA_017883235.1). Classification (GTDB taxonomy): domain Bacteria; phylum Acidobacteriota; class Thermoanaerobaculia; order Gp7-AA8; family Gp7-AA8; genus JADGNZ01. The sequence goes on along the minus strand of JADGNY010000144.1, from coordinate 14,052 downwards.
CATGGCGAAAAAACCTCCTGCCGATCCGTCGTGGAACTGTGACGATCCAGCGCAGCAGCTCACAGAGATGTTCGTCGGTCTGGTACAGACCAAACGCATCATGCTGGGACAGACTCCCGCCCAGCGTCCGGTCTTCCTCCGCCTGCACGGCGTCGTGCACGGACGGTTCGAGATTGCTCCCGACCTCGACAAAGATCTGGCCGTCGGCGTCTTCGCCGGCAAATCGCATGACGCCTGGGTGCGCTTCTCGAGCGATACGCCTTCCGGTCCCGATCTCAAGACGACGATCGGCATCGGCATCAAGCTGTTCGGTGTGGAAGGACCGAAGCTGATCGGCAACGGCGACACCCAGGACTTCATCCTGCAGAACCACGACGTCTTTTTCGTCGACGACGCGACAGCGATGTGCGAGTTCACGCGCGCAGGAGTCGTGAACGGTGACTACGATCCCTATCTGCGCGCTCATCCCAAAACAGCACTGATTCTGGAACAGATGAAGAAGGTGGAGGTAAGCGTCCTCACCACCACGTACTGGAGCGTCCTTCCGTACGGCTTTGGCCCCCGGCGCATGGTCAAGTACATCCTCGTGCCGGAGCAGCAGGCGGACTCGGTCGCCCCGACCGACCAGACCATTTATCTCGGTCCCGATCTGGAGCGGCGTATGCTCGCGGGGGATGCGCGATTCCGCTTCATGGTTCAGTTCCACAAACGCGGCATGCCCAACGCCGAGCAGGCCACCGAGCCGTGGAGCGAAGAGACCAGTCCGCCCGTTCACGTCGCGACATTGATCCTGCCTCAGCAGGACATCCAGCGGCGCGGCCAGATGTCTTACGGCGAGAATCTGGCCTACAACCCGTGGCATTCACTCGCCGCGCACGAGCCGAAAGGATCGCTCAGCGCGGCGCGCAAAGTGGTCTACCAGGCCAGCGCGGAACAGCGTCGCAACGTCAATGGCGTGCCGGTTCGCGAGCCCGGCTGTCCGCGCCCCGCCGATCCGTTTCTGATCGAGCCCGACCAGCGCATCGTGAAGGCCGCGATCTTCCCGCCCATCGGTATCGGGCGCGTCGGCAACAGCGATGACGACTTCTTTCTCGGGCCCGAAGTGCCCGATCCACTGCCCGAAAAGCCCGGCTTCTACCGCGACGCCAAGGGCGCCCTGAAGCGCCAGGCGGCGCGCTTCCGCATCTACGGGCTCAATGCCGCCGGTGTCGCCGTTCGCGAGCTGACCGCGGACGAGGCGAAGATCGAGTGGCATGTCCACCTCGCCAACAAGAAAGCCGCCTGGTACCAGTTTCAACTCGCGCTCGACATCCCCGAGGCCGCCGACGCGCCGCCGACACTGCTGCGGAACGGGACTGTATCGGACCGAGCCTCACTGGCCATCGATCCAAAACCGCGCAGCATCAGCGGAATCAATCAGAGCGGCAAAAAGTACGCCTTCGACAGCGGGAAGTTCATGGGCACTCCCGTCTACCTCGGCGAGCTGCGCACCGACGAGGCCGGCCGTCTGATCGTCCTCGGCGGCCGCGGTGTCTCCGCGTCCTACGACGAGAGCAAGGCCGTCACATTCGCGAACAATGAGGCATGGCACGACGACGTATCCGATGGTCCTGTCACGGCCAAGGTAACCTTCAAGGGCGAGAAACTGCGCGTCGACCCAGCGTGGATCATCGTCGCGCCGCCGAACTACGGCCCGATGCAGAAATCCGTCCGCACGATGTGGGACCTCATGCGCGATGTCGCCATCAACACAGGCAAGCTCCCCCGCCCGCCGCGCCCGTCGTTCGAGCGCGACATCCGCCCACTGTTCGAGCGCCTTTCGCACCTTCAATGGGTCAACGCCGGTTTCGCGGCGGCGTTCGGATGGAAGGCGCCGCAAAACTTCTCGGAAGCGAGGTGGCTGGAGCGGCTATCGCGTCCCGGCAACACCGAGCGCGAGACGCGCAGGACGATCGCGAATCAGTTCCGCGTCTTCGAACGCGACTCCTGGGCGCCACCGCCCTGGCCCTGGTTGTACGGCGACGCGATGAACAGCCCGCCCGCACACACGCCCCGGCAGAACGCGGCGCTCAGCGACACACAACTGCGCTTCCTTCAGCAGTGGGCCGACGGAGACTTCGACGCCGATTACGAACCTGACCCGAAGCCGCCGCGGCGTATCGAGGACGTGCCGGCCGCCGAACAGCCCGACACGCTCACGAAGGCATCCCTTGAGTACTGCCTCGCCGACGCATTCCATCCTGGATGCGAGATGACGTGGCCCGTACGGTCGAAGAAGATCTATATGGCGCCATTCCGCTTCCTCCACGCGACGCCGGGATGGAGGGAGCCGGAGTACGCACCGCCGATCAACGGCGCGCTTTCGTTGCCGAACGGCCCGCTCGCTGCCCAGGTGCCGGGCGGAATCACACGATGGATGGCCGTGCCATGGCAGACCGACACGGCCAGTTGCCTCTCCGGTTACGGGGCGGCGTACGACCCGTACGTCCCCGCGTTCTGGCCGGCGCGCGTACCGAACCAGGTGCTGACCGAGGCAAACTACAAGCTGGTCATGGACGAGGATCTGCCGCTCAGCGAACGGCTCGCCGCCTTTGCGGCGCGCTCGCTCTGGATCCGACCGTTGGGCAACATCAGCTACACCGATCAGATCAACAACATGATCGATCACTTTGGAAAATTGGGCGTCGTGGAGGTCCGCAAGGGCCCGGGCGACCGCGAGAACTTTCCCGCCGTCATCGAGGTCGAGCAGATGGATCCACGGCATCACGAGCTACGACTGCTGAAGGCGCTGATAGGACGTCAGGCCGCTACGGCGGCGACGGCCGTTGCTCCGAACGCGCACGAGATCGAGGAGGATATCGATCGCAGCGACATCGAGAAAGTGAACCGCTTCCCGCACGGGCTGTCGCAGCGCCGTTGATGCGTAGCATCGATGTGCTGATCGTCGGAGGAGGGCCAGCCGGTGCCACGGCGGCCCTCAACCTCGGCCCGCTGCGCCCGGTTGTCATCGTCGAGCGGAACGCCTCGCCGTCGCCGCGGATTGGCGAGTCTCTCCCCGCCGCCGCACGCCGTCTCTTTCGCGACATGGGCCTGCTCGAGCAGTTCCTGGCCGAGGGGCATGCGCCCTGCTACGGCCAGAGAAGCATCTGGGGCGATCCCCAGCCGCAGGAGCGCGACGCGGTGCGCGATCCGGACGGACACGGATGGCATCTGGACCGCACACGCTTCGAGCAGTGGCTGCGCGAAGCAGCGATCTCTCGCGGGGCGGAGATCCTCGCGCCCGCGACGGTTACGCATATCGAACGCAAGCTCGACGGATGGCACATTGCCATCGCGCACGGATCAGAGGTCGTGGAGTTGCGCGCCGCGATGGTCATCGATGCCGCCGGCCGCGGCGCTCCGATCGCACGCCGCCTCGGCGCGCAGACCCGCATCGACGATCGCCTCATCTGCGGCTGGCTCTACGGCCGCGACGAACAAACCGGCGGCCGCGGCCTCACGTATGTCGAAGCGACGGAAGAAGGGTGGTGGTACACGGCACCGATGCCTCATCACCGCCGTGTGCTCGCGTTCCACACCGACGCCGACCTGCCTGCCGCCCGCATTGCGCGCGACCGAGACGCCCTTCTCGTCCACGCCGCCTCGGCCCGCGAGCTCGGCTCGCTGCTCGACTCAGCGGGATTTGTCGCCGAAGCCGAATCCGGATTCACGAGCGCGCACAGCGCAACGCTCGACCCCTGCGCCGGCGATGGCTTCATCGCCGCGGGCGACGCCGCCATCGCCTTCGATCCCCTCTCATCCCAGGGCCTGCTCAACGCCCTCTACACCGGCCTGGCCGCCGCCGAAGCCACCGACTCGTATCTCCGCGGCGACTCGGACGCCCTGCCCCGCTACCGCGAAACGGTCGCCGTCATCACCGATACCTACCGGCAACACCTCGCGCTGTGGTACGGAATGGAGCAACGCTGGCCTGACGCCACGTTCTGGAAACGGCGACACGAGAAGCCAGCAGCCGTAACAGAAAACCCGTAGCGTTCCCACGAGCCCTTCCTCTCGAATTCACGTAGACTTTTTGCGAGTCTCGATCTTCGGTAGTTGTCCTGTGAGAATCGACAGGAGGAACCATGGAAGCGGGAAGCGTTCGGAGTTGCCAGGGTCTTCGTCTGATTGTCGCCATCGCGTTGCTGGTCATCCTGACCGGCTCCACTTCGGGCCTCCGTGAATTGCCGAGGCTTGCGGTGCAGAAGTCACAACTGACGCTGCCGGGATCCGTCCCCTTTCATCTCACGGCGACGGTGCTCAATCCCAAAGATCCAACGGATCAGGCGCATACCGCTCGCATCGAGGAGCTATGGGTATCGCCGCAGAAATGGCGGCGGAAGGTGACCACTCCGGACTTCTCGCAACTGCTCATCGTGAGTGGAGGGCGGGTCCACGAGGAGATCACGGGCGACTACTATCCAAACTGGTTGCGGACTCTGGTCAATGCCCTCTTCGATCCCGGCGCTCCTCTGCAGGGAGTCGACCTGACGACGTCCGACGACAATCCGGTGCGCAATACCAAACAGGTTTGCCGCCGTTTTGCGACGGCGGTTGGGATCGCTCCGGTCTCGAACGATGTGTTTTCGACGTACTGCTTCCTGTATGGCCTTCTCGATCACGTCACCCTCCCAGGATATGTAGTGGCCTACCAGGACTACGCCCCCTTTTCGGGGAAGCAGGTGTCTCGCAGGATTCAGGAGTACCTCGGCCGGACGCTTCAACCGGAGGCGCGCATCATCGAGCTGAACGTTCTGAAAGCGCCGGATGAGTCTCTCTTCGCCATCACCGAGGCCCACCCTCTGTTGAAAACCGTCTTCGTCACCGAGCAGGATGCCCGAGCCCACATTCTCGACGCCTCTCCCATGGTCTGGCCGAAGATCCACGAAGGTCAGGCCGTGGGTCTGGCGAGTATTTATGTCTGCATCGACCGTGAAGGAAGAGTCCTCGAGACGCACAATCTCAATAACGACCATCCCGACGTCGCGGACTCTGCCCGGGAACAAGTGATGCGCTGGAGGTTCCGGCCGTTCATGGCGGAAGGAGTCCCGGTTCAGGCGGAAACGATTCTGACTTGGGCGTATGCGACGGAACTGGAGTAGCTCGTCGCGCGGCGGAGAGCAGGCATCCTGCCTGCTCCCGACGTGGCGTCTCGCCCGGCGGTGGGAACGAACGCGATGCAGGTCTGTCGCCTGATAACGACGTCACTTCCCCGTTACACAGGTTCCTATCGTTAGGTGATCTCAGAAACCACCGCCGGGCGAGACGCCCGTCGGGAGCAGGCAGGATGCCTGCTCTCCGCGACGGCACCCGTGCAACGCTACGCCATAGTCACCACTCGGCAGGCATCCTCACGAACGATCGATCCAGATCGCTCACCGAGGCGCACCCGAGCAGCTTCATCGTCCGGACGATTCCGGAGCGGAGGATGTCGATGGTCCGCGCTACACCGGCTCCGCCCGCCGCGCCGAGGCCATAGGCGTAGGCGCGTCCGATGAGAACGGCCTTCGCGCCGAGGCAGAGGGCTTTCACCACATCGCTCCCTCGGCGAATGCCGCCATCCAGCAGAACCTCCGCCTGACCGTTGACCGCGGCGATCACTTCCGGCAGCACGCGCAGCGTCGGCGCGACGCCGTCGAGTTGCCGCCCGCCATGATTGGAGACCACCATCGCCGCCGCTCCCTGATCGATGGCGCGGCGGGCATCATCCGCCGTGTGCACCCCCTTCACCACGATCGGACCCTGCCACGCCTCACGGATCCACTTGAAATCCTCCCACGACACCATCGACTGCTCGAGGGCCGCGCCGACGTCCGCGTACGGCATCGGGCCGTCCTTCAGCACGATGTTCGGAAAGCGCATCAAACCGCCGTCGCCGAGGAATGCGGCAAGCCAGCGCGGGCGGGCCAGGAATTGGAAGAGATAGGGGAACGTCGTGAATGGCGCGCCGGACACCAGCTCCTTCGTGCCGTTGCGCACATCGCGCTCCCGGTTTCCGGCGACCGGGGTGTCGACGGTGACGACCAGCGCGGAGCAGCCGCAGTGTTTCGCGCGCTCGATGCCGGCCGTGGCCACGTCGCGGCCGCCGACGAGATAGAGCTGGTACCACACCGGTCCGCGCGTAGCCGCTTTGACATCGCGCACCGCGCAGCCTGCCAACGTCGAGAGCGTAAAGATCGTGCCGGCCTCCCCCGCCGCACGCGCGGCCGCCTCTTCGCCCCGCGGATAGAAAAGGCGGGAGCTGCCGACCGGCGCGAGCAGAAACGGGAGCTCGATGGTTTCGCCGAGGACGGTGGTCCGAAGGTCGACGCTGGCCGTGGCCACGGCCGAGCGGGGCCGGAGGATCACGTCGTCGAAGATGCGCGCGTTCTCGCGCAGGGTCCACTCGGCATCCGCGCCGCCGTCGATGTAGTCGAAGACGACGCGCGGGAGACGCTTCTTTGCCGCGGCCCTGAGGTCGGCGATATTGACGATAGTCATGCGTTCGTCATTCTAGTGGCGGGGTTGCTGGGTTGCTAGGTTGCTAGGTTGCTGGGTTGCGGGGTAGTCCCACCTTGCAACCCAGCAACTAAGCAACCGCATCCCGGACATCCCTACAATATCCGCCTCCCCCATTCGTCTACAGCAGTGGATGGATGATCTGGCGAGCATTACCGCGATGACCGAGAACGATACGCGCATCTCCGAAATCGTCGCGGCGGAGGGATCCCGGCTGCGCGCGTTCATCCGCCGGCGCGTCCCCGATCCCTCGGACGTCGAGGACCTGCTGCAGGAGGTCTTCTACAAGCTGGTCGAGGCCAACCGCCTCCTGATGCCGATCGAGCACGTCACCGGATGGCTGTTCCGCGTGGCCCGCAACCGCATCACCGATCTTTTCCGGAAGAACGAGCCGGAGAGCTTCTCGGACGAGGGTGTGTATGGTGACGACGGCGAGATGCTGCGGATCGAGGATCTGCTGCCGTCGCCCGATGCCGGCCCGGATGCGCTTTATGTCCGCCACGTGCTGCTCGAGGAGGTGGAGCTCGCGCTGAGCGAGCTTCCCGACGAGCAGCGCGAGGTCTTCATCGCCCACGAGCTGGAGGGACGCAGTTTCAAGGAGTTGTCCGCGGAAACCGGTGTGAACGTCAACACCCTGCTCTCCCGCAAGCGCTACGCGGTGCTTCACCTGCGCGAACGGCTGCAGAGCATTTACGACGAATTCAGGAACACGTAAGGAGCAACGACATGAGAAGGAAACGGCTTTTATGGATCGCCCCGGCGGCAATCGCGGGGATGGTGCTTTTCGCTTTCATCGGCGGCGGAGTAGTGATGCGTCTCTGGAACTGGCTGCTCCCCGATCTGTTCGGATTCAAGCAGCTCACCTTCTGGCCCGCCCTCGGCCTCCTGGTTCTCTCCCGGATCCTGTTCGGCGGCTTCGGCATGCGCGGCGGCGGCATGAACCGCTCGATGTTCCGCCGCCGCATGGCCGAACGCTGGGACCGCATGACCCCCGAGGAGCGGGAGAAGTTCTGCGGCGGCCTGCACGGGCGGTGGGGGCGGGAGGCGGAGCCGCCGAAGGCGGGGGTGTGAGTGTCGAGGGCCTTTTCAAGCGGTGGGATGCGGCGCACCCTGGAGTTCATTCATGGCCTCGCGGAGCCCGTTCATGGCCTCGCGGAGTCCATTCATGGCCTCGCTGAGTCCACTTAGTGACCTCTTGGAGTCCACTTAGTGACCTCTTGGAGTCCACCTAGTGGCCTCTGGAGGCCACCTACTGACCTCTGGAGGCCACCTAGTGACCTCTGGAGACCACCTAGTGACCTCTTGGAGACCACCTAGTGACCTCTTGGAGACCACCTAGTGACCTCTTGGAGGCCACCTAGTGACCTCTTGGAGGTCACCTAGTGACCTCTGGAGACCACCTAGTGACCTCTGGAGACCACCTAGTGACCTCTGGAGACCACCTAGTGACCCTCTGGAGACCACCTAGTGACCTCTGGAGACCAGCTAGTGACCTCTGGAGGCCAGTAGGTGGCCTCGTGGAGCCCACTAGTGAGCTCGTGGAGTCCACCAATGGACTCGCGGCGTCCACCGACTTACGTTTTGGCCGTTCCCGTTTCCTTCCATGGCCGGCGTTGGAACTGAAATTCGTCACTCGCGCCTGCGATCGTATCGATTCAGCGTGCACACGGACGGTTCCCCGCGTGATCCGGATGACTAGCCGCGTGATCGGCGTAAATCACCACGACGCGCATGATCCTGCCTCCGCTGGCGCGACCCTCGACTACCATTGGGCTTGAGGAGACTCAGCTCATCGTGGATCAGGCAACGCACAACAAGATCGTATCCTTCATCTGGGGCATCGCCGACGATGTCCTGCGAGACCTTTTCAAGCGCGGCAAATATCCCGATGTGATCCTGCCGATGTGCGTCATCCGGCGAATGGACGCCGTGCTGGAGCCGACGAAGCAAAATGTCCTGGCCACCGCCAGGATGCTGGACGAGGCGGGCATCACCGAGCAGCGGGCCGCACTCTGCGATGCGGCGGGGCAGGCCTTCTACAACACGTCGAAGTTCACCCTGCGCGACCTCAAGTCCCGAGGCAGCCAGCAACTGCTGCTCGCGGACTTTGAGGATTACCTCAACGGCTTCTCGCCAAACGTGCAGGATATCCTCGAGAACTTCAAATTCCGCAATCAGTTGCAGACGCTTTCCAAGGCCGACGCCATCGGCACGCTGATCAACAAGTTCCTCGATCCGGCGATCGACTTGTCTCCGACCGGCATCGACAACCACGCCATGGGGACGGTCTTCGAGGAGCTGGTCCGCAAGTTCAACGAAGAGAACAATGAGGAGGCGGGCGAGCACTGGACCCCGCGCGACGCCGTCCGCCTGATGGCGAACCTTGTGTTCCTCCCGATCGAGGCCGAGATCAAATCGGGCACCTACCTGCTCTACGACTGCGCCTGTGGAACGGGCGGCATGCTGACCGTGGCGGAAGAGACAATCACTTCAATCGCCGCGAAGCGCCAGCAGCAGGTGAAATGCCTCCTTTATGGCCAGGAGATCAACCCCGAGACGTACGCCGTCTGCAAGGCGGACATGCTGCTCAAGGGCGAGGGCGAGAGCGCCGAGCACATCATCGGCGGCGCGGAATGGTCGACGCTTTCGCACGATGCCTTTCCGGCGCAGGCGTTCGACTTCATGCTGGCCAATCCCCCCTATGGGAAGAGCTGGAAGAAGGACCTCGAGTCGATGGGCGGCAAGGACGGGATGCGCGACCCGCGTTTCAAGGTCATGCACGAGGGCGAGGAGCTGTCGCTGGTCACCCGCTCCAGCGACGGGCAGATGCTCTTTCTGGCCAACATGGCCTCGAAGATGAACGACAAGTCTGCTCTCGGCAGCCGTATCGCCGAGGTCCACAACGGCAGCTCGCTCTTCACCGGCGACGCCGGACAGGGCGAGAGCAACATCCGTCGCTGGCTCATCGAGAACGACTGGCTCGAAGCGATCGTGGCGCTGCCACTCAATCTTTTCTACAACACCGGCATCGCCACCTACGTCTGGGTGCTGTCCAACAGGAAGCCGGCGCACCGCAAGGGCCAGGTCCAGCTCATCGACGCCACACAGTGGTTCAAGCCTCTGCGCAAGAACCTCGGCAAGAAGAACTGCGAGCTCTCACCCGAGGACATCGAGCGCATCAGCCACACCTTCCTGGAGCTCAAAGAAACGCCCGAGTCGAAGATCTTCCCGAACGCCGCATTCGGGTACTGGAAGGTGACGGTCGAGCGGCCGATGCGCCTGCACAGTCAGCTCACCCTCAAAGCCATCGAGACCCTGCGCTTCGCGTCGGGTGACGAAGAGCTGCGCGCCACGATGTATGAGGAGTTTGGCGATGCGCTCGTTAACGACTTTGCGAGAGTCTCCACCGCGATCGAGCAGCGTCTCTCCGAATGGGGCAACGACGAGGACGCTGGCGACGACGACGACGGCAACACGAAGAAGGGGCTGCCCGAGAAGAAGAAAAAGAAGCTGCTCGATGGCAGGGCGTGGGAGCGCGATGGCCGGCTGATCGAAGCGGCCACGAAGCTGCGCGAAATGCTGGGCGATTCGCTCTTCGAGGACCACAACGACTTCCGCGAGCGCGTGGATCGCGAGATCGACAAAGCCGGCGTCAAGCTGGCCGCAGCGGACCGCAAGCAGATCCTCCGGGCCGTGAGCTGGCGCGAGGAAAACGCCCCGCCGGTCATCGCAAAAGCACACAAACCCGGCAAGACCAAGGCCGATCCGCTGCACGGCCTGTTCGAGGCGGTGGTGAAGGGAAAACCCGCCATCGTCGAGTACGAGCCAGACGCCGATCTTCGCGACACCGAACAGGTGCCCCTCCTGGAAGACGGCGGCGTCGAGGCCTTCATCCGACGCGAGGTGCTCCCCTACACGCCCGACGCATGGATCAAGGAAGAGGCCACGAAGATCGGCTACGAAGTGAGCTTCACGCGGCACTTCTACAAGCCGCAGCCGCTGCGGACGCTGGAAGAGATCAGTGCGGATATCCTGGCCATCGAGAAGGAGGCCGAGGGGTTGCTGGATGGGCTGCTGAAGGTGGGGGCCGCGCGATGAAGAAGACCCGAGCAGATTCTTGCGACAGCGTCGGAAGAGTTGACGGCGGTCAAGCGGACGCTCAACCTGGAAGGCGTGCAATGAATCCCTGGGACACGTTTCCCGAGGCGATCATCGGGCTTGCTCGCGGCGTGCGTGATCTTCAGCAACAGACTGCTCGGCAATACAAGCCTGTCGTTGACGACATCCTGCGCGTACGCAGCCGCGATACCCGGCGTATCGAGCACACGCTGGATGGCCTGCTCGACTTCTGCGGTCACGAAGACGTGCTGCGGATGTACAAGAGTCTCTGCCGTTACTATTGGGGCATCGACCCGGCCGCCACCGCAGACTATATCAACGCCCACCGCGAATACTGGGACAGCGATGCGCAGGAAGGTCAGCCATGATCGCCGACCTCAAGCCGTATCCGGAGTACCAGCCCGCCGATGCCGGATGGCTCGGCGAGATTCCAGCGCATTGGAAGGTTCGGCGAATGAAGTATGTCGTGCGGGAGACTGACTCGCGCTCAACGAGCGGGAAAGAACAGTTGCTCCGCATTTCGCAATACACGGGTGTCACGCAACGTCGTCGAGCTGACGGTCTCGGGGAACCAGACACGCGCGCCGACTCGTTGATCGGCTACAAGCGTGTTGAGCCAAATGATCTTGTGATCAACATCATGCTCGCGTGGAACGGGAGCATGGGCGTTTCAAACTACTCTGGAATCGCGAGTCCGGCGTATTGCGTCTATCGTTTCGGACACGATGTGCATCCGTGGTATTTGCACAATCTACTGCGCTCTCCGGCCTACAAGGCCCGCATCAAGGCATCATCGACTGGCGTCGTTGAGAGTCGGCTTCGCCTTTACTCAGACGACCTCGGTCGCATCGAGGCGATGCTCCCCCCGCCTGCCGAGCAGACGGCGATTGTGCGGTTTCTGGACTGGGCAAACGGGCGGCTGGAGATGGCGATCCGCGCGAAGCGGAAGGTGATCGCGCTGCTGGGCGAGCAGAAGCAGGCCCTCATCCGCCGCGCCGTCACCCGCGGCTTCGATCCATCCGTCCCCTTCAAACCCTCCGGCATCGCCTGGCTCGGGGAGATTCCGCAGCATTGGGAGGTGCGGCGCGTAAAGCAGGCGACGCGTATTCTTCGGGGCAAGTTCTCCCATAGGCCGCGTAACGACGCGACTCTCTACGACGGCCGGTATCCGTTCATCCAAACTGGGATGGTAGCCCGATCTTCTAAATTCATCACGGGCTACACCCAGACACTCAACGAGAGGGGATTGGCCGTCAGCAAGCTGTTTCCAAGCGGCACGCTGGTCATGACGATCGCGGCAAACATCGGGGAAGTTGCCGTTCTGACGTTTGATGCGTGCTTCCCGGATTCCGTCGTGGGGTTCGTTCCCTCGGCAAGCACTGACCGTGACTACCTCTACCTTGTCTTCCGATGTATGAAACCTGAACTTCTTCGCGAAGCACCCGTGAATACACAGGGAAATCTGAACGTGGAAAGAATTGGCGCTATGGAAATGCCTTTCCCACCACTTACTGAGCAATGCAGAATTGCTAAGTGTGCTGAGGCCGAGACTGCGTCCTTCGATGCAGGAATAGGTCGCCTTCAACGCGAGATCGGCCTCCTCCGCGAGTACCGAACCCGCCTCGTCGCTGACGTGGTAACCGGGAAGCTCGACGTGCGCGACGCCGCGAGCAAGTTACACTCGCTACCGGTAGACACTGTGCAAGCTTTCGATGGGACGCTTAATGAACCTGACGATCCGGATGACACGGACGCCGAGGAGCTTTTGAGCGATGTCTGAGCCAATCGACCCCGTATTGATCCACCACGTTACGCCGAAGAACTTTCTATCCTTCGGCACTGATCATCCGGGCATTGAGCTCCAGGCCCTGAACGTTTTCATTGGTCCCAACGGCAGCGGCAAGTCAAACCTCATCGAAGGTATCAGCCTGATACGCTCGGCTCCCAAAGACATGCGCGAGGTGACGCGCAAGGGCGGCGGCGCGGCGGAGTGGATCTGGAAAGGTGGGTCGAAGAGCGCCGCGTCGATCGATTGGGTGGTGACAAATCCGAAAGGCCCCAAACCGCTGCGGCATGTGGTGTCGTTTCGCTCGGTGGCGCAGTCCTTCTCTCTCGACGACGAGCGTATCGAGAATGCGGAGATGCAGGCAGGCCAGGAAGACGTCTACTTCTACTACCGCTACCAACATGGCCATCCGACGGTGAACACGGCTGACAATGGACACCGCCATCTGGCACGCGAGGCGATCGAGACCGGCCGCTCGATCCTCGCGCAGATGCGTGACCCTGAGGCCTATCCAGAGCTGGCCTGGCTCGCACAGAACTACGAGAAGATCCGCATCTACAGGGAATGGTCGTTCGGACGGAATGCCGTGTTCCGTGAGCCGCAGAAGGCCGACATGCGGAACGACGCCCTGGAAGAGGATTTCTCCAACCTCGGCCTTTTTCTGAACCGCGTGAAGACGCACTTCCCCGGGGCGAAGAAGGCAATTATCGAGAACCTCAAGGACCTCTATGACGGAATCGTCGACTTCGAGGTTTTCATTCAGGGAGGCACGGTTCAGGTGTTCTTCACCGAGGATGATTATGTGATTCCGGCAACGCGACTCTCCGACGGCACGCTACGGTATCTCTGCCTCCTGGCGATTCTCTGCGATCCCGAACCGCCACCCCTCATCTGCATCGAGGAGCCGGAGTTGGGGCTGCATCCGGACATCATTCCAAAGGTGGCAGACCTGCTCCGCGCTGCCTCGGAGAGAACCCAGATCATCGTCACCACCCACTCGGACATCCTGGTGGATTCGATGACGGACACTCCTGATGCGGTGGTCGTCTGCTCCAAGCAGCACGGAGAGACGACGCTCGAGCGATTGAACCCGGACGACCTCAGAGAGTGGCTGGAGAAGTATCGGCTGGGCCAGCTCTGGATGAAGGGCGAGATCGGCGGGACGCGATGGTAAGCGCGCGAATGTACATCGAAGGCGGTGAATCGAAGGAGGACCAGATTCGCTGCCGCGAGGGGTTTCGAAAGCTGCTGGAGAAAGCAGGCTTCTCAGGAAGGCTCCCGCGGCTAACCGCGTGCGGTGGGCGCAACTCGGCGTTCGATGATTTCAGAACCGCGTTCGCCAAGCGAAGGCAAGGCGACTACATCGCCATGTTGGTCGACAGCGAGGATCCGCCAGGAGACATCGAACAGACTTGGGAGCACTTGGCCAAACGTGACGGATGGGTCAGACCCGCGACCGCCAACAACGAGCAGGTTCTCTTCATGACGACCTGCATGGAGACGTGGATCGTGGCAGACCGTGCGGCACTGCGAGAGCACTACGGCAACCGCCTGCAAGAGAAGGCCCTCCCTCCCCTGACCGAACTGGAGAAACGCGACCGACACGAGGT
>JADGNY010000143.1 GCA_017883235.1 Thermoanaerobaculia bacterium | reverse complement strand
TTAACTGCCTCCGAGAGGCAGTTTAACTGCCTCCGGGAGCGTGTTAACCGCCTCCAGGAGCGTATTAACTGCCTCCGAGAGGCAGTTTAACTGCCTCCGGGAGCGTGTTAACTGCCTCCATGAGCGTGTTAACTGCCTCCGAGAGGCAGTTTAACTGCCTCCGGGAGCGTGTTAACTGCCTCCAGGAGCGTATTAACTGCCTCCGAGAGGCAGTTTAACTGTCTCCAGGAGCGTATTAACTGCCTCCAGGAGCGTATTTAACTGCCTCCTGTTGCCGCTAACGCGGCAAAAAACGCGGGCGAGACGCGCGCTCCCAGGGAGTCACGAGAAGTGCGGCACGCCCAGCGCCACGCTCTCATCGAAATCGAGCTTCTCGCTCGTCCAGCCGGTGAGCGCGGCGTCGGTGTTCGTCTCGACGTACGAGAGAACGCGCTCGAGCATCGCGTCAGCAGAAGGATCGTCGATCGAGACGAAGGAGACGGCCATGCGGGCACGCTGGTGAAGATCGTTGAGACCGACCTCGCCGGCTGAGATCTCGAAGCGATGGCGCAGCTTCTCACGCAGCGACTTCACCACCATGCGCTTGTCCTTCAGCGACTGGGCGTGAGGGATGAAGATCTCGAACAACGCTACGGAGACGATCATGGAAAGACAGAAGGCAGAAGGCAGAAAGCAGAAAGCAGAAGGATGAAGGTCGCCCTTCATCCTTCAGACCTTCTGATCACGCCAACGCGGCGGCTAACTGCTCCACCTTGAACGCCTCGATGATGTCGCCGTTCTTGATGTCCTGGAACTTCTCGATGCCGATGCCGCACTCGAAGCCCTGACGGACCTCGGCGACGTCGTTCTTGAAGTGACGCAGCGAACCGATTTTCCCCTCGAGAATGACGCGGTTATCGCGAAGCAAACGGACACTCGCGGACCGCGGAATGACGCCCTCGGTCACCATGCAGCCCGCGATGACGCCGGCCTTCGGAACCTTGAAGGTGCTGCGGACTTCGGCGCGTCCCTGGAAGACTTCCTGGAACTTCGGATCGAGCAGGCCGGTCATGGCCAGCCTGATCTCGTCGACGAGGTTGTAGATGACGGTGTAGAGCCGGACGTCGATGCCTTCCTTCTCCGCCAGCTCACCGGCCGAGCGCTCCGGGCGGACGTTGAAGCCGACCACGATGGCATCCGAGGCCGAGGCCAGGAGCACATCGTTCGTCGAAATGGCGCCGACCGAGGAGTGGATCACGTTGACCTTGACCTCGGAGGTGGACATCTTGCGCATGGTGTCGGCCAGAACTTCGACCGAACCCTGAACATCGGCCTTCAGAATGAGATTGAGCTCCTTGGCCATCCCCTGCTGCATGCGCTGGAAGAGCTGATCGAGCGACATGCGCGAGGTCTTGCCCTGCGACATCTCGCGCGCCTTCTCCTGGCGCATCTGTCCGATCATGCGGGCCTGGGTCTGTTCGTCGACGACCTGCAGCGAATCGCCGGCGTTCGGCACGTCATCGAATCCGGTGACCTGTACCGGCGTGGCCGGGGCTGCCTCGGTGATCCGGCTGCCGCGCTCGTCGGTCATGGCACGGACTCGGCCTGACGTCGCACCGGAGAAGAAATGATCCCCGATCTTCAGCGTACCGTCCTGCACCAGAAGTGTGGCCACGATGCCGCGGCCGGCTTCCTTCTTGGCCTCGAGCACGACGCCCTTCGCGCCGATCTCAGGTGAGGCCTTGAGATCGAGCAGATCGGAGGTGAGCAGGATCATGTCGAGCAGGTCATCGATCCCTATCTTCTTCGTGGCGGAGACTTCGACCGAAACGACGTCGCCGCCCCACTGCTCGACCTGAACGCCGTTCTCGGCGAGCTCGCGGCGGACGCGCTCGACGTTCGCGTTCGGCTTGTCGATCTTATTGATGGCCACGATGATCGGTACCTTGGCGGCGCGCGCGTGGTCGATGGCTTCTCTGGTCTGCGGCATCACGCCGTCGTCAGCGGCGACGACGAGGATGACGATGTCGGTCACCTTCGCGCCGCGGGCACGCATCATCGTGAAGGCCTCGTGGCCCGGCGTGTCGAGGAAGACGATCTTCCGGCCGCGCTTCTCGACGTGATACGCGCCGATGTGCTGCGTGATGCCGCCCGCCTCGCCGCCCGCGACGTTCGTCTCGCGGATAGCGTCGAGGAGGGAGGTCTTGCCGTGGTCGACGTGACCCATGACGGTGATGACCGGTCCGCGCGGCGTTGAGCCGGTCGCTCCGGTCTTTTCCATCGCTTCCAACTCAACGGCCTCTTCGAACGAAACGATCTCCGCGTCGATGCCGAGGTCCTTGGCGATATCGAGCGCGAGCTCGGCGCCGAGGGGCTGGTTGATCGAGATCATGAGCCCCTTCTTCATCAGAAGGTGCTTCATCAGATCGTTGGCCTTGATGCCGAGCTTGTCGGCGAGCTCCTTGACCGTTGCCCCTTCGCTGAGAGGAATTTTCTCGGTTGGACGATTGAAGTTCAGAACCTTGCCCGAAACCGGTGCGGCCTGTTTGCGCACGTCGCGGCGAAGCGACGGCGTGCGCGGCTTCCCATCCTCATCGGTATCAAGAACGGGGATGTCCGGTCCGAGATCATCGTTGATGATCTGCGTTCCGGAGAACGGCCCTTTGGTGAACAACTCGTTATCAACCTCGGCCGGGCGCTCGCTCTTGCCGCGCTTGCCGGTAGTCTTCTTTTTCGGGGAGAGATCTTCGCCTTCAGGACGCGTGGTCTTGCGGCGTCCCATGGCTCCGCCGGGCAACGTGCCCGGAGGTGGAGGCGGCGCGGGAGGAGCGCCGGGACGGCTGACACCGGGACGGAATCCACCGGGACCACCGGCCGGTCGGGCACCCATCGGACCACCGGGACGAACGCCCGGCCCGGAGGGACGGCTACCCATCGGCGGACGAGCACCGGCAGGAGCGCCGGGAGGACGGGTACCCATCGGAGCGCCGGGACGGGAAAGGCCCGGTCCGGAGGCAGGACGTCCGGCTGGAGACTGGCTGTAGCTCGGACGCGAGACCGGCTGCTGGCCGGCGTAGTTCGGACGCGCGGCTTGCGGCGCACGCGCGCGCGGACCCGTCGGTCCGGTGGGACGACGCAAGTCGGCCAGGCTGGCGGCCATCGGAGCCGCCGGCTGCGCGGGCGCGGCGGGCCGTGGTGGCGGCGGCGGCGGAGCGGCCGGCGTTTCGGGAACCGGTTCAGGAGCAGGAGCCGTTGCGGCAGGACGCGGCTTTTCGACGACCGGAGGCGCTTCTTTGGCGGCACGTTCCTCGGCTTCGACAGCTTCGACGAACTCCGGGATGATCACCACGGGAGGCTGCGGCACGGCAACCTGCGGCTCTTCGACCGGCACCTCGCGCTTCGGACGCGGCGTCGGCTTGACGATGGCCCGAGGAGGGCGCACCGCTTCCTTCTTCGCGGCCACCTGAGGCTTGTCCTCACGCATGATGACGCTGCGTGTGCGCATCGTCAGTTTCTTGCCGGTGATGAGCGCCTGAATGACCTCAGGCTCCAAGGCCTGATTCGGGTCGCTGATCTCGGCACCGAGCGACTGCAACTGGAAGATGACGTCCTTCTCGGACTTCCCCATCTTCTTTGCGATGTCGCTCACTTTGAACTTTGCTGCCGCCATTGAATCTCCTTGGTTCCTATGTCAGGTTACGATTTTCCTAAGCCGGGAACCTGGCCACCCGGCAATTTGGCAACCGATTACTCCACAGGCGCCTCTTCTTGCTGCTCCTCGGCAGCCTGGGACTCTTCTTCAGGCTGCTCGTCATCCGAGGCCTGATACGCTTGCTCTTCTTCGTCGCCTTCAGGCGGGTTCTCTTCGACCTGCTCGTGCTTGCGGGCGATCTCGATCATCTGCTGGGCCATCTCGTCGTCGACGCCGTCGATCGCGGTGAGATCCTCAACCGAGGCGTTGATCACGGAATCGAGATCGTCGTAACCGGCCGCCTCGAGGGTATTCGCCCAATCTTCCGGCATCTCCTCGATGTCGTGCACGTTCGTCTCTGCACGCGCCTCGGCCATCGCTTCCTGAAGCATGGCGCTGAGAGCATCGGCAACCTCGCCTTTGACCTCTTCCTCGGACTTGATGTCGATCTTCGCGCCGATCAGCTCCGCGGCCAGACGTACGTTGAGACCACGCTTGCCGATGGCGAGCGAGAGCTGGTCGTTGTCGACGATGACGTCGAGGTGCGGCCGGTGGGCCTGCTCGTCGCTGGTCACGGAAACGCGGGTGATCTTCGCCGGCGCCAGCGAGTTCTGGGCGTAGACGACGATGTCCTCGTTGAAGGGGATGATGTCGATCTTCTCGCCGCGCAGCTCGCGGATGATCGACTGCACGCGCGATCCCTTCATACCGACGCACGCGCCGACCGGATCGACGTCGCGCTCGCGCGACATCACGGCAATCTTGGCCCGCTCGCCCGGCTCGCGGACGGCACCCCGGATGACCACCGTTCCGTCGTAGATCTCCGGCACTTCCATCTCGAAGAGCTTGATGAGCAGCCGTGGATCGGTACGCGAGAGAACGACCTGCGGCCCCTTCGGCTGGGTGTGCACGTCGACGATGACCGCCTTGATGCGGTCGCCCTGCGAGTAGCGCTCCGCGCGCGATTGCTGGGAGCGCGGGATGATCCCCTCGGTCTTGCCATTGAGGTCGATGATCATGTCGCCACGCTCGAAGCGCTTGACGTAACCGTTCTCCAGCTCGCCGGCCTTGCCGATGAATTCGTTGTAGACCTTCTCCCGCTCGGCCTCGCGGACCTTCTGGTAGAGGACCTGTTTGGCCGACTGCGCGGCGATGCGGCCGAAGTCTTCGGCGGCCTTCGTCAGCGGGATGTGGACTTCGTCGCCCTGCTCGACCTCGGGGTCGATCTTCTGGGCCTCATACGTGCGGATCTGGGTGTTCGAATCCTTGACGACGTCGACTACTTCCTTGGTGATGTAGCTGAGCCGGATCCGTCCGCCGACCTCGGCATCCGGTTCGATCTTCCGGGCCTGTTCCAACGTCCACTGCGCCTGCGGATCTTCGATCTCGTTCTCGTCGATGACGGTTTCTTTGATGACGTACATCGTCATCTCGCCGCTCACGCGGTCGATGACCGTCTCCATCGGCTCGCGGGTCTTGTAATACTTGCGCGCGGCGGTAGCGAGGGCATCCTCGAGGGCCTTGAACACGCGCTCGACGTCGATCGACTTCTCGTACGCCAGCGCCTTGATGTTTTTACTCAGGTTCTCGTCGAACATTCTGCTCCCTGGATTGCTAGGTTGCTCGGTTTCACAGTTGCTGAGCACGCAGCAACCAAGCAACCCAGCAACTTCAGCAACCTAAATTTCCACTTCCAACCGCGTTTCTTTCACATCCGCCAGCGGAACGACATAGTCCGGATCCTTTTTCATCACCGGATCCGTGACGACGATCGTTTCGCCGTTGTATTCTTTCAACCTGCCGACGATCACGTGAAGTCCCCGCACCGGCTTCGACGTCCTGACGCGGACGAGCCGGCCGATGAACTTCTGATAATCGGACGTTTTGTAAAGCTTCCGGTCCAGCCCGGGAGAAGAAACCTGCAGCTCGTACTCCGCGGGCACGACATCGTCGACGTCGAGAAACGCGCTGACCTGATGCGAGACCAGCTCGCAGTCCGCGATCATCACGCCCCCCTCTTTGTCGATGTCGATGCGGAGCAGAAACCCATGACCCTGCTTCCGGTACTCAATGTGAACGAGCTCGAGACCTTCCGACGTTACGATGGTCTCGATTTCCTTCTCCACCCGTTCGGGTAAAACGCTCATATCTCCTGACAACAAAAAAAGCGGCCGAATCGGCCGCTTTCGATAGGTTATTGCTCGAAAGCTGACAGATGATACCACTTTGCAGCGGGCCGTCACAACATCGTGAACGATGGCACGATTCCGGTTCTGGCGGCAAAAAAACGGCCGCGCACGAGGCGCGGCCGTCGTTCGAATCGAAGCGAATCGGTCCTAGAACTGGTGCTTTACCGCGCGGTGAATGGTCGCGCCCGACTTGCAGTTGGCGGCGTCCGGGCTGTAGATGCAGGTGATTTGATTATTCGTCAGAGGGATGAGGAACTGCGGCTCGAGCGTGGTGGCGTCCTGGGTCTGGTTGTCGACCGTCGACCCGTAGGCGAAGAAGGCCGGGCAGCCGTCCGCGCACTGGTTGGCGGCCCCGTCGGCGGTCGGCGTCGTTGCGCCCTGCTGGAAGGTGATGTAGGCGTTGGTAGACGTTGGTCCCTGAGCGAACGCCGGGAAGACGCTTCCGACATTCGACTGGACGGTGCCGAGCGGCCCCAGCGTGAAGCTGGCCTGCGCGATCGTGGTGCCGGTGGCGCCGTTGATGAGCGTGGCCGTGATCGTCGTGGTCGAGAACTGCGACGCATTGACGAAGCCGACATTCGTGCGGAACTGGGCCGTGTTACGGACCCCGGTGATGAAGCACTTGTCGAGGGCGGCACCGCTCGCGGTCTGGGTGACGTAGTTGTACCAGGGGAAGCCCGAGAACAACTGGCCGTTCGTCGGCGCGGTCAGCGGATTCGCGCCGACGGCCACCGAGAAGATGCGGCTTTCGACGCTGATGTTGCGGAAGTTGGGACTCAGGCCCGTGTTCACGTCCGGCGTGCAGTCCGCGCCCGACAGGCAGGCGTTGAAGATCAGCTGACCGAGGTTGTTCGAAAGATGCAGCGTGTTCCCCATGAAGTCGAGAAGCTCGCGCCGCTCGCGAGGGGCAAGCGTCAGGATCTTCGGGAACGTGGTCTGCGAACCGTTGCTGCCGCTCGAAAAAATCACCGAGACATCGACCGATTGATCGCTGAGGTTCGAGATGAACACGTCAGAGATGAAGGTGGCAGACGCGCTCGAAATGTGGCCGGCTGCCGGAACGTAAATCTGATCCCCAGCGCGGAAGTTGCTGGCCATCGCCGCACCGGCGAACAACGCGACCGCCGCGGCCACGCCCAACTGTTTCAACTTGAACATAATCTCCCCTTTTGCAACGAGTTTTTTGATGATCAGACTGCCTCGATCGAAAAGCGCTTACGTATTCTAAACGACTTCGTCAGTCTGAAAAAAAATGAATCTGCAAACAGTGATACGGTCGAAACGAACAGGATGTCACATCGCGGAGCATGAGGCATCCAGGATCGAACTATGCGATTGTAGCATGTACCCCGAGAGCACATGAAGGTCAAGTTCACGACGGAAGACGATGGTGCCAGGCTCGACCGCGCCCTTGCCGCGCGGATGCCGGAGCATAGCCGAAGTTTCATCGCCAAGCTCATCGCTGAGGGACGGGTCACGCTGGCTGGGAAACCGGCGGCACGGCCCTCGCTGCGCGTCGCCGGGGGACAGCTCGCCGAGGTTGACATCCCGCCGCCCGCGGCCACCACCGCCGCATCGCAGGAGATGCCGCTCTCGATTCTCTACGAGGATCCCGACATCATCGTCATCGACAAACCAGCCGGCCTCGTGGTGCATCCGGCAGCCGGACATGCCGACCGGACGCTCGTCAACGCCCTCCTTTTTCACGTGCAGGATCTCAGCGGGATCGGCGGCGAGCTTCGCCCGGGCATCGTCCACCGGCTCGACAAAGACACGAGCGGGGTGATGGTGATCGCCAAGAACGATGAGGCTCACCGCAAGCTCAGTACGGCCTGGGGAACCGATGCGGTGCGTAAAGAGTACGTTGCCATCGTGTACGGGACGCCGCAGAAATCGCGCGGCACGATCGACGCGCCGATCGCGCGAGATCCCAGAAACCGTAAACGCATGGCCATCGTCGCCGGCGGCCGCCGCGCGGTCACGGACTACGAGTTGATCGAGCCGCTCCGCCACGCCTCGGTGCTGCGCTGCGTGCTCCACACCGGCCGTACACACCAGATCCGCGTCCACCTCAAATCGATCGGCCACCCCATCATCGGCGACCCGGTCTACTCCGGCCCGCAGTGGCGCGGCATCCCCGACAAGAGGTTGCAGAAAGCGGTCGTATCGCTCGGCAGACAAGCCCTTCATGCGGTCTCTCTCCAGATTCCACATCCAAAGACGGACAGGATGATGAGTTTCACGGCGGCCATTCCCGAGGACATGAAGATGCTGATCGAGACCCTTCGCTAACGGTTGCAGCGAAGTAAGCGGCGAGGCATGCACAAAAGGCGGGCGACTCGCGCCGCCCTTGCGCCGGCTTCGCCGGCTGGAAGTTCAAACTTCAGAGCGGCTTCTCGCGCCACCGCAAGCAAATGGTTCGCGCCTTAAAGCGCTAAAGCAACATGCCTGCGATGGTCGCGGTCAAGAAATTCGCCAACGTTCCCGCGATCATCGCCCGCATCCCAAGCCTGGCAAGGTCCCCACGCCGCGACGGCGCAAGCGATCCGATCCCGCCGATCTGGATGGCGATCGAGGAGAAGTTCGCGAAGCCGCAAAGAGCGTACGTAACGATGACGAAGCTGCGCGGGTCGAGACTCGATCCGACACCCGGCTCGCCGAGTTTGGCGAAGGCGACGAACTCATTGAGCACCATGCGCGTGCCGAGGAGGTTGCCGACCGTCAGGCTGTCTTTCCACGACACCCCCATCGCCCAGGCGATCGGGCTGAAGATCCAGCCGAGGAGCTTATCGAGGCTTTGGGGGAACCAGAACGCCTGGCCGTGCACGTATCCGAAGACACCGTTGATCAGCGCCACCAGCGCGATGAACGCGATCAGCATGCCGGCCACGTTGAGTGACAGATGCAATCCCTCGATCGCCCCGCGCCCAGCCGCGTCGATCACATTCACATCCTGCTTCGGAACGATCACCTCGACGTCCGCGCCGGTGGCCGGCTTCTCCGTCTCCGGCACGATCATCTTGGCCATCATGATCGCCCCGGGTGCGGTCATGATCACGGCCGTGAGAAGGTGGATCACATCGACCTTCGCTATTAGGACGTACGCCGCCATGATTCCGCCGGAGACGTGGGCCATCCCGGCGGTCATGATCGTCATCAGCTCCGACATGGTCATCCCTTCGATGAACGGCCGGATCGTCAACGGCGCCTCGGTCTGGCCCATGAAGATCGATGCGGCCACCGAGAGCGACTCCGCCCCTGATGCGCCCATGAAGCGCGACATCAGCTTGGCGAAAAAGCGCACCACGATCTGCATCACGCCGAGGTAGTAGAGAACGGCGAAGATCGAAGCGATGAAGATGATCGTCGGCAACACCATCGTGGCGAAAACGAAGCCGATGTTCTTGTTACCCGTATCACCCAATGCGCCGAAGACGAACTTCGAGCCCTCGCCGGTGTAGCTGATGAGCCGCGTAACCACTTCCTTCAGGTTCTCGAAGAGGAAGGCCAGCAGGTTGTACGAGAGAAAGAGAACCGCGCTGATACCCAGGTAAACGGTCCAGAGTCCCTTCTTCCCCCCGCCCTGCTCCATCCGCTTGGCAATCTGCACCACGATCACGGTCAGCCCGATGAAAATGAACGCGGCGATCCACTGGCTGAGCGCCGGCATGAACGTGCCGAACGCTTTGGCGATCTGCGTTCCCTTCAGAACGGCGATGGCGGTGAGGATCTGAAGCGTAAGCCCCCAGAACACGGTCTTCCAGCGGATGGCCCGCCGGTTGGTCGACAGCAGAAACGCAATCGCAAGAATCCCTACGAAGCCGATCAGCGCAGAAAAACGCTCCATTCACCGCTCCCGTCGTTGCCGTATTTTGATGAAGCCGATTTGGGTGCGGGCATTATGCGGGAGGAACCGGTCAGGTCATAGCTGGAGTCGGGGGTCGGGAGTCGGGAGTCGGGGGTCGGGGGTCGGGAGTGGGTAGTCGGAGTATCAAGCAATGGCTTCCGACCCCCGACACCCGACACCCGACTCCCGAGCACGGCTATACTCCGCCCTCCAAGTTCGTCCAGACGGGGAAAAATCATGATCAAGGCAATCGACGAAGCCGTCAGGTTCGTCCGCAGCAAAACGTCTCTTCAGCCGCAGGTCGGCGTGATTCTCGGCTCGGGGCTCGGCAACGTCGTCGATGCGCTCGAGATCGAGACCGCCATCCCCTACTCCGAAATCCCCGGCGCGAAAGCGTCGACCGTCGTCGGGCATCAGGGGCGGATGATCCTGGCCCGCGCCAACCAGACACCGGTCGTGGTGATGCAGGGACGCATTCACTTCTACGAAGGCCACGAGATGCCGGAAGTGATGTTCCTCTCGCGCGTCATCGGCCGCCTCGGTATCAAGCAGCTCATCGTCACCAACGCCGCCGGCGGAATCAACACCAAATTCCAGGCCGGCGATCTGATGCTGATCTCCGATCACATCAATCTGATGGGCATGAACCCCCTGCGCGGACCGAACGTCGACGAGCTTGGCGTCCGTTTCCCCGACATGAGCGAGGCCTACCCGGCATCGCTGCGCGAACAAGCCAACGAGGTCGCCCGCTCCCTCGGCCAGCTAGTGCAGGAAGGCGTCTACCTCGCCCTTTCCGGTCCGTCGTACGAGACGCCTGCCGAGATCCGCGCCTTCCGCACCCTCGGCGCCGACGCCGTCGGCATGTCCACCGTCCCCGAGGTCATCGCCATGTCGCAGATGGGCATCCCAGTGCTCGGCATCTCCTGCATCACCAACATGGCTGCCGGCATCCTGAACCAGAAGCTGACGCACCAGGAAGTGATGGATACCACCGCGCGCGTACAGAACGACTTCACCGCGCTGGTGCTCGGCTGCCTGGAGAGGTTTTCCTAGAGGTCTCGGGGTCTCGCGGTTACACGGTCTCGCGGTGCTAGATTGCAAACGCGGCGTACGAATCCGAACACCGCGAGACCGCGCAACCCCGTTACTGACTCGGGCAATCCTTCGCCGGCGGGTTCGGTGGCGGCTGCAGATTGTTGTCGGTCATTACGCCTTCACGCAAAACTGCAGCAGCGCCGCGGTGATCTCCCGGATGATCTGTTTCATCTCCGGATACGGCGGATGGAACGGCGTCTCGTTGTCCCCGCTCCCCCACTCGATGGTGTACGAAAAGACCTTCGGCTTCGACGGATTGACCAGATGACGGCTGTACGCGTAGTCGTCGGATGTTCCGGCCGTGGGATAGAGGCTCATCGACTGCATGACCGTGTAGTCACGGCCTCGGACAGCCTGAATGGCAGCGCGCATCTGTTTGGCGAGCTTGACGGCCGCGGTCTTGTCGGCGGCGGGGATGTACTCCTTGTACTTCGTGTCGTTCGCCACCCCGCGCTTTCCGTCGAACGCCGCATTCAGAAAATTCATCTGCGGTGTTAGCGTCTGATCGTCGTCGTCTCCCCAGCTATAGAGAATGTCCTCCGAATAGCTATGGACGTCGATGAAGTAGCGAATGTTGGAGAAGTTCTCGAACATCCATACGACATTCTTCGTTTCGGGCTCCGAGACCGGCGCAGGGCCGATGTAGACCTCGGGGTCGCAAGGGTTCGTGGAGTTGGCCACCGGTGCGTCTGGAGCGAAATGCACCGGATAGTTCCAGAGAAAATCATAATTGCGGTTCAAATCGACGCCGACACAATCGGCGTTGCTGCTGCCGGCGGGCGCGGGCCGTCGATTCTTCCGCCAGTCCGCGGCAACGGTCATGCTGTGATGGCGTCCGTCCGGATTGGCCTGCGGGAAAACACATATGTCTTTCTTGTTTACGAGATCCTGAATCTGCGTCGCGGTGACGTTCATACCGCCGATCGTGATGCCACTCTGCGTCCGGAAGGCATCACAGAGCTGCTCGACAAAATTGATCAGGATGTCGGGACTGCCCCACTCCCGCGCATGAACCCCGCCGAGCAGGAAGATGCACGGACGGCCGGCCTGACTGCCGTGCGCGATCTTGATGGCGTGGCAATCCCTCCCCTCCCAGGTCTTATTGGGCAGCTTGGTCAACTGCGTGAACCCCGCGTTGGGACCGGCCGCCGCCGTGGCCAGCGACGCCTCGATGTCGTCGACGGTCAGATAATGGTCCGCCGTCGCCACACTCGGAGCCGTGGCGGCTAACGCCAGCGCCTGGACCTCTGCCTGACGCTGCTTCCCCGCTTCCCGCACATCCTCCCGCACATCGATGCCATACCCCTCGGACCGGAGGGTCGCGATCTGGTCTGAATCGGCAAAGGCGTCGACCACGTAGCCGCGGCCCACTTTCTTCCCGGTGTGCCCGGCAATGTTGAGTTTGTGCTTGCGGACGAGATCCGCCATCTCATCGTAGGTCTTGCCGGAAATGGTCACTCGATATCGGGGCATGGTTGTCGACCCTCATCTTAAGGAGTTGCGCGCGCACGTTTTTCCCTACCCCACTGACCCCACTTATCGATGCCTCGACCAGGTAGTGCAAATCCTCTGAGCTTCGTTTCACCTGAATCTGGAAGGCCATGACCAGACAGGATGTAGGTCAATGTAGGTCGGTGATTTGCCTGGAGGAGTGTGCACTCCCTGGGAGCGCGGGCGCCTCGCCCGCGCTTGCAAGCAGCAGGATGCCGAGCATCAAACGCGGGCGAGACGCCCGCGCTCCCAGTTTGCAAGCGGGTTACTGGGTTGCTAAGTTGCTGGGTTGCCACTGGGGGCCGCCTGGCTACTCAGGAACCCCGCAACTCAGAAACCAAGCAACCCAACGAGTACACTATTAGTGCAACCAAACAAGGAGGAACAAGATGAAGCCCACAGCAGCCTTGACCTTAGTAGCAGCCTGCCTTCTTACCATCCCATCGCATGCCTTTGGACAGACGAAAATACTTCGAAGCGCCGACGTGCTCCAGCCTGCGGACGCCCCGGAGTCACAGAGAGAACTGGGAGCTCTCATCGCCGCGGCCAGAAGCGCCCAGATTACTGCTTCCGCCCAACGAGTGAGGCCGGAGGTGATCTCCGTCGAGAGCTCGGCCTCGAGCCTGCTCATTCCCGCCGCCGGAAACCTGACCGGAGGGGGCGGCACCTACTTCCGATCCGATGTGACCCTCGCCAACTACCGCTCCGTCGATCAGCGCGTCGCCATCGGCTGGCTGCAGGCTGGACAAGACAACACGCACCAGCCTGTGCAGTACTTCACCCTCCCCGCGTTGACGACCACCGCGATTCAGGATTTCGTCAACGTGAGCCTGCACAAAACCGGCCTCGGCGCGATCGTGGTGCTGGCCGAGGACAGTCAGAACAATCCCGACACGGCTGGAACCATAGACGGCTACTCGCGCATCTGGACGCCGCAACCCGCCTCCGCCGGCACCGTCTCGCAGAACTTCACGTCGATCTCTCTTCAGGATTCGCTCGGCTCTCTCACCGCCATCGCCCTTGGCCTGCGGCAGGACAGCGGCTTCCGCGTCGGCGCCGGCGTGGTCAACCTCGACAGCGTTTCGCACAGTTGGACCGTGACCTCGATTGCCACGGGAGCGAAGATAACGATCCTCGTACCAGCCTACTCTCTCGTGCAGACATCGCTTCCCGGCGGATTCGGTTCCCCCGCGGGAAATGTGAGCCTGACGTTTAACTCCGACGGCTTCGGCTTCTGGTGGAGCGGTTACGCTTCTTCGACCGACAATGTCACCGGCGATGGCTGGGTATCGCGTGCAACGCAATAAACCGTAAGGAATCCTACGGCTTGAACGGCTCCACGATCCTCTCCCCTGTCGCGATGTCGACCAGCGCGTGGATCAGCACCTTCGTCCCCTTCTGCAGGTCCGCGATCGGGTTCTTTTCGTCGACGTCGTGGCCGGGGTAGGGTTTGTCGGGGAACCACATGCCGAAGGCGATGGAGTTGGGGAGCCGTTTTGCGTACGTTCCGCCGCCGGAGATGGCGGGTTTCGGGTTCTTCGTTCCGGTCGCGGCACCGTAGTCGGCCAGGAGACGGCGGACGATCTTCGCGTTCGGATTGAAGCCGAGCGGCTCGTCATCGTAGAAGCCGGTCGCGGTCAATGACGCGCCGGTGCGCTTGTTGAACGCGGCCACGTACTCCTCCATCTTCGTCTTCAATTCCGGACCGGTGCGGGGAGGGATGCGGCGGATGTTGATCGTCAGCGTCGATCGCTTGGCGTCATTCGCATCCGGTTTGATCGTGGCGATGTTGACGGCGTAGCGGCCCCACAGAGGATCGCGGTCGGTGATGCCGAGGCCTGTGCCGTAGATGTCGGTGCCGGCGGCGCGGACGAAGGCGAGGAGGTCATCGGCGCCGCCCGACGGGAGCTTGCCGTCGAGCACACGCGCGAGCGCGACGAGCGCATTGCGGCCTCCTTCCAGGTTGACGCCGGCGTGGGCCGAGTGGCCGTACGCGACGATCCAGAGCGTGTCCCCCTGGGCCTGCATGGCGACGCGCGTGTCCGGAGGCCGCGGTGCGGCGTTGATCGCGTCCATCAGCGGCTGCCAGTTCGGGGTTGCGGAACCATCTTCCTTCCACCGCAGCTTCATCTCGGCGCGATCAGGAACGATGCTCGCTGCCAGTCCGGCGTTGATGAAAAAGACGCTGTACGGCTTCGCCACGCCCGGACGCTCGGACGCCGGATCGGTCGTGACCGACAGCGAGTTCCATCCCTTCTCGCCGACGACGACAGGGAAGTTCGAATCGAGGACCAGCGTGTAGTCGGGCGCGGGGTGCGTCTTCAGATACGTCGTCACATCGGTGTTGGCCGACTCCTCGTCGCTGCCGACGAGGAGCCGCACCGTGTGCGTGCGCGGCACGCCGCTCTGCGCGAGCGCTTTCATCGCCAGGAGCGCCTGCACCAGCGGACCCTTGTCATCCGCGGAGCCGCGGCCATAGACGTAGGTCTCATCCGCCTTGCCCGAGAACGGCGCCACGGACCAGGCATCGGCATCGACCGGCTGCACATCGCCGTGCACCATCAGGCCCAAGACGGGAGCGCCGGGAGGACCGGGAAGCTCGATCTCAACGATTAAACCAGCATCGCGATAAGTGAAGCCGAGGTCGTGAGCGGTCTTTGCCAGCCACGCCTTCTGCGCGACCGGGCCGTCGACCTCGAACTGCGCCGTCGGGAAACGGAGCACCTCCGTCAGCAACGGCACCAGGCGCGATGAGTAATCGTGCTCGTAGACCTGCGTCACCTTCGCGATGTTGGTCTGCAAGGTGGCTGCGAAGACAAAAACGGCGATGAATCGAAAGCTCATCTGCCGATTCTCCCGTAAATTGCGCGCCGTCGGTCCAAAACAATTCGGAGGGGGAAGCACTCCGAAAGGACCAGTCGGCGATGTCGCGCTGGGCCGCGGCGGCGGCGAAGCGGTCGGTCTGCGTGACCACCCAGTCAATGAGCAGTCCTCCGCCGCTGCCGCCGGTAACGCAGAGCTTCTTCGGATCGATGAAACCGCGCGCGACCACCGCGTCGACGCCGGCCATCAGGTCTTTGAAATCGTCGCCCGGGTAGTGGTACTGAATGATGTTCCCGAAATCCTGAGGGAGAGATCGTTGATGATCGTCGGCGTGGCGATGAGGGCCACCGTCTTCCCGCCGTGGATCGAGTAGCTCTGGATGTCGTGATTGCCGCTCGTCCACGGCGCGACCTTGCCGGTGGCCGCGTCGAAGCGCTTCAAGTTGGCGCGCCCTTCCTCCGCGGTGATGGCATAGATCGTCTTGCCGTCATCGCTCCACACCGGAACCTGCGAACCGTCGGGTGAGAGCTGCGGATCGCCGATTCAGTGGAACTTGAAGAGGTCCTTCTCGGTGATGTTGCAGGCGTAGGCGGAAGCGGCGACGAGCAGGAGCAGGAGCGCGAAAAGTCGTTTCATGCGGGAGATTGTAGGGCGTAGACCAGCAGCCCCGCGACGGCAACGCCCGCGATCGTCGCGGCGATCAGCGCGCCGCGGGTCCTGGCATGCACCTGCGGCAGAAGATCGCTCGCGCCGAGATAGAGCAGGAAGCCGGCGAAAAACGAGAGCTGGTACGCGAGCATCCGCGGCGCGATGTACAGCAGTCCCGCGCAAAGCGCGCCGAGGACCGGGGCGATGGCGTCGATGACCAGCAGCAACCAGGTACGCCACCGGCTGTTGCGCGTGGCCAGCATGAAGGTCACGGTATTGAGGCCGTCGGCGAAATCGTGCGCCACGACCGCCATCAGCACCACCAGGCCGACTTGCGTCCCCGCCTTGAAACCGACGCCGATGGCCAGGCCGTCGAGGAAGCTGTGGAACGACAGACCGATGGCACCGACCAGGCCGACGTTGTGCTGATGTCCCGGCGCGTCGTGCTGTTTTTCACCGTGGATGATCGTCAGTTTCTCGAGCAGGAAGATCGCCAGGAAGCCGGCGATGACCGTGAACATCAGCCCTCGGATGTCGATGCTGTGCAGTTGCGCCAGCGCGGAGACCTCGGGGATCAGATCGAGAAAGGCCACGCCGATCAGCAGCCCCGAGGAGAAGGCCATGATGTAGAGGAGATAGCGCTGGTAACGGAACGCGAACGCGCCACCGGCCAGAGTCATCGCGAATGCCGCGAGGGCGTAGAGCGCGCTCATGCGGCCGAGAGTCTAATCGACGGGAGCACCGATCCGCCGCTAACGCCGCGTTGGCGGCGAAGGCACAGACAAGAGTGTCTGTGCCACATTGCCCGTCGGTATTTGCTGAAGTGTGGAGTCTTCGCCGGATCCAATGTGGCACAGACACTCTTGTCTGTGC
>JADGNY010000039.1 GCA_017883235.1 Thermoanaerobaculia bacterium | reverse complement strand
CAACGGGCCGAAAATCTCCTCGGAATGGAAGATTGCTCTACCATGCGTGGAGAGGTGCTGACGAACGCGAAGATCGAAGGCCTGGCACCTCGGATGCCTCTAGCATGCGCTTCGCGATCTCGGCGACGTCATTCCTCGTGATCGCTGGATCGACGGAGCGAACCATCGGCATGACTTCGTCGATGGATCGGTGCTGCCGGACGAGGAGATCTTCAATGAGGACAGCATGCCGTCCGAGCCGGTGAGCCTCCGCCGACGCCCGCCACCGTCCATGCGTCCGCTCGCGCTGATCGGATAAAAGCCGTTGAATGACAATCGTGAGATAGGTGGCCAGCGACGACCGGCCCTCGAATCGCCGGAGAATCGCGTAGTCGTCTTCCAGAAGTGCCAGCTTGACCATCGACGCAGCGTCGCCGGCGTCGCGCGCCGTTACGCCAACACGCCGGCAGGCGCGATGAACGAGTCGTTCGATGAGCTCTACGTTCTGCTCGATGAGCTGGCGGGGGTCCATCTGGAAATGGGTGGGGAAAGAAAGATAGTAGCCCAAAGTCGGGCCCTTCTCAATCGGCGGAGCGCGCGGTCGATCAAAAATCGAGGTTGGGCGCTTCCGGACCGATGACGACGCTCCCGATCGTCCCTGTCAGGGTCTGTTTTTTCGCGTTCCGGAAAACGAGCGCGCGCTCCCGGACTACACACATGTCGGCGGATACGCCCGGCACATCAACGGATAGGAGAGGACCAGTGTCCAAGACCCACGACATCGAAGTACTCCAACGCACGCTGGGTGATACGACCCGCGCCGCGGACGCGCTCGAACAGGTCGAGATGGAGAAAATCGTCGAAGCGAACCTGCAACTCAACGACGTGGTCAGCGTGTTCAACAACATTCCGACCACGCCAAGTTATCGAAAATATTACAAATGCAGCGCCTTACCGACATCGTGCACCGGGATGGTTCAATCGCACTTCAAGGGGATTGCGTCCTACGGCGACAAGATGATCTTCTCGCACACCAATCTCGACATCACGCCGACGCTGAACGGCCAGACGATCGTGGCCGACTTCCTGCCCGGGCCCGGCCTGGCCAAGACCGAAGCGACGTTCGATACGCTCCATCCCGGTTGGCCACACCCATGTTCGGTGCAGGCCTGCGGCAGCTTCATGGCGCTGGGCATCCAGGCTTCCGCCAGCTCGCCGGGGTCTGATGTCTCGGAGATCCAGATCCTCTGGATCGGCGAAGCCGCGGTAAACAGAGCGTTCACGTTGATCGGTACGATCGAACGCCCTCAAATGGGTGTCAACGGAGTCGGCTTTACCAAAATGACGGATTCCACCGGCGGCCTTTACCTGATCGCCGCTGTCAACGGCAATACGCTGACGCTTTATCAATCGCAATTCCCCGAATTGCTGAAGGACGGCTTTCAAGGGAACGCGATATTCAATGAGATCTTTCAGACCGACAGCTTCGCTGAATCCGGCGCCGGTCTGGCGCTGCTGACGCAGGCCGACGGCAGCATCTTCCTTCTTACGATGAACGCCGACGATGACGGAACGAACTCGAAGGCCTGCCTTTACCAGGTAACCAACGTTGAGGGGCCGTCGCCCAGCCCCGCGCTGAACAAGGTCGGCGAGGTGAACCTCCCGGTCACCGACCTGAGCGACACCGTTTCGGACCTGGAGAAGTACATGAGCTCGATCCTGCCGTTCCCAGTCCTGGGCCCGGCTTTGAACTGGCTGTTCAATATCCTCGGCACCAAGGTGCTTAACAGTTCGTTCCGCTGGGGCAAGGGGCTGGCAATCACTTCGCCGACCACAATCGAGCTCTATGCCTCAGACCGCAATGTGATCCCCCTGTCTCACATTCCGGCGATCGGCTCGGAGAAGGATTTCTGTGTGGTGGTCTGGGCGAGTGCGCCGCCGACGTAACGCCACTGAGGTTGCTGCTTCACTTGGGGAAGCCGGAGGAACTCGCGGCGAGAGTTGCAGAAGCAGCAGGCCGACAGGAGATCGAGGGCTGATGCCCCTAACGCCATCTGCGGGTCCAGCAACACCCGGAGCTTTCACGAGGGACTCGGCGCATGATGGTAATCCATTCCGCTCGAAGGCGACGGGTCCATCTCGCGCCGCCAGCTCGCTCGATCGGCGCGGTTTCCGTCCTGATGTGTTTCGGAGGAGTGCCGCGAAACTCCCGCGGATGCCGTGATCGGGATCTCGAAGATGCGCGCGGCGTCATCGAGACGCAGCGCGGCGCTACTCGACCAGGCCCTCATCGAGCGGAAATCCAACAGCTGATCGAGGTGACGCACGTCGATCCATCGCAAACGGCCGACCCAAACTTTTCGCGGCCCCTCTGGAAAAACGGCAATCGCCACCGGACTACGAGTCGTGACAACGAAAGGAAACTTTATGCAGATCATGGACGGAACAACACCCCCTCTTCTCCCCATCGGCTCGGTCATCTGCTTCGGCGGAGACCTCTCGCAGTCCAACCTTTACGATCAGGTCAAGACGGCCGGATGGCTGTTGTGCGACGGCACCGGCTACAAACAGAGCGACTTTCCCGCGCTGTTCGCCGCCATCGGGACCGCCAACGGGTCGTCAGCCGGCGGGCGCTTCAACGTGCCCGACCTGCGGGACCGCTTCGTACGCGGCCGCAGCGGCACGGTGCCTGCAGGCGATCCCGACTCGGGACAGCGCGCGGCCGCCAACCCCGGCGGCGCGGCCGGCAATGCGGTCGGCTCGCTGCAGACATCTGCCACGGCGCTGCCGACAGAAAAACCGTTCACGGTAGGATCGAGCGGTACTCATACGCACAACACCACGCACCTGTCGTCGAGCATGAACCAGGCATGGAACGGCAGCACTTACGACATGGCCCGGTGGAACGCACCGGCGACCACCGACGCGGGTGGCGCGCACTCGCACACGGTGAGCGGGTTCGATGCCGCGACGTCGCCGATCAACGTGGCGCTGTACTTCATCATCAAAGCGAACGAGCCGTCCCAAGTCGGCGGCACGCTGCCGGCCGGCACGATGGTCGGTTTCGGCGGAGCGTTGTCAGTGCCGCCCGCGAAGTGGCTCGCTTGCGACGGCATGTCGTACGGCACGACGCGCTTTCCCAACCTGAACGCGCTCATCTCCTACAACTACGGTGGAGACGGCGTAAGCGTGTTCAACGTTCCGGACCTGCGCGGCCAGTTCGTGCGCGGCACCAGTCACTCCACCGGCCGCGACCCGGATTCGGCCGGCCGCTTCGCCTCCGACACCGGAGGCGGAGTCAGCGACGCGGTCGGGTCCGGCCAGTCTCATGCGATGGCCAAAGGGCCGAACGTGCTCATCGCCTCAGGCGGCGCGCACAATCACAACATCGCCCTGATTCCACAGCAGGACCACCACGTGGCGGAGTCGGCGAGCGGCCCCTTGGCGAAAAACGTCATGGACTGGACCGACGACGTCGTCGCCTCGAGCTCCGGCGGCGATCACTCCCACTCCATCATTGGCGGCGACCACGAGACGCGTCCGGCGAACGTCTATCTGGACTGGCTCATTGCCTCGGACAATCTCGCCGCCGCGCCGCCCATCGGCTCGATCGTCCCGATCGGATCGGACACGACGAATCTCGGCAATTTCGCCACGCTCATCGGGCAAGGGTGGCTGCCGTGCAGCGGCGCGAAGCTCACCATCTCCGACCCGCAGTATGCCGCGCTGTACAGCGTGATCGGCGATACCTACGGCAGCGTGCCGCTGCAGTTCCTGCTCCCCGACCTGCGCGGCTACTTCGTGCAGGGTGCCGGAGGGCAGGCGAAGGTCGGCACGGTGCAGGTGAAGTCGCTGACCGGTCCGCCCGTCACCGCTATCACCACGTCCACCGACGGCAGCCACACGCACGTGATTCAGAACATCCCCACGGACACGCACGAAATCGACGTGGTGATTGGATACGACATCGCGGAGAACAACCCGTCCGAGAGTCCCACGTCCACCGACGGCGCGCATACGCATACACTCACCGGCGGCGACAACGAGTCGCGACCGGTGAACGTCTATGTCGACTACGTGATTCGCTTCAAGTAGGCGCGATAGTCGCCGGGTGGTCTGGCCTCCTGACGATCTTCCTTCTGGCCCTCGGCGCGCTCGCCGAGGGCTGTTCCGGCCTCATTTCGTTCCGTAGCGGTCGGACATGACGAAATGATATTCATCGTATCGCTTGAGCCGTTCTGCGGTGCTTTTCAACTGCATCGCCAGCGCGACACGTGCCTTGTTCGGGCTTCCGACCTCGCGATTTCTGAAGGCGGAGTACGCCGCCCCCTGCGTTTCACGCGCGTCGCGAATTTGCTTCCGATCAGGTGCTGCTTGCGTTCATTTCCAGGCCAATGCGAAACAAGGTCGCGGTGTGGTATCTGGCTTGCCGGTGTCGTGGTCGCGGGGCCGCACGCGATCGTGGGTGAGTCACTTCCTGACCGGCTCGTATCCGCCGAGGTTCACGAGTCGCGGTTCCCTAAGTCTCTGAAAGCAAATTGGCTGTGGCGGGAGGACTCGAACCTCCGACCACCGGATTAACAACTCCGCGTTTGTCTCGGGACATGCGCGGATATCTCCTTTCCTCAGCATGTTACCTCGGTCTGGACTTGTCCGCACCTGTCCGAAAACGGCTGAATTAGACACCCGTTAGACGCGTGTCTGAGTCGCTTGATGCGGCGCTTTGGCCGAGCGCCGTATCGTTCTGCCGTCACTCGGGAGCACTCAGTTACTCCTCGCCTTCAAACAGGTTCGTAAGCCCCTTCGACTTCAAGCCGGCAGCGCGCGCGAGCGATGCGATGCGCTTTCCCTCATCGCGCACGTCGTGTACGAATTCCTCCGCGAACCCAGGGTGATAATGCACGGCGAACAGAGCCAGAAGGTCTAGCGACACGATCACGATCTTGCAGATGAGGATGCTGGACACCTCCGCCTGTTCGAGTGAAATGGTTGTCTTCGCAAGACCGCGCGATGCGTGGTCATCGATCGTTCGCGTCTCGATGGTGCCGATGTCGTCGCTTCCGTCGAGGGCGAACGCGAGACCGAAGATGCACTTGCCGTGTTTTAGACGGTTCTTCACATCGTTGTATTGTTCTGCGTAGTCCGCAAGGTTCTTGATGCTCTCGGCGAAGTCAGCAAACGGGTCGTTGAACGTCTCGGCGGTGATCTCGTATCCAAGCTCGCGAAGCCGACCGACGTTGACCGTGGTGAACCCTACTTCGTCCATCAGCTCCGTCGCGGACGTAGGCCGTTTTAACGTGCGCGGGTATGCCGTTGCGCCGTGACCTTGCCCCTCGGTCAGCGTCACGTGGAGCAGCGCGCCGTTCTTCCGGAAAACGATCGCCTGCAGCAAACCGGCGAAGTCTTCAACGCTCGTGACAAACAACTGGAGGCATTCCGTGCAAAGCATCTTGCGACGACGGTCGTCGCGCTCCTCGCGGAGCGCACCTAGCAGGGTGATGATCGTGTGTGCGTTGATCTGCGCGGCGAAGCGGACATAGTCGGCGAGGAAATCCTGCTCGATCTCTTCTTCCGTTGCCGCCAGGAAGCGGTTCTCGGTGCCGGGCAGCATCAGACCTCCCTTTACTCGTCTTCCACGAGCCTGAGCGTGCTCGGTACGCGCGATGTCGCGATTCGCCGCCCAGCGTCTCCGCTGACGCCCATCATCGCCAAACCAAATACCAGCCGCTGCAACTCGGCCCTCGGGATTGCAAGCTCCTCCGCAACGGTGCCGAGCGTGATGCGGTCCTGCCGAAGCTCGTTGAACACCTTCGTCAAAACTCGTGAGGATTCGCGCTGAGGAATTGGATGAGGCTCGTTCGTTCTGAAGCCATGCCGGTTTAGTTCGATGCACAACGTTCGGTATGGCCACGGTCCGATCACCTGCAAGTCGTGAAGCCGCCGCGCAAGCGCGGATGCTGCAACTCCCCAACGCTTCTTCAGGCGGATGATGTGCTGAAGAGTCGCGTTTCGCGGCGCCACGGCCAGCACATCGGCCTGGGGCATCAACACGGCCGCTGCGAACGCGTTCGCTTCGGCCTCAGTCTCTCGTGAGTCCGCCGTCTCGCGGTGAATCGCGAGATGGGCCAGCTCGTGCATCGCATCAAATCGACTTGCTTCCGCCGACTTCATCGTGTTCAAGAAGACGAACGGACGAGAGCCGACCCAGACTGAAAAGGCATTGACCTCGCGCAGCTCTTCCGCCAGCGAAAACACACGAACGCCGTGCGTTTCAAGCAGACCGATCGTGTGCGATATCGGGCTCTCGCCGAGGCCCCACTGCGCCCGCAGCGCCGTCGCCGCCGCTTCCGGCTGCCCGGCGTACACGCTCAGGTCGGGAATATCGACAGCCGGTAGATTGAATTTGTCTTCGATCCATGACGACAACTCCATAGCGAGTGCACCAGCGGCGAGCACTTGCGCGCGCTGCGTCGCAGTAGTCCGTCGCAATGAGCGGAAGGTCGCATTCTCCTCACTGAGATTCAGCAACGACGGGCGGAAGTAGAACTCCTTCGGAAACCCCAGGGTTTCGAGGATGCTCTCCCACGTCGTTGCACTCGGCTCCGAAGAGCCGTTCTCGTAATTCGTGACTTGCCGCGTCGTGACACCGATCAGCCGCGCAAATTCAATGATGGAAAGGCCGCGGCGTCGTCGAGCAAGTTCCAGCCGCTGCGGATTGAACGTACCTGGATCACGACCCGTCACCGTTTCCTCGTCACAGTGGGATCGAAGTCATCGCCATCGTGGTCGAAGTCGTTGCCGAGCAAGTTGTCGTCAATCGGGTTAAAAGACACCGGCTCGAAGATGATCCGCTCTTCCCATTCCAAGATGATGCCGTCCGTCCCGACCATCTTCGGCAACGATAGCTCCCATCTCACCGAGTCACGCAGGCGCCGATGAAGAAGGATCCACGTCAACACTCCGGCGGGGCGGTCCACGCTTTGCTTCTTGATGAAGAAGCGCTCCAGCGTCGGCAGCGCCATCTGGTTGTCGTTGATTGCCCGGATGCTCGCGGCACCGCGCGGATATTTCGTTCGGGGCGTCGCGCCGACGATGCCCGTAGCTTCGTCGCCCGTCGCGACCATGATCTGCAACCGCTGGTCCGGGGAGAGAACGGTGCTGAGATTGCCCGTGTCGCACCGCTCCCATCCCAAGCTGCGCCCAAGCTGGCGCGTCGTTTTCGTGACCGTTCCCCACACGTAAACGCCGCGTGCACTTGCAGGGTCGTCGAGCGTGCAAGTCGCGAGGATCTGTTGGCCTGCCGTCAGAGAATCGAGAAGAACGGAATAGGGGAGAAGGCCGATCTGCTCAAGTCGATCGCCGGCTTCCATGGGTTGAGTCAAACGCACTATTGAACCTCCCCCCGGCAACGTTGCGTTTCCGGTTTCGCGACATCATACGATGCGTTCAAACCGGAAATCAAGCCTGCGGCCCCGGATGGCAGCGATGAGTGCCGTCTCACGAGTCCGCCATTCTGGTCGCCATCGCGTGCAGCGCGCCTGAGCGTGCTGCTAACGGCTGCTGAGTCGCTCGAATAACTTTTTCGAAGGTCGTTTCGAACCGTTTAGCAGTTGGCCCGGAAGTGGTTCGCGGCGCGCACTTGTCGGTGGTCGCTGGCAGCAAGCAGCGATTGAACGATAGGAGCAAGGAATGAACGACAACCGTGATGTAAATCTCGACCCGCAAGCCGGCGACGACAGCGGTGCCGAGATCAATACCCTCCGCCTGAACTGCATCACCCAGATCATCGGCGCTCGGTCGATCACCGTGAGATTGGTCGCAGTCCTACTCACACAGGCCCCGCAGCCCGTGCGCAAGAAGCGCCGGACTCGCAACGTGCCTGAGGGGAAGGGAGGTGATGCATGACGCCGCGCCGTCTCGTCGCCATTCTCCTTGTCACCCTTCTGGCAGGACTCTCCGCGAGCTGCGACTGGAGCAAGCGAACCGTAGTTGACATGGGTCTCATCGATTCGCCGGCGCCAACGCCGCTCGTGGACGAAGTGGTCTGCGATGGCAGCCGAGGTTCGACGTGCTCGGTATCGACGCTTGCGCTCGTGTTGAGGCCCGCACTTACGGTCGCATCGTCACGGCCGGGAAGCATCGTCCGTCTCTGGATGCAGGGTTCTACCGTCGAGAGAACGCGGATCGCGTGGACGGCGACGAGCGTGAAGCCGCAGCGATCCGGACGCCGCGCCGTTAACGATGCGGAATCGCGCTGGATCGCGAAGAGTTTGCGCGATGCGCTCTTGGCGGCCCGTCCGAGCCTCGGCTGCCACGCGGCTCGCTCGCCGATCGCCGAGACCGTGACCCGCGTGTCTTTGGCAACCGCGCCGCAGGGGGCCGAACGCTGGATCGTGGTCTTGAGCGATGGCCTCGAGGTCTCGGACTTTGCGAACTTCGAGTGCGCGAAGTTGCCTCGTGCATCGGCGTTCGTGCAGTCGCTCCAGCGCAAGCGCGTGTTGGGACCCTCGTCGCTCACCGGCATCCACGTCCGGATGTGCTTCCTCGACCTTGCGCCCGTGGACGGCGGCCGTTGCCCCATGACCGTAGCGCGAGCCATTGATGTACGCGCGCTCTGGGCGGCGGCGCTCACGGCCGCCGGTTCGCGCGATGTCCAAGTCACGGACGGCGCCCCCACCATCTCAAATGAAGTCCCACAGAACCAAAAGGAGAACAACCAATGATCGTTCGAAGAGCAGTCATCGCCCGCGC
This sequence comes from Thermoanaerobaculia bacterium, assembly GCA_017883235.1. Lineage (GTDB taxonomy): Bacteria > Acidobacteriota > Thermoanaerobaculia > Gp7-AA8 > Gp7-AA8 > JADGNZ01. The sequence continues at coordinate 41,167 of JADGNY010000039.1, read as the reverse complement.
TCGCGAAGATGCAGAGCGCGGCATCTACCAACCCGATTCCTACGTCGTCGCGAGCCAGGGCCCAGAGCCGTCGTTTGATCCGGTCGCGAACCTTGAGCACGCAAGCGTCGGAAGCCATCTCCAAGACCCGACCATTGCGGAACTCACGGAGGACATGCGACGCGATGAGGACGAGCTGGCGCACCATCCCTCGGCGCACCTCCTCCTCGTCTTTCTCGTCGTTCTTCTCTTTCTCGAAGCGGCTGGCGCGGTCTTTTTGATGAAGACGATCGGGCTCGCAAATCCCGAGCGGATCATCTTCGGCTCGGCTCTCGCGGTCTGCGTCTTCTTCACGGCGTGGCTTGCCTCCCGTACCGCGAATCGCCTCCTCTCGATAGGGGCAATTGCGGCGCTCGGGGTCTTGATCGCCGCACTCTCGGTCATCCGGGTCGACGACAACGCCGCCGAAGGAGGCTCGAAGGCGGTTGGCTTCGCGACCGCGGTCATCATGACCGCAGTGACCATTGGGCCGGCGCTCATGGCCGAGCACATCCTGCGGCTCCTCGCGCCCGCGTTGCCGCTCATGCGGCGCGTACGTCAGCTCAGGCGCCGCACCAAGCGAGCGTCGTCGTCGCGGACGGGTGCGACCCACTTCGTGACGCGTCTCGCCAAACGCCGCGACGGATGGCAGCAAGAGGCAGCAAGGCGTCGCGCGATCTACGACGTCGCATACCGCGCAGCACGCGCGGAACTCGGCCTTGAGGAGTCGCCCGATGAGCCTTCAACCGCGCTTGCACTCGTACCTCGTTTTTCCTCTCAATCCACCAACCAAACTGACCGCCACTAGGAGACGAACCATGCCAACGAACGCACCTGTCCGCACCCCTTCAAACGAAACGCAGCCCCAGAGGGCGCGCGTCGAAGTACTCACCGCCGGCGCGAATCGCGGCGCGCGCCTCATGCAGCCCGCATTCGCAGAGTTCAACCGCGCCTCGAACCGCTTCACGCTCTCGCCGATCTACGTTGACCCAGTGCCGGACCGTGCGGCGTCGCTCGTCCGTCAGGCGACGAGCCGCGGGGTTCCCGCCCGCGGCGTCGAGGCGCGCGTCGAGGAGATCCTGCCCTCGCGCGAGTTCAAGCGCCTGCCGCTCATCTTGAGCGTCGACAACCCGGAGGCGATCGCGACTGCGCTCGAAACCGCAGTCCTCGCCGAGAGGCCAGTCCTCATCTATTTCCTCATCCGCCTGCCGAACGAGGAACTCCTCGGCCTTCGCGCCGTCTTGCAGCAGGGCGACGAGGAGCACCAGAAGGTTGGCGCGCGATTCTTCCGCCGGCTTGCGCAGGTGACGGCCCGCTCCGGCGCCGCTCGCGTCTTCGGCGCCGAGGGACGGCCCGAACACCTCGCCATCGAGCCGACATATCGGCAGTGGTTCGCGGACCACATGAACGCGAACCTCACGAAGATCGTCGCCAAAATCCGCCCCGAGAGCGATCCCTTCGAAGTCACGACCGACGGCCAGACGACCATGACACTCCTCATGCGCGAGAGCCCGGACGGCTGGACTGATCCATCGGTTCTCGCGCGGGATGTCGTCGAGCACCCAACCGACCCGATCACGCGCGGCCATGATTTCTCGGTCGCGGAGATCGGGCCGGACGGTATCCGATTCCATATCGCACGGATGCGCGCTTTGGACGGCAAGCCCGCCGTCCGTGCCGCGGCCGTGGTCGATCCCAATGCCTACGAGGCAGCAGACGTCGCGCGACGGGAGCGGGCGGAGCGGGAAACACAAGAAGCCTTGCAGCGGGCGGAGCGCCACAGCGTTTCGCGCACGCAGCCGGTCTTCACGACGGACTGACACTCCGATGCTGAACCTTCTCATTTGTTACGCGATCGCCGGAGCCTGCGTCCTCTTCATGGTGTCCTTGCCGCTTGGCAAGATGGAGGTCGGGGGCAGGCTCCGGCGGATGAGCGGCGCTCTCTTGCTCGTCGCGTTCGCGCCGTACGTGTTCGTCGATCTTGTGCGTGCCCTTGCGCACGATTCGCCGCACCTTGTTACGCCGGGAGGCTCGATGGCGGGCGGCGGGCTACTTCAGGTGGTGGGCGCGCTGGCCCTTCTCGCGCCCATCGCCTACCTGATCTTGCTCGTCCGAAAACGGCTCACGACGAGCCCGAAGGACCGGGAGAGCGAGTGGAGGCAGGTGCGCTCCTCCGGCAAGCGGCCGGTCGAGCGTGACCGGCACGGCGAGAGCGCGCCCTCGCTCTTCGACGACGAAGAGGAATCGTGAGTCATGGCCGGCATCCTCAAGTCCTTGTTCTCCTCCGCCGCGGTTGCGGTTGGCCGGACCGATCTCGCGCTCAAGATCGGGAAGGACACTGCCTACTCGCGAGCCCTGCGGAACGAACGTGCCGGAATGGTTGGTGAGTCGGCGACACCCGCTGCCGCCTACACCGCGGCAGCGCGACGGATGGACGGCCCGCAGCCCATGACGTTCGGTACGCTGCCCTCGGGCGACAAGGTCAGCGTGCGTCGGGAGCTTGGCCTCATGAGCGCCTTGATCTTAGGCGCCACCGGCGCCGGCAAATCGCGGCTCCTCATCGCGCTGCTCTTAGAGCCGCTTCGTAAGGTCATCGATGACCTCCGCCTCGACACCCACCGGCATGCTGACGTTGGCGTCGAGCTGGAGCTTATCGATCCCAAGTTTGAGACGTTCGACTTGTTCCGCAAGTACGTGGCGGCCCTGTGGCTCGACGCGAACGATGCCGGCCGCGAGCTCCTCGAACGGTCCGTGCGCGTCATCGACTGGTCGCACGACCGGGTCACGCCGCTCACGCCGTTCGACAACCACTTTACGGAGATCTCGAACGCGTACCTCGCGCACCTGCGCGCTGACGTGACCACTCGCACGAGCCCCCAGACCTACACCGACGCCATGCGGCAGCTCCTCTATATGTTCGATTGGCTCTTGATCGAGTTGCGGTACCCGTTGAGCTACCGCTTCGCCGTCCGGTTCATGCACGACGCGGGCTTCCGCAAGGGCGTCCTCACGAGGGTGGCCGAGCCCGAGGTCCGCTACTACTTCGAGAACTTCGATCTCACGGTGCCGCGGCAGACCCGCGACGGCTTTTTGCGCCGCGTTCAGTACGGCACCAGCTTCCCGGAACTCCGCGCCTCCTACATTCCCCCCGAGGCGATGGACAAGCTCGGCCTCATGAAGGAAGCGCCGATCACGCTCGTGAACACGGCGTGCACGACGACCTTGCCGCAGGCCCTCGGTTACGAGCGCGCCGCCTGGCGGGCAACGGACGTTCTCTGCGCCGCGCCACGACGCGACCCGCGCCGCCCGAAATCCTTCGTGCTCGAAGAAGCGGTCCGGTTCCTGGAGGACGCGAATGCTGACCATGTGGAGACGCTTCTAACCGGCTTGCGCACCTTGAGGAGCGTGAACATGGGCATCGTCCTCACGGCGCAGGATTTCTCGAACGCGGTGCCGGCGAACGTCGCGCGGACGGTGCTTCTGAATACCACCTGGATTGCGGGGTTCCGGGCGCGCGAGGACGCGCAGATCTTCTGGCCGCATGTCGTGGGCGTACCGGATGACCGCCGCACCGAGAGCGCAAAGAGGGACGCATACCTCCGGGAGATGGCAGGACTCGCGCGGCAGCGCTACCTCCTTCTCGTCAAAGGAAATCCGGCGTTGCCGCTACGCGCGCCGGATGTTCCGAAACCCGGCGCCGCGCTCGGCGTGTCGGAGGACGAGCTCCTCGATGTCTTCAACCGGCAGATCGCCGCGAAGTCGATGCTCCCGACCGGGACCGCGATGAAGCTCATCGCGGAGTGGGAAGCGCTGGTAGTGGAGCAAGGCGAAGCAACGCCTTCTGAAAAGAAGAGCGCTTCTCGCAAGCCGTCGATAACGAACCTCGCCGACCTGAAGCGCTACTTCACGACCGCGGAGGGGGAATGAAGAAACTGGCCATCGCGTGGAATGTCACGCTCGCGCTCCTCTACGTGCTCGCGTTGCCGATCTACGCAGCGAAATGGCTACGGCGCGCGGTGGAGTCCCTCTTCAATCTGTCAGAGCTCCGGAAGGGATTCATCGACTGTCCGCACTGCGGCTTCAGGAACCCGCTGGACATCCTGGCGCTCTGCCGGCGCTGTGGGATGGCCGAGTTCGGATCGCGGCTCTACTGCACGACCTGCAAGCAGGTCACGAAGGCGTTCCCGTGCGACCGCTGCACGGCAGCGATCAGGGTGCTTTGATGCTCGCGATTCGTTTACATCACGCTTCTGAAGGTTCGACGATCCGATCGGCCGACACCTTCGGAACTTCTCCGACGCACCGGCAAGCAGCCCGCGCGTCCTTCAACCCAAACATCGTCTTGAGCGAAAGGAGGCTGACGCATTTCTTACCGTTGCACCCGAGGCAAGCTGCTGTGCATCACTCATCAACACCATCCACTCACATGAACACAACCATTAACCGCACCATCTCTGCAGAAACAGAAGACGGACAGCTGCTCGATATCTCACCTTCGGCGTGGGCCGACGTTGAAAAGGTCGCCAAGGAGGAGTTCGGCGCCTTCCTCAACATCCACTTCCACAAAGAACTCGGTGCATATCACGGCGGGCCGCTCGTTCCGTTTCCGCACTTCTTGATCGAAGCAACGCTTGATCTGAGTCAGATGAGCGCCTTCATCGAGCGAATCGATCCCATCATCAACGACGTAGTCGCATCTCACACACAGCTGCCTTTGCTCGCAACGAAGTAACGAAATGCTCGCATACCTCCAACGCTCGAGCTGCACACGGTCCCGTCGGGGATGCCCGGCGCGCGAACGTTCGTTGCCGCCCCGCTCTTCGCTCCTCGCCGAGCGGCCCGGCACGAGGAAACGGAACCGCGCCCGCCAAACCCGCGGGACCGTGCTGCAGTCTGCTTTCAGAACGAGCAAGCGTCGTGAAACGAACTGGCGTGGTGTTTCACGACTGACATGGCTGGTCAGGTGAGCGGAACGTCGGCGGCTAACCACTCGGAAGCCGCTCCAGACTCAGCAAGTCGAGAAGCGCAGCGCACCCGCCGCGGCCCTGATCCGCGTAACGGCGCTCTCAGTCCCCGTGATCTTGCGGCGCTCCGGTTCATAGGGAATGCAGGCGAGCTGGCGCAGTACCAACTGCACGAGCAGGTCTTCGGCGATGTGAGCGAAGTCGTCGTGTCGCGGTTTGTTCAGCGCGCGACGAAACACGAGCTTATCGCGACGACTCGATGGCGCGGTATCGGGATCAACAGGTTGAGGCTTACGACTCGCGGCCGTTCTTACCTCCTACAACACGGGGTCACTGCCGACGAGCTTTTCGTGCTCCGCAATTCGATTGCGGAAGGCCACATCGAACACCAGCTCTGGATCATCGACACGCTCGTCATCCTGGGACAAGCTGCGCGGAAACCTGATCTCTTGCTGCCGGCTTGGGCGCTGCAGCGCCGCTTCACGCCGCGGCCAGCAGCGATCCCCGACGTCCTGGCGTCGTTTGTCTCGCCGCCTGAGCAACCGGCACTCCTTCTCGGCGTCGAGATCGACCGCGGTTCAGAGAATCTCGCCTCTATCTTTCTCCCGAAGCTCGAAAAGCTCTGCGATGTGCTTTCGTCTTGGGCGGGGGGCGTTGCGTGCGCGATCGTGGTGCTCACGAACAACCTGCGCCGGCGCGACGCGTTGCGGACCCGAGCAGAACCGTTACCGCTGCCGGTGATTGTCGAGTTGCTTCCGCAGGCGCCCGGTCGTCCTGGCCTAGCGGAGCTAGCGACGACCTTCAGCTTCATCCGGTAGACGTGTTCAGGGTACAGAGCGAATCGAGGGCAAGAGACCTACAAACGCCGGTCGCTTCAGCCAGTCGTCAAACGTATTTGCCGCTAAAACGTACGGTAGGCAGAACGGGCTGCTTACATTGCTCCGAACCGACTTCTAGGGAATTATGCCGGCATGGATGCATTCGAACAGATTGCTGCGCGCCTCTTTGAAGTACAAGGTTATTGGACACGCATCGGTTACGCGGTCGAACTGACGAAGGAGCAGAAAGTTGCGGTGGGGAAACATTCGATTCCGCGACCTCAACTGGACGTCATCGCCTACAAACCTGCGACGAATGTCCTTCTGGTCATCGAGTGCAAGAGCTACCTTGATTCTTCGGGTGTCCGGCACGCCGCCTTCCATGGGAAGGAAGACGTAAAGAAAGACGTCTTCAAGCTTTTCAATCGCTCGAAGCTACGCGTCATGGTGCTCTCCTGTCTTGTTGCGCAGCTACGCCGCGAGGGACTCCTTCAGGGTCCTGACCCGGAGGTTAGGCTTGTTCTCGTTGCCGGGAACGTGCATTCGAACGACGAGCCCAGGCTTCGTGCACTCTTTTCGGAGAGAGGTTGGGTGTTTGTGGGGCCGATGGAGGTCGCCACCGGGCTGCGCAAGTTTGCTGGTCGCGGCTACGAGAACGACCTCGTTACCTTCGTCACAAAACTTCTCGAGCGTAACGTCTGATGTGATTTGCGGCATGAGACAGCCCACCTGTTCTGTCCCGAGGGTTCAGCGTCGACAGCCAGAATCGCCCGCGCCGTGGCAAACGACAGGAATGGATGTTCTGGGCACCCGTGGCGATAGACTCGCCCTGGGATATGCGATCTTCAGCGCCAGCTCGTTCTCCGTCACGAGAGCAGATCACTCAGCCGTACAGCGCCGACCTCACGGCTGGCTCGCTCAAGGTTGCCGAGAGCAGAATCGTCGCCGGCCTCCTCCTTCGGAAGGTGGGTCCGCAGGAGTGGAAGGTTGCGATCGAGCGGGACAACGTCCTGCAAGCGCGCTCCGTTGCGACGGCTGTGCGGCTTGCGCGTCTGCTCCGGCAGCGGCTCGAAGGGATAGACGAGGAACTCTGGCGACTTGTTCGTGATGGATCAAGCGGCGTTGCGACACACGCGTGCCTGGCTGCGGCTGTGAAGCACAGCCGGCTGCTCGGCGATTTCCTCGACACCGTCGTCCGTGAGGAGTACCGGACGTTCACTCCGGCTCTCTCGGAGCGCGTGTGGGAGAACTACCTTGCTGAGTGCCGAAGCCGTGACGTGTCGATGTCGCGCTGGAGTCCATCAACCGTCAGACGTCTTCGCTCGTCCGTCTTTCAGATGCTCGCGCAGGCCGGCTACATTCAAAGCACGCGTACGCTCAAACTTCAGCGTGTCCACATCGCGTCGGAGGTACTGCGATACCTGAGAGAGCGCGATGAGCGTTACGTTCTTCGCTGCATCGAGGTGGCGCCTTGACCGATCGGTTGACGGAGCGCCTAAACGCCATCCTTCCCAAGATCACGTCGGAGGCATTTCTCAAGGGCCACGGTCTCGGAAACGAGATCGCGTTCCATATCTTCGACTACCCGCCCGAAGAGGAGCTGACTGTCAGGGAACACGTGAAGTTCCTGATAACCCAGATTCCGAAGCACAAGCCGGGTTTGCGGCTCGCGCACGTGAACCTGTTCGATTTCGTGATCGATGTTCTCCGCGAAAGAGACTTGCTGGAGAAAGCCATCCAGATCCAGAAGGAGAAGGGCGACGACGCTCTTCACAAAGCGCTGAAGGGACCACTCAAGGAGGAGAAGATCGCCGATCGCTTCGCGCAGATCGTCGAGCCGAAGGAGCGAGATCTGGTGCTCGTATCGGGAGTTGGGAGCGTCTACCCGATGCTGCGCACACACACGCTTCTCAATAACCTGCATTCGAGGATGGGTCAGACTCCGCTCGTCCTCTTTTACCCCGGCAGATACGACAAGATGACCCTCCGCCTCTTCGGCAAGAGCTCCCTCGGGGACATTACCGACGATGGCCGGAAGAAGACTGTTCCCTACTACCGCGCCTTTCGACTGATCGACTGACTGCGAGGCCCTTTTTCATGCGAATCGAGAACCTTTTCGAAAAGAGCATCTTCCGCCCCATCAATGGCGTGGTCAAAGCGGATCAGCTGGACGACGCCTCGGTGTGGCAGGAGCTCGATGAGTTCGTGATCACGCGGGAGCTCAACCAGCACCTAACAAAGTTCTTCTCGCAATACGCGGCGGACAACGCTGGTGACGCGGACGCGGCTGGAAGGATCGGAGTCTGGATCTCGGGTTTCTTCGGCTCTGGCAAATCGCATCTGATCAAGGTGCTGTCATACATACTCGAGAATCGAGAGCATGCATTTGAAGGCAACCGAAAACTGGCCTTCCAGCTTCTCGAGCCAAAGATCAAAGACGCCATGCTGCGGGGCGATGTTCAGCGTGCGCTTGGATCGCGGTCCGATGTCGTTCTCTTCAACATCGAAAGTAAGGTTCCGGCCGGGGCCGGACGAGAAGCGATCCTCTCGGTCTTCCTCAACGTCCTGAACAAACTCGAAGGGTTCTGCGAGGACTATCCGCACATCGCTCATATGGAGCGCCACCTCTCGGGCAAGGGGAAGTACCAACTCTTCATGGACTACTACCACGACTTGACTCACACCCAGTGGGTCGACGAGCGGGACGCCTACCAGTTCAACCGCGACCACGTCGTCGGAGCGCTGGCGAAGACGCTCGGGCAGAGCCGGGAATCGGCCGAGAAGTGGGTTGATGGGGCCGAAGAGAGTTTCACCCTCACCGTCGAAAAGTTTGCGCAGTGGACTAAGGAGTATCTCGATGCGCGTGGCCCTAAGCACAGGCTCGTCTTTCTCGTCGACGAGGTTGGGCAGTTCATCGGCACCGACACGCATCTGATGCTCAGCCTGCAGACGCTCGTCGAGGAGCTCGGTGTCGTGTGCAAAGGGCGGGCGTGGGTCATCGTCACCTCGCAAGAGGACATCGACGCGGTCCTCGGTGAGATCCAAGGCACCAGGGCGAACGATTTTTCGAAGATCCAGGGGCGCTTCAAGACGCGACTTTCGCTCTCCAGCGCCAACATCGATGAGGTGCTTCAGGAGCGGCTGCTCAAGAAGCGTGACGACGTGAACGACGAGCTGGAGCAGATCTGGCGCGACAAGGGCGACATCATCAAGAACCAGCTCACGTTCAAGAACGTTGGCACGACGTTCCGACAGACGAAGGATGCGGCCGAGTTTGCCCAGAACTACCCGTTCGTGCCTTACCAGTTCCAGCTCGTCCAGAAGATCTTCGAAGCGATCCGTAAAGCTGGCGCGACTGGTTTGCATCTCTCCCGCGGCGAACGCTCGCTCCTGGACGCCTTTCAGGCCGCGGCGAAGGCGGTGGCACAGGAAGAAGTCGGAGTCGCTGTACCCCTCTACCGCTTCTACCCCTCCATCGAGAGCTTCCTCGATACCTCGGTCTCGATGACCATCAAGCAGGCTGCCGACAATCCCGCGCTCGAACTGGCCTTTGACGTCGAGCTCCTGCGCGTGCTTTTCCTCATCCGCTACGTCGACGAGATGAAAGGCAACATCGACAACCTGGTCACCCTCTGCCTCGATTCGGTCGACGCAGATCGCCTCGCCCTTCGACGAAAGATCGAGGCCAGTCTCGGCCGCTTAGAGAAAGAAACGCTCATCAGCAGAAGTGGCGACAACTACTTCTTCCTCTCCAACGAGGAGCAGGACATCAATCGCGAGATCAAGAACATCGAGCTTGGCGGCGGGGAGGAAGAGAAGCTCCTCGGCGAGATCATCTTCGTTGATCTCCTTCGCGATCAGAGGAAGCATCGTTACCTGAAGAACAAGATGGATTTCCCGTTCAACCGGTTCTGCGATTCTCATCCTGTCGGGAACCGCGTAGAGGGAGCGCTGGTTGTCTCAGCGATCACGCCGCTCGCCGAAGACTACGACACCCACACCGATGCGCGATGCATCCTCGATAGTTCCCAGGAGAACGGCCAGGTCGTCATCCGATTGGATGACCACCCGACGTTAGAGCGCGAGTTGCGTGCATGGCTGCGGACCGACAAGTACCTGCGTACGCGAGACGACGGCACTCTGGCGCCGACCACCCGCAGGATTCATAAGGATCTCGCGGAGGACAACCGGATCCGCCGGGAAAATCTCACGGAGACGATGCGGACGATCCTCACCGGCTCGCGGTGGTTTGCTGCTGGAGAGCGCGTTCAAGTCAAGAGCGCGACTCCCACCACCGCGCTGGACGAAGCACTCGAGTATCTGATCGAGAACACGTTCCATAAGATGAAGTTGCTCGACCGGCTCCTCGGCGACAGCGCCATCAAGGAGATCCAGGCGGTCCTACGCAGTGGTGACGTGGCCCAACAGAAGATGGCCATGACGCTGCCGGAGAGCAACCCTCTGGCGATCGCCGAGGTGCGCAATTACGTGGAGCTCTGCGACAGACAAAGTCGGCCGATCGTGCTGTTTGACCTGCTGAACGGGCGCTTTGCATCGCGGCCGTATGGCTGGCCCCCGATGGAAACACTTCTCCTCCTCGCCCGCTTGCATGCGGTAGGGGAAGTCAGGTTCGCTTTGAACCACACACAGATCGCCGATGAGAAGGTGTACGACCAAGTCACGACGCAGAGTCAATGGCGCAAGATCACGGTGCTGCGCCGCCGGACCGCTGATCCGCAGGCCGTGCAAAAGGCCAGGCAACTCGGAAAGGATGTCTTCTCCGAGATGGGGCCGGATGGTGAGGATCCGATCGTTTCGTTCCTGCGCGATCGGTGCTCGTCCTGGAAAACTGCGCTGGCTCAATACAAGTCCCTCGCAGACACAGGAACGTACCCAGGCGCGGCGGAGATCGACGATGGCCTTGCACTTCTGAAGGCCATCGTGGCGGCAGAGGAAACCAGCAAATTCATCGAACGCTTCAACGACCGCCGGAATGAATTGCTCGAGTTGGCTGACCACTTCCGCGACCTGCAGAACTTCTACGAGCATCAGCGTCCGACGTGGGAGCGCCTCCACGCCGCGGCGGATCGGTTCAAGCTGAACGATATGGAGCTGCAGCGCGACGCCGATGCCGCTGGTGCCCTACGGCGGACCTTGGAGATCTTGCAGCTCTCGAGTCCTTACGGTGTGATCCAGGAGACGGATGGGCTCATCGGCCGGATCGAGAAAGTGAACGAGTCGCTCCTGGCGTCGGCGCGGCAGGCGGCGACAGCAACCATCGATGCGCAGCTTGCCGCTGTCAGTGCTGATCTGGACCGCGTGGCGTTGGATGCGGCAACTCGAGAGACGATCCTCCGACCGTTGCAGCGGCTTCGCGAGAGCGTGCAGAAGCAGCAGAGCCTTGCGCACTTGGTACAGGCGGAGAGCGAGGCGGTTCGGCTGAAGGATCAGGCGCTGGTTGCGATCGAAAAATGCTTGGATGAGAAAGCCGCGGCGGCGACACCGGGAACGGAACCGAAGCTGACCATCAAGAAGCCACGCGTCATCAAACCGGCGATGATGGTGAAGAGCGGTTATCTCGAAAGCAGTACAGACGTCGACGAGTTCATCGAAACCCTCCGCACCGCCATGGAGCAGGCGCTCGCCAACGACGAACGGATCGAGATCCGTTAAGCCGATGAACACAGCCGACATCAAGCGCTATGCGCCGCAGGCGCGCACAGACTTCATCGCGGCGGTCACTGACCGTGCCGCGTTGTACGGCCTTACGGCCCAGCGGAGCGATCCGGTCACCGTACAGGGGGACGTGGCCATCATTGCTGGACGGGCCTATCCAAAATCGGTCGCATCAAAACGCGAACGACTCGAACAGCGCGCAAAGCGCGACGGCTTCGTGCAGACGATGGAAGCGATCGCGTACACCTGGTTCAACCGCCTCGTCGCGCTCCGTTACATGGAGCTGCACGGATATCTCGATCACGGCTATCGGGTGTTGAGTCATCCCGACGGATCGGGACGTCCCGAGATCCTCGACCACGCTGTAGACATCGACTTGCCTGGTCTTGACCGAGCCAAGGCCGTGGAGTTGAAACTCGATGGCACGAAGGACGAGGAGCTCTACCGGCTTCTCCTCACCGCCCAGTGCAACGCGCTTCACCAGGCGATGCCGTTTCTGTTCGAGAAGATCGGTGACGAGACCGAGCTGCTCTTGCCCGCCAACCTTCTGCATTCCGACTCGCTGATCCGAAGGCTCGTCGAAGAGATCGATGAGGAGCTGTGGGGAGAGATCGAGATCATCGGCTGGCTCTACCAGTTCTACATCAGCGAGAAGAAGGACCAGGTCATCGGCAAGGTGGTCAAGTCGGAAGACATTCCGGCAGCGACTCAGCTCTTCACGCCTAACTGGATCGTGAAGTACATGGTCCAGAATTCGTTGGGTGCGCAGTGGTTGGCGACTTATCCGGAGTCGCCTCTAAAAGGGCAGATGGAGTACTACATCGAGCCCGCCGAGCAGACCGACGAGGTGACCGCGCGGCTTGCGGCTATCACGCCGAAGACTCTCAACCCCGAAGAGCTGACTCTCCTCGACCCGGCGTGCGGCTCCGGGCACATTCTGGTGGAGGCCTATGAGCTCTTCAAAGCCATCTACCTGGAGCGCGGTTACCGGCTGCGAGACGTCCCGCAGCTGATTCTCGAGAAGAACCTCTTCGGCCTCGACATCGACGAGCGCGCCGCGCAGCTGTCGGGCTTTGCGCTGATGATGAAGGCGCGGGCGGATGACCGGCAGCTGTTTGAGCGGGGTCTGAACCTCAATGTGATGGCGCTGGTGGACAGCACCGCTTTCGACGCCGAGGTATTGGCGAAGGGAGTGGGGCTCGGCGACTACGGGCTGAAGCTGGGGGATCTCACGGAGCTGAGGCGCCTGTTGGAGCACGCGACGACGTTCGGGTCGTTGATCCAAGTCCCGGAAGCACTCGCAAAGAAGCTACCCGCGATGAAGAAGTTGAGCGGGGAGACCAGCGAGGACCTATTTGTGTCGGAGGCACTGAAGCGATTTGTGCCGCTAGCGCGGCAGGCGGAGCTACTCGCAGGGCAGTATGACGCAGTGGTGGCGAATCCGCCGTATATGGGTGGCCGAATGATGAACCCTGAGGTGAAGGCGTTCGCCAGCGACCGCTTTCCAGACGCGAAGAGTGATCTTTCCGCCTGCTTTATTGAGCGCGGGTTCTCACTTGCAAACGGGGTTGGGCACCACGCCATGGTCACTATGCAGAGCTGGATGTTTCTTTCGTCACTTGAGGCGATGCGGGTCCGCTTGCTTCGGGAGAAGACCATCCGAACGATGGTCCACATGGCGAACGGCGTGATGGGAATCGCTTTTGGTACGGCGGCCACAGTTCTGCGCAACCGAGAACTGCCCGGGTACTTGGCCGATTACTCGTACACATCCGTCGATGATCTGAATGGCCAAGGGATTCCGAGCGCGTTTCCCACTCGAAACAATCGGCTGACCAGGATTGCTCAAGGCGAGTTCGATAAGATTCCGGGCAGTCCAGTGGCCTATTGGGTGAGTCAGCACCTGCGAGATAGCTTCGAACAATTTGACTCGCTACATCGCGTCGCCACTCCGCGAGCCGGCATGATCACAGGCGACAACGCAAAGTTCGTGCGGACTTGGCCTGAGGTCGCAGAATCCCGCACAGGATTTGGCTGTACGACACGAGATGAGGCGCGATTGTCTCGGCGAAAATGGTTCCCGTATCAGAAGGGGGGGCAGTTTCGAAAATGGTTCGGCAACCGCGAATACGTCGTGGACTGGGAAGACGATGGGCACCGGTTGCGTACGACTCGTGGGCCTGATGGAAACGTCCCGGCACATGCGTTTAATGATGAGTACATTTTCCGACCGAACGTCAACTGGAGCGCTATTTCAAGTTCATTTTTCTCGGCGCGTGTGACCGAGAGCGGGTCCTTATTCGACGCTGCGGGATCCGCCGCGTTCCCGGGTGCCGTCGAACAATCGCTTTTCCTTGCGGGCTTCCTGAACTCCAAGATCACTCGCGCTGCGCTTGGGGCCATCAACCCTACACTCAATTTCCAAGCGTGGAACATCGGCAATCTCCCGCTCGACATTTCTTTGTTAGAGTCAAGATCACTGTCGCAAACGTTGCAGCGCCTATACGCCACGGCTCAAAAGGACTGGAACGCCTACGAACGCTCCTGGGACTTCCACTCCCTCCCCCTGCTGACGGGCGAGCCCGCCCTCATCCTCGAATCAGGCTACAGCGCCTGGATCACCCAGAACCGCAACACCATCGCCGAGACGAAGCGCCTCGAAGAGGAGAACAACCGCCTCTTCATCGACGCCTACGGCTTGGGCGAAGAGCTCATCCCAGACGTCCCTTTGTCGCAAATCACCCTCATGGTGAACCCTGCCTACCGCTACGGCGGCAAGCTCACCGAGGAGGAGCAGTGGACCCGCTTCCGCGAGGATACGATGCAGGAGCTGGTCTCCTACGCCATCGGCTGCATGATGGGCCGCTACACCCTTGACGCGCCAGGCCTCATCTACGCCGACAGCGGCAACGAGGGTTTCGACCCCAGCCGCTACGCCACTTTCCCGGCCGACCAAGACGGAATTGTTCCGCTGATCGACACCGACTGGTTCGATGACGACGCTTGCCATCGACTCATCGAGTTCATGTCGGTGGCGTGGGATAAGTCGCACGTCGAAGAGAACCTAACATTCCTGGCCGGCAACCTGTCGCCCAAGAAGAACGAGTCGAGCCGCGAGACGCTGCGCCGCTACCTTTCCGACAACTTTTTCAGGGACCACCTGCAGACGTACAAGAAGCGTCCCATCTACTGGCTCTTCTCTAGTGGGAAGCAGCGCGCGTTCCAGGCGCTCGTGTACCTTCACCGATATAACGAGGGCACCCTTGCGCGGATGCGGACGGAGTACGTGGTCCCTCTTCAGGGCATGATCACTTCGCGGATTGAAAGGCTCGGGGAGGAGATCGAGAAGACCAACTCCACCGCGCAGCGGAAGAAGCTCGAGAAGGAGCGCGATCGGCTTCTCAAGCAGCGACCCGAGTTGCAGGAGTTCGACGAGAAGCTCCGGCACTATGCCGACATGCGGATCGCCCTCGACCTCGACGACGGTGTGAAGGTGAACTACGGCAAGTTCGGTGACCTTCTCGCTGAAGTGAAGACGGTGACCGGCGGAGATGAAGAGTGATGGATGTCGGGCAGATCGACGCGGAGCTCCGTCGGATCTTCAGCGAGCCTGATGTCAGGGTTGTCTTCTGGAATGATCCGGAGCGCGAGTTCGGTGAGACACTCTCCGAGCTTTCGCTCGAAAGCGTTTCGATCGTCCGCCTTGACGAGGCCGCCCCGCTGGAAACAAAGATCCGCCTGGAGCGCGACGATCCCGCGGGTCGCTACCTCCTTTATTCGCCCGCCGAGGAGCCGCCATTCGAGAACGACTGGTTGCTCGACATCCGGCTCTACAGCCGCCCCTTTCGCGCGGACCGTGCTTCGATTCTGCTCGACGAGCTGGGGCTTCGTAAGCAACATCTTCGCTCCCACATCGCGCTTCGCCGGAAGTTCTTCGACAACAAGGATCGCGTTCGCAGGCTCAAGCAGCTCGTCGCCCCCGAAGACTCCGAGCTGGATCTCGATCGGAAGATGCTCGCCGTCGTCACCCGAGCGGAACAGCCCCACATCTTCAATATCATCACGACGCTCTTCCAGTCGCTCGCGGAAGCCGAAGAGATGGATCTGCAGGTGGCGCCGCCGGCCTGGGAATTGATCGAACGGTTTGAGCTCGATACACCATTCTGGTCGATGGTGCAGGCGCAGTTCGGCTATTCCGAGGAAGCGCCCACACTGCGCAACTTGCTGGTCCGCCTGCTTGTGTCGGACCTTGTTAGCCAGCTCCCTGACGATGGGCCTGCGTCGCTCCAGAACCTCGTTCTGCCCCGTTCTGGTGCCGCCAACGCCATGGTCTGTCTCGGGCAGTGGCGTGACAGCAGCAGCAAGGGATCGAGTTACAACGCGCTGGCGTCGGAGGTCGCGACGCTGTTGCAGCTTCCGGCGATCCTTGAAGCGAGTGGCTTCGAGCAGCTCCGCAACGTAATGACCTTCGCGGAGGTCGAAAAGAGTATCGCCCGCGGGCTGCTGGAGCGAGTGAGGAGCACCGCTGATACGGTGGATGCTGAGGCAATCCGCTCGATCGCGAGTCAGCGCCAGGCGGGCCATTGGATCGGATCATCGTTAATCCCCGAGTCGTTGCGGAAGGCCCGTTCCGCCGTCTACGACGCGATCACCGCGGCCGCCGATTTTTTCTCGCTTCGCAACACCTACCGCGATGGCTTTGCGTTCGCTGACGCAACGGCGATGTATCGAGCGTACGAGAGCGATCTCTTTCGATTCGATCAACTCTACCGTCGCTTCTGCTGGTCTGCAGATGTGGCGGGTGCGCAAACCAGTGATCTCCTCAAGCCACTCCGCGAGGACATCGAGGCGGCCTATTGCAACTGGTACCTGGTGAACCTCTCGCAGGCGTGGGGACGGTTTGTCAGCGGTCGGCTCCTGTCAAACTGGACGATCGACGGGATACAGAACCAGTACGGATTCTTCGATCGGCGGGTGAAGCCGTGGATTGCCGAGGGAGAGAACCGCCGAGCGTTCGTCATCATCAGCGATGCACTTCGGTATGAGGTCGCACACGAAGTTACCGCGGCCTTGAATGGCACGTATCGTTTCGAGGCCGAGCTCTCCTCGATGCTCGGCGTCCTCCCGTCGTACACCGCCCTCGGCATGGCCAGCCTCCTGCCTCATCGGACGCTCGAGTACAAGCCGAACGGCGACGTGGTCGTCGATGGTCAGGGGACGGCAGGCGTCGATCAGCGAAGTAGGGTTCTCGCCGGCGTGAAGGGAATGGCGATCAAAGCCGATGAGCTGTTGGCCATGAAGAAGGAAGAGGGGCGACAACTCATCGCCGATCGGAGCGTGGTCTACATCTATCACGACGAGATCGACGCTCGCGGCGACAAGGCGCCTACCGAATCCGATACGTTCGATGCGGCAGCGAAGGCGGTGACTGATCTCGTGGAGATCGTCACTTACGTCGTGAACAGTCTCAACGGCAACTATGTCGTCGTCACCGCCGATCACGGGTTCCTTTTCACCGAGACTCCGCCGAATGAGACGGACAAGAGCAAGCTCGGCGATCATCCCCCCGGCACCGTGAAACCGAAGAAGCGTTACCTCCTCGGCCATGGTCTTCCCGATGGTGGCGACCAGGCATGGCACGGACGAACTGAGATCACGGCCGGTGCCGCTGGTGGGATGGAGTTCTGGATTCCGAAGGGCACGAATCGTTTCCATTTCACTGGTGGTTCGCGCTTCCTGCACGGCGGCGCGATGTTGCAGGAGATCGTCGTTCCGGTGATCACCGTCCGCCATTTGAAGGAAAAGAAGACGCGCGAGAAGACCCGCACCCGGAATGTCGGTGTCCAGGTTCTCGGAGGCCGCCACCGGATCACCACGCCGACGCACCGCTTCAACCTGATCCAGACGGAAGCGGTGAGCGATCGTGCGAAGCCGGCAAAGCTGAAAATCGCGATCTTCCTCGGCGACGAGGCGGTATCGTCATCAGAGACGGTGACGTTCGACAGTACGTCTGAGAAGATGGACGAGCGGCAGAAGTGGGTCATGCTCACTCTTCAGGACCGCGAATACGACAAGAAGGCTTCGTACAAACTGGTGCTTCGCGATGCCGATACAGGCATCGAGCAACAGAGTGTGGATGTGATCATCGATAGGGCGATTGCCGATGACTTCGATTTCTGACCTGAACCCCATCGAGAGCGGGATCGACGATCTGCTCAACCAGCACTTCGCCGGCAAGGTCGTGCGGAAGGATCTGACCAAGCTGCTGAAGGAGGGGGCCAACGTCCCCGTCTACGTACTGGAGTACCTCCTCGGGAGCTATTGCGCCTCGAATGATCCAGCCGTCATCGAAGAGGGGATGAAAACGGTCAAGAAGATCCTGGCCGAGAACTACGTCCGCACCGACGAGGCAGAGAAGATCAAGTCGATCATCCGGGAACGTGGCGGGCTGAAGGTGATCGACAAGGTCACCGTCACGCTAAACGAGAAACGGGATGTCTACGAGGCGTGGCTGTCGAACCTCGGGACGAAGGGTGTGGAGATCTCGACGTCATTCGTGAAGAAGTACGAGAAGCTCCTCGCCGGCGGGATCTGGGCGATCGTGCAGATGCGCTACTTCTACGAGGAAGGGCAGAAGGGCTCGCCGTTTCTCATCGAAGACGTCAAGCCGATCCAGATGCCGAACATGGACATGGAGGAGCTGTTCGCGGCTCGTGAGCACTTCACCGAGGAGCAGTGGATCGATGTGCTGCTGCGATCGTGCGGGTATGAACCGGATCAATTCGACCAGCGGACAAAGTGGCACATCCTCTGCCGGATGGTTCCCCTCGCTGAGAACAACTACAACGTCTGCGAGCTGGGGCCGAAGAGCACAGGCAAGAGTCACATCTACAAGGAGATCAGTCCGAACAGCATCTTGATCTCCGGCGGGCAGACTACCGTCGCGAACCTCTTTTACAACATGGCGCGGCGGACGGTCGGGCTCGTAGGGTTGTGGGACGTCGTTGCCTTCGACGAGGTCGCCGGGATCAGCTTCAAGGACAAAGACGGCGTGCAGATCATGAAGGACTACATGGCGTCAGGTTCCTTCGCGCGCGGACGCGACCAGACGAGTGCGTACGCGTCGATGGTTTTCATCGGCAACATCACATCTGTCGATACGCTGGTGAAGACCAGCCATCTGCTCTCACCGTTCCCCGAGGCGATGATCGACTCGGCGTTCTTCGACCGGTTCCATGCGTACATTCCCGGTTGGGAGATTCCAAAGATGCGGCCGGAGTTCTTCACTAGCCGGTACGGCCTCATCACCGACTACCTCGCCGAGTTCCTGCGTGAGATGCGGAAGCGAACCTTCGGTGACGCGATCAACAAGTACTTCAAGCTCGGCCGCGATCTGAACCAGCGGGACACGATCGCGGTGAAGCACACGGTGTCCGGACTCCTGAAGCTGCTTTACCCGAACGAAAAGTACGACAAGGAGGCGGTGCGCCGCTGCCTGGAGTACGCGCTCGAAGCGCGTCGCCGAGTCAAGGAGCAACTCAAGAAGATCGGCGGGATGGAGTTCTACGACGTTCACTTCTCCTACATCGATCAGGACACGATGGAGGAAAAGTTTGCGACTCTGCCAGAGCAGGGCGGAGGCTCGCTGATCCCCGACAGCCCGCTGAATCCCGGCGTGGTCCACACCGTTGCGACGGGAAGCGGAGGTCACCTCGGACTCTACCGGTTGGAGACTCAGCTGACCCCGGGCACTGGATTACTGAAGACTTCGGGCCTCGGCTCGAGCTCCGCCGCGAAGGAAGGCGTTAAGGTCGGCTTCGACTACTTCCGGGCGAATACGAACCGTATCAGTGCCTCAGCCAAACCGATGGATCACGACTACCACCTCCACTTCGTCGAGCTGCACAACACGGGAGCGGCGACGTCGATGACACTTGCGTCCTTCGTCGCCCTCTGTTCTGGCATCCTCGGCAAGTCGGTGCAGCAGCAGATGGTCGTCCTGGGGACGATGAGCCTCGGCGGCAACATCGTGCCGGTCGAGAACCTCGCCGAGGCGCTGCAGGTTGCGTTCGACGCCGGTGCGAAACGTCTACTCCTGCCGATGGCGAGCGTCGGAGCGATCCCAACTGTGCCGGGAGAGCTGTTCGCGAAGTTCCAGACGAGCTTCTACGCAGACCCGACGGACGCGGTGTTCAAGGCGCTTGGGGTGCAGTGAGTTTGAACGGCTTGAGTACTTCTAACTGTGTAAGATGGCCGTTCAAGAGGAACCTTGATCGGCTCGTGTCGTCCAAATCGTGAGAGCCGTAGCAGAACGCAAGAATGGATCGAGACATCTTCGCAACCCTCGTGTTTCAGGGCGCCCGGTTTCAGGGTGCGATGCCCGTCGATGTTCTTCCTGAGCTGCTCGCGTATCGCGAGCTGATCATGACGGTTGCGCGAGCGCTCTTCCGGGAACGGAATCCAGCGCGAACGAGGGTGCCTAAAGGATTCGAAGACGAATTGCGTCTCGTTCTCGAAAACGTCGAAGAGGGAAGCGCCGTTCCGATTCTCTCGCGTGAACTTCCGAGCGGCCATTTGTTTCAAGACGGCGCCGATGTCTTCGTTGATGCCCGTGATCTCGTCGAACAAGGTATAGCAGCTGCTGCTGGTCGCACGCTTCCCGCCAGCTTTCCGCGGTCGGCTTTGCCAAAGTTTGCGGCATTCGGCCGCAGTCTGCGAGAAGGCGAGTCTGTCGTGGTAGCGCCCCCAGGAACACGAGTTGGTGCAAAGTACGACCGGCAAATTCGAAAGAATCTTCTTCTGTTGTCCGCTGCGTCGTACGAGGACACCGTTGATCTGCTCGGGGAAGTGCGTTCCGCTGACAAGGATACCGAAGGGTTCGCACTTCGCCTCCCTGGCGGCGCTCGCGTAGACGTTCGATCCCCCTCCCACCTCTTTCCACTCGCGATGCAATCGATGATTGACGAATCGGCCGTCATCCGTGTTCGCGGAGTTGGGCTGTTCAATGCCGATGGAGCATTGCAGAGAGTGGCGATCGCGACCGACGTTCGCCTGGCTGACGAGGGTGAGGAACCAGTCCCATCGTCACGAGGGTGTTCGACCCCCGTTGAAGGTCAGGTCGAAACGCTCGAATCGCTGCACCCGGGTTGGCTCGACGGCGGCGGAAAGAGCTACGACTCTGCTCAGCTGGCTTGGCTTAGCAAGCTGTTGACGAACGTGATCGATAGCTTCGGGCTTCCGACCCCGTACATTTATCCCGACCCGGAAGGACTCGTTCGGGCAGAGTGGTCACAGCCGGCATGGGAAATCGTTGCAACATTCGATCTGGCCACCAAATCGGCGGAGGTGCTTGCGGTGCACGCCGAATCCCAGCAGGTTCATGAGAGTACGCTGCAATTTGAAGAGGCAGGGGCGGAAAGTCAGCTCGGCAAGTTCGTGCAGCGTTTCGTGGCGGCGGGTTAGCGAATGACGGAAGCCCTTCTTACGGCAATTGACGAAGTGCTGTTTCGTCAGGTCCATCCAACGTTTGTTCGGGACGGCAGGCCTACGAGCCAGGCGTTCAAACCCACTCCCAAGGACGCTGGCCGACTATCTGTCTCGAGGTCGGCGCTCTGTGAGGCATCTGAGGCATTCGCCCTTTACACGGAGACGCGGCAACTCGACTCCGCTGGCGTGTGGGGAATTACGGTCGGTGAGTGCCGTGACGTTGGCTTAGAAGCGCATGGTGATCCGCTGACCAGCCCGCCCGACGAGTATTCAGATCCGGCGCACGCGGTAGTGGATTTCACAGCGATTGAGCGAAGGAAGGAAGTCGAGGCTAAAGCCGCCCTTCTACTACGTCAGGCTGTTTCGAGAGGGTGTCTGCATCCCTGAGAAGCTCTTGAAAGAAGGAGGATTGGCCGCTAGCCGGGCCCGAGGGCGGCGAAGCCGAGAAACACGTCTTCCTTTAAGTGGGGCAGACCGTCGCGGTGACATCACGTCTCAGACGAGAGTCGCCATCTCAGCGAACCGGCAAAGTGCATTCACAAGCTTCATCTGTTCAACCGTGTGGCAGTCGACGTCGAGAAGCTTGGGGCTGGCGACGAGGACCGCGAGACATTGCGCACGTGAGATCGCGACGTTGAGCCGGTTGCGGCTGAAGAGAAACTCGAGCGAGCGTGGGATGTCTTCGCCGCTCGAAGTCGCCATGCTGAAGAAGATGACCGGCGCTTCCTGGCCTTGAAACTTGTCGACGGTTCCGACCCGAACCACCAGGCCGCGCTTCTGCAGTTCGCTCTGGATCATCCGAACCTGCGCGTTGTACGGCGTCACCACCATCAGATCGTCCGACCGAAGGCCTCGCTCTTTACCTTCGCGGTCCGTGAACGAGCCGCCTGGCAACATCGCAGCGATGGCCTCTGCAATCCACGAGGCTTCCTCGATTGAGTCCGTTGAATTCCCCGCGTGCTCGATTGCTCGGTAACGCAGGCCGGTGCCGCTCAGGAAGGCCGCGCGGACTTCCCGATTCGCACAACCCTCCTCCGACTCCAGGCGGCTGTCGTAGACGACCTCGGAGACGAACTTGCACACATCGGGATGCATCCGCCAGGTGCGTTCAAGGAAGATTCCGCGTTCGGGCGGAATGGTCTTGTCGTTGCCGAGGAGGTGTTCCAGAACGGAGAGGCCGCCGTTGTCGGGATGGATGCCTTGCGAGACCTGCGCGAGTTGCAGCGGGTCGCCGAGGAGGATGACGCTTTTTGCGGAGGTCGCCGCGGCGAGAGCGTCAGCGAGAGACATCTGGCCGGCCTCGTCGATGACGAGAACATCGAACGTCTGGGCGTGCTCAGGCGAGGAAAAAAGCCACTGCGTTCCCGCTACCAGCCGGATGGAAGGGTCGGTTGGAACGGGCTTCTGCCCGCGCGGGAAACTGTCTTTGATGTCGAAAATGTTCGGATTGGCGAGCTTCGACTCGAAAGAGTGTGATTTGTCGCTGGAGATTTTCAGACCGCGGAAGGTGACACCGGTTTCCAGCGCGACACTTTCGACCTCATGAAGCATGTTCTCGATCGCCTTGTGTGAGCTGGCCGAGATCCCAACACGGAATCCACGGTGAACAAGGTCGACGATGATTCTTGCGCCGACGTACGTCTTGCCGGACCCGGGTGGTCCCTGGATGAAGAGATACGAGCCGTCGAGACGCCTCGCCACTGACTTCACCGCCTCCAGTTCGACATGGTCACCATGGAGCCGCTCGCCCCGTGAATGGTCGAGGATTCTCGGAACATTTCGGAGAAGGATGTCGCGAGCAGCGGAAAATGAAGTCCCGTGGAGTCCTTCGTCGAGAACCACCTGCGCCACGCGTCGCAGGGCTGCCCGCAGCTTCTTTTTGTCCACTGACCCGACCGGAACGATTGCGCGGGGCAAGGCGTCCGCTGAAAAGCCTTCGCCCGTCTTCAGCTCGATGAGGCCCGCGTCGTTATCCAGTGATTCGACCATTCCAGCCGGCGCGGGCCAGCCCTTCTCGTTGATGCGTTGAGGATCGCCGACACCGTCGCCCGGCTCGAGTTTGTGCTGTTGGGGTTCGAACGCAAACTCCGTAGCGATTGACTTGGCCACGGGTCGCGTCCTTCCGGTTGGTGTCAGCATTCCGATCGACTCGCGATCGTCGATCAGTTCTTCCGGCGACATCTTCAGGCGATCGAAGAACGCCCACCAATCGGGCCTGTCTTCACGCCGGTGGTAGTGAATAAGGTTTGCGAGCGTCCATCGCGCTCGGTGATCGTCATCCCACGTTGTCCGATTCTCCGGGAGAGCTGCGATGAGGTGCCCGGAAAGAAGGTCGGTTTCCAGCCTCTCCTGCTCGAGTTCTTCTCGTGTCGGCTCAGGGGTACGCGGCTCTTTCCACGCCAGCTGCGTATTTTGCGATGCTTCCAGCTCTCGCTTGCGCGCGATCAGCCACGTCCTCAGTTCCAGCGTTGATAGACAGTCTTCTCGGTTGTAGGACTCGATCTCGTCGAGGCGTTCCTGCTGAGGATCCTGCAGCCAGCTTTCGTAGGCCACGATCGCCCCGCCGGCGTCGATGACTCCGTCTGACTCGCGTTCGCGGTAGAACGTCTCGACTTTCTTGAGGGAGTAGCTCGGGTGAGAAATCCGGAGCGACTGTCGGACGACTCCGAGAAGGTCGACAAATGCCTCCTGTTTGAGGAGCTTGTCGATCTCTTCCTCCCGAGTGCCGTACTGCCCCATGAGTTTCTTCAGGGTCGTGACCTCGATCGCACCGTAGTGATAGATGTGCCCCTCGGGGTATGCGGCACGCATCTCCAGCATGAAATCGACGACCGCCTTGAACGCTCGCCGCTCCTCCTCGGACGTGTGCGCCCAGAACGCTCGATAGTGCTGTTCGTCTCCGTCGTTCCACGCGACTCCGAAGAGATACGTGAGATCTTCAAACGGATCGGCTTCGACATCGAAGAAGAGATCGCCCGCTGATGGCGTCGGAAGGAGCTGGAATCCGCGCCGTTCCTCCGGATCGAGAAACTCATAGCGATGCTTCCCCGTCTGGCGATGCTCGAGTTGCAGTCGCGCCTGATGGTGCAGGCGCTCGAAAGTCGAAGCGGCGAGCTTGGGGATCAGGGCCTTTGGATTGGCCTGCCCGAGCGCGGTGAGCGTGTCGATGCCAACGGTTTGAAGGCGCTTTACCTGATCTCGATTGATGTTGGCAACGAGGCTGAGGTGGTCGAGCTTTACGAGATGCAGCCAGCAGTGCCGGTTCCACTCGCAGAGACCGCAGTAATCTACCGGATACGGAAGAGTTGCGACGTCGCTCTTGAAGCCAGACATGAAGCGGCTCCGAACGCGGCCCAGGTACGCAGAGTAGTCATTGCAGGCGAACGTGTGCCTCGTTCCGTCACCGAGGATGAGGTGCATCGACTGAGGTGCGGGCCCCTGAAGACTCTCCAGGATCTCGCTATAGATCCCGAGCTGCAGGATGAAGTACGGCTGCACCGACATCGAGAGCTTCGTGTCGGCGACCTCGTAACCCCAATCGCCGAATGTCGAAGAAAGCGGCACCCGCTCGATCAGATCCGCGTACCCCAACCACCCTTCGTGTTGGAGCGCAGCCTGAACCACGATGTCCGCTCCTTCGCGCATGGCATCGAGGGTCTTCGCCTTAGCATCGTCGTCATCCCGTGAGATCTCGACAATCGACTTCTGCTGCGCTCTTAAAGCTTCGACGTATGCGTCCTCGTGTTCACCTCCCCGGCGTGCGAGCATCTCGGAACGAAGCGAAGTGCTTGGGCCGGCTAGTGGTTTGAGGGAGCCCTCGCGGCTCCGCCTGCGAAGCTGAATCGCGTGCTGGCAACGGACGAACGTCGCAACGTCGGTGGGAGAGAACGTCCATCCGTCACGGCTCAGGCGCATGAGAACACTCGCAGGTCCATTTCGCCCTATTGAATCAGATCCTCCAGGAACCGTGCGGACGAATCTGACGTCTGAGTGGCTGTCCAAATCATCGAAGGATCCGTAGCTGGTGAGTGGTGACCGGTGGACCTCGCTGGTCAGAATACTGGCGATGGTTCAAAAGACTGGAGGAATCGTCGATCTCAATAGTCGCTCCAAGATCAATCCGGACTCTTCCCCTCATGGGACATCGGCCGCACTTGAGGTCGCGTTGGGGCATGGATCATCATCTGACTTGACGTTTTTGGGCAAGAGCGTCAGCTCGCATTATTTGCAGCGATCTCGTCGGAGAGAAGCGCCTCCTCGTACTTTTGCTCCCGGCGCCGGTTCGTGACCGCCGCGTAAACCATCGTCGACGCGATATCGCGGTGGCCAAGCCAGTCCTGGACGTCGGCCGCGTCCCACCCCGCGTTCATGAGGTGGACAGCGATCGAGTGCCGAAGAACGTGCGGGTGACGGCGGTCCACGGGCAGGTCTGCTGCGCCGGCATAGCGCCGGAAGAGTCCATAGATCGTAGAGGGTGAAATCGGCTGGTTTCCGCTCTGCCGGCTGATGAACAAGTACGGGCGCTCATCCTCGCCGAGTGATGCGAGATACGTCCAGAGTAGCCGACGCGTCGCGGGATGGATCCGGTACTCCCCGGAAATCCCGCCCTTCTCGCGCGTGATCCAGATGCGGCCGTCTCTCAGGTGCTCACGCCGAATGGCCGCGGCTTCCTTCCGACGCAGGCCGTAGCGATAGATGACATCGAAGAGCAGGCGATCGCGCGCGTTCGTTGCTGGAATCACGTCGAAGAACCGCTCTACCTCCGACTTCACGAGGTAGGCGACCTGACGGCTCGCAGAGGGTTCGATGAGGCGCATTTTGGTTGTTTTCTCGTTGCGGGGAGCCATCTTCACGCTTTTGCCCATTTTGGTGAACTGGGCGCGCTCTGCGCGGTTCCGGTGGTCGTTTGACTGTAGGCCGGCTGGCCAAGCCTGTAAAGGCTCCGACTCCTACGCTGCAGAGCGATCCAAGGCGAAGCACGAATACACAATCATTCCAGGAAACTAGAAGAGGAGAGAAGGTGACCATGCGAGCTACATCTGCTGCTCATACTGAAGTGTCGAACTTCGTGCGTGACTCCAAACCAAGCTGGGTATCTTGCCGGAGGGACAAAGCCAGCGATAGGACGCACATACTCGGCGTCGCGAACGCTGTCGTTCTGGCGGGAACGCTCATGCTCTTCGGGTGCATGGGAGAAGAGAAGATCGCCGATGCCGGGGCGAATGGTGGTCCGGCTCTGACTCCGGTGCTTGCTGTTGCGGTTGAAGCTCCAAAGGCCGCCGCCCCCAAACAACTGACGCGGGCAGAGGCTAAGCGTCTTCTCGTGAAACTCGGGCGTTATCCGCTTTGGGCCGGTAGTGATACTTTTGGAATCGGCGATGGTGTCTGGTGCGACTCACCGCCCAAACTCTTCGGAGAGCTCGGGAATTACGTCAAGCGAGGATTGGTGTCGGTCACTCCCGGTCCCGAATCGACCGGAGACAACCGGTGCCGCGACGAGCGGGGCTATCACTTCGACGTGGAACTCACACCTCTGGGCAAGAAGTATGAGCTTAGCGAAAATCGGGGTCTGGTTGACGTTAAGCTTTGCATCGAGGATCTCGGTGAGGTGACCGGCATCGTTTCCGAGTCGGACGGCACAAGCGCCACTGTCGAGTTCACCCTGGTGAAGCGCCCCACGCCTTTTGGGGAGGGCCGCTGTTTTGGTCAGCGAACCGAGAGCGCGACCTTTCGGCGGTATGACGACGGTTGGCGCATCGTGCGATAGGGGAATCAACCCTTCGAAGGGGTCAATCAGAGCGATTCTGCTCGCGATATGGCGAAGGGTACGGATCGTGAAACCGCAATACGGCTGGGCAGGAGCGAGACCCAAAGTCGGTGGCGGCCTCGCCCGGCTAGCGTTTTCTCACAGTTTAGAAGACGTCGCAAGCGTCGGGCGTACCTCTCTTGTCGAACGCAAGATGGGTCTGGCGGAACTCCGGGTGTATTCCAGTGTGCAGGCGTATGAATAGGGTCGGACCGTTAAGTGCTTGAACGCCAACAGTTAGAACATGCCCCACTAAGGCGCTTCTAGCCGAAGCGGCTCATTCATTTCAGGCATGCGGACCCGACGTTGGCTCTACAAAGGGCGGGCCGACCGGCTCGCCGGTGAGTAAACGCCGGTCCAGCTCCTTTGCCGGGGCGTGGCAAAATTACCTACCGTGCCCTACTCGTAGGCGGCATCCAGCCCTCCGGTTCGGAACGAGCCAACTCCGGCGCACAACGCGGACGCTGTACACCGTGGCCAGCGATTATTCGTCCGTAGCCTGTGGATAATGGCGGGGCCTTTCCAAATGGGTCAATACGCGGTTCAATTGAACCAACACCAAAGCCGCGACACTCCCATCAACGACTAATGGATAAGAAATTTCTGGAGCGTGTCATCGACGCACTCCGCCACGGCGAAAGCCTGCCCGCCGAATGGGCGCGCTTTCTTTTTCCGCCTGAAAAGCGCGAGGCTGAGTTGGTTTACGACGGAAAGGAGCGCGAGGAAGAAATCCTTGCTGACATCATGTCCGTCCCTCTACAACCTGTCAGCACATTTGGTCTAGGGACGGGGTGGCACAACAAGTTGATTTTCGGCGATAACCTTCAGGCGATGAAGACGCTGCTCCAAATGAAGGAGGCCGGAGAGTTGCGTAACGCCGACGGCACGTCTGGCGTGCGTCTCGTATACATCGATCCGCCGTTTGCGACCAAGAAGGAGTTCCGGGGCAGTCACGATGAACAGGCGTACCAGGACCGCATCACTGGCGCAGCTTTTCTCGAGTTCTTGCGTCACCGCCTCGTCATGCTGAGAGAGCTTTTGTCGGAGGATGGGAGCATCTACGTTCACCTCGACGGCAAAAAGGCGCACTACGTGAAGGTCCTTATGGATGAAGTGTTCGGTGAGCAAAACTTCATGAACGAAATCGCATGGTGTTATGCGACTGGCGGTGCCTCCCGCGACCGTTTCAGCAGGAAACACGACACAATCCTATTCTACGCGAAGAACGCACGACAGAAGCTGTTCAATGTTCAAAAAGAACGCGAGTACTACGACAAGCCATTCTTTAACGAACAAAAGGACGAACAAGGCCGGTACTACGCAGATGTGATCATGAAGGACTATTGGAGGATCCCGGCAGTGATCAATGTCTCGAAGGAGCGCACCGGGTATCCAACTCAGAAGCCTGAGCTTCTCCTTGAAAGGATTATTCGAGCGTCTTCGAACGAAGGTGACCTTGTCCTCGATGCTTTTGCGGGCTCGGGAACTACGTGCATCGCCGCCGAGAAGCTAAGTCGTCGATGGATTGCGGTCGACTGCGGAAAGCTTTCGATCTACACGATTCAAAAGCGCCTTCTTCACCTCAGCGGCGCGCTCGACGGAATGCGCCGTCAAGTAGGGCCCGCCGCCTTTACGCTCTACAACGCCGGTCTCTACGACTTTGCCTCCCTGCGCAAATTACCGTGGCAAGACTGGCGGTTCTTCGCACTCCAGCTCTTCGGCTGCAAGGACGAACCGCACCAAATAGCTGGCCTGCAATTGGATGGAAAGCTCAAGGGCAGCAGCGTGCTTGTCTTCAATCATGACGAGCTGGCAGGTAAGCGCATCGATGAGGAGACTGTACGCGACCTTCACGTGGCGATCGGCAACCAAATCGGGAAGCGGTTCTTCATGATTGCGCCGCGCGGCAGTTTTGACTTCCAACAGGACTACCTCGACTTTGACGGCGTCCGCTATTACGCGCTCAGGATTCCGTACTCGATCATCAACGAACTACACACGCGGTCATTCACAGCTCTTGAGCAGCCTCGCGACGAGGGTGCGATCAACGCGACCGTGGACGCCGTCGGCTTCGATTTTATACGGCCGCCGCGCGTCGCGTGGCTCGCCAGCGCGCGGAAAACGACCGGTGGAACGGGCCGAGAAGCTGTGCTGCGCATTCGATCGTTCGCCAGCACGACTCGAACGCACGGCGTCGACGTTGCCGGCGGGCTCGAAACATTCGCCATGCTCATGCTTGACCTCGACTACGACGGCGAGGTCTTCGACCTGGATAAGTTCTATCTCGCGAACGATCTGCAGCGTGCTTCGTGGGAGGTGCCGATACCTGTTGATTCGATCGGAAAACAGGTCATGGCGGTCTTCATCGACATTTACGGCAACGAATCCCGCGAGATCATTCCAAGAAACAAATTCGGTCTGCTGTCGGGCGGACCTGCGCGGACCGTGCGTAATCGTCGTCAACATGCCGCGTAGTGCAGATAGTAAACAATTCCGCAACGAGGAACTTGTTCTAAAGGTTTCTCCGAGCGTCAGCCGTTCGGTGTGGGATGAGTCGCGCTACGACCCTTTCCTCGACGCGCTGTGCGACGATCGCGAATACCAGAAAGCCGCGATTCACACTTCGCTCCGATATCTCCTCAGCGGGGAGTATGGCTCGTTGCGGGATCTCGCCAAAGAAAACTTTGATGAGAGCGACGTCCTCCAGGAGCGCTACGGCTCGTGGCAGAACATGGAGCGTCACCTCCAGCTACCAGCGCAACTTTCCGCCTCAATCGATCTCGCTACGGGAACTGGAAAGAGTTACGTGCTGTACGGGATCGCTGCAATCCTCCTTGCCGAAGGAGCTGTGGATCGAGTACTCGTTCTTTGCCCGTCAACGACAATTGAGTCAGGTCTCCTGACGAAATTCCGGCAGCTCGCTGGCAAACGTGAGCTTCGCGACCTGTTGCCTGCGGAGGCAAAGATAACGACGCCGACCATCATTAATGCTAGAGAGACCATCACCGACGGCGCGATTTGCGTCGAAAACTACCATGCCGTTCTGGAGCACGTAGGGTCGTCGGTTCGTGACAGCTTACGCGGCCGGGGCGAACGTACGGCCGTCCTGAACGACGAGGCGCACCACGTGGCCAACGAGTCAGCCGGTCGGGCCAAGAAGTGGAAAGAGTTCCTCATCGACCCGGCGTATGGTTTCCGCTATGTCGTTGGGGTGTCCGGCACGTGCTATGTGGGCGACGACTATTTTGCTGATGTCATCTACCGTTACTCGTTAAGAGAAGCGATGGAGCAACGGTATGTGAAGAAAGTCGACTACGTCACGGACGGTCCACCCACGAATGGCCATGACGAGAAATGGCAACTAATTCTCGCGCGACACGAAGACATTAAGAAGAGGGTCAAATCTCATCATCTCTTACCGCTTACCATCGTCGTGACGCCGTCGATCTCGCGCTGCGATGACGTTGCTGACGAGCTTCGCGCATTCTTAATCGAATACGCGGATCTGTCAGCTGACGAGGCAGCCGCGCGCGTGCTGGTAATTCATAGCGACGCAGCGGACCTTCAAAAGCTCGACGCTGTCGATGCGCCGACGAGCAAAGTCGAGTGGATTGTTTCCGTGTCGATGCTTAACGAAGGCTGGGACGTAAAGCGCGTCTTTCAGATTGTTCCGCACGAGGAACGAGCCTTCAACAGCAAGCTCCTAATTTCCCAGGTTCTTGGCCGCGGATTGCGCGTTCCAGACAGTTGGAAAACCGGCGCGCAACCCTCGGTCACTGTTTTCAATCATGATGCCTGGGCCGGCCGCATCCGTCGCCTTGTCGATGAGATGTTAGAGGTCGAGAAGCGGATCACCACTGATGTGATCGCCGGTCACCCGCTGCATTTCTCACTTGATCACATCCATTACCGGCTCGACGCGGTCTTCGCTAAGAAATCGCCTGCAAGGGGATACGAGCTGTTTGCAAAAGGCTACGTCGATCTCCCCGCCGGACTTGCAACAGAGGCCGTGGAGACAGTGTTCGAGCGCGCCGACTCGGGTGAGCGATTCAAATGGCAGACCAAGATTCGTCATAAAACGTACACCGTCGAGGAGGTCGCGGCCGAAATGTTCGCTCGTCTCGTAGAGGCCGAGGACGCAGAAGATCCTAGTGCATGGCCGCCAGGCAGGTATACGACGAAGTTCCCCGTGGATGTCCTTCAAAGGATCGTGGAGAAGTCGTTGAAGCGAGTGCGTATGAATGTTGCAACGGAGGACGCGAAGCAAAAGTTTCTTCAGTCCCTCGGAACGCTGCGCAGGAAGTCATCTGAAACAGTCCGCTACAAGGCAGTTGCTACCGATTTGTACGGCATCACGACGCTCGATCGACCGGCAGAAAGCGTGAGCGCCGCCGAGCTCCGTCGGGACAAGACGCTCTTTTTCACGCGGGAAACGCGCGCGTCACTCCGCGATGAGCAACAGGAGTTCTTCGACGAGGTGATCGACCCTGGGGCGCTCTTTCGCAGGATCGAAATTGCAAATCCACGCGACTTGAAATCGCCCGTCAACGCCGTGATTGCTGATGCCGAAACCGAGAGGCGCTTCATTGCGCATCTGTTGTCTGATGCGAACATCAACTCGATCGATGCTTGGATCAAGTCGACGCCGATTCGCTTCTACGAGATCGATTACGCATGGAAGAAGGGTGAACATCCGAAACGAGGAAAGTTCAGTCCGGATTTCTTCATCCGAATCGGCCATCTCACTTCAGTTGTCGAAGTCAAAGGCGACGAGGAGTTGCGCGACCCCTCCGAGGAGAACCGTAAGAAGGCAGAGTATGGGACCGCGCATTTCGAGCGGTTGAACCAGCAACTCGCGGCTCGTGGCGAAGCGACGCGTTACTGCTTCAACTTCGTGACGCCGAAGAACTTCGGCGCCTACTTCCAATACCTACGTGATGGAAACCTGCCGAGCTACCGATCGGAGCTCGACGTTAGGCTCGCTGCGCCCGGCGATTGAATGGGCGTGTCGTAAGGTGTTGCCCAGAAGCTTTCTAGCCGATGGGATGCCGACTTCGTCCGACGACGTGCAGCGAATCCTGCTCGATGATCCTTCCACATCGAAAGCAGACGTAGAGTCCCTTCCAGCCACTGACAGGTTCCATCTCACTGCCTTTCTCGTCGCAAGGGTAAAAGCCATCCGCGGACGGTTTGTTTCCGCACAGACAAATCCAAGCCTCGTCGTTGCCTTGTTCGTGTGTGATCAGTTCATCCTGTGGCATTGGCATTAACCGTAACTCGACTAGCCGCAAAGTCAAGGCCGTCATTTGAACACCGAACGCATCACGCCGTGGCTCTCCGCTCAGACTCCTGTTTGGATGCTCCGAACGTCAGTGGTCGAAAGAGGGAAGCGGTTCAAATCCACTCGCGCAAGGCGACGAAGAATCGGACGCCGCCCGTACGAGAGTCGCCGCGAAGCGTAGTTGATCAGCGCAGCGTAGTAGGCCAATTCGAGAGCCGTCATCGGCTCTTTCGGGATGAGCGCGATCACATGGACGCCCGCCGTTGCCGGCCCGATGAATGGCTCGGTTTGGATGGTCGCAAACCCGAAGCCCGCGTAGAAAGAAGGGCTTGCGCAGTTATTCACAGCCAGGCTCTTCGTTCAGCGATGCGCTAACCAATCGGACATGGAGATTCAAGGCTACGACGAGGCGCCGATGGGCGAGAATTACTTCTTTGGCTTCGTTCTTTTCGGGTTGCGGCGAGTGAGCCTGCGGTACTTGCCGGCAGAGTTCTCCCGATAGACTGCTCCGAGCGGCGCCTTCAGAACGGCCTCGGGCTCGTGTCTCGCCCTGCCGCTTCCAGCGGCCACATGCACATGCTTACCCTTAGCCGCCGCATATTTGATCGCGCACGCGAAGAGGAAGAGCTCGTGGGTGGAGGTACCAAAGGCGGCCTCATGGAGGACGATAGAGTCGCCATCGTCGGCGTCGCAGGCCTGCAGCCAGGCGGGGAGATGCCGGGCGATCAATGATCGGAGTTCTCTTTCGGAGAGGGGCTCCGCGGAGTCAGCGGGAAGGGACTCAGGCATGAAAGGTGGGAGTGTTTGGAGGAGGAAACTTCGCCTTCATCTTAGAACCGCAGGAGACCCGCGTCAAAGGTGGACGCAGACGGACTGGCGGCGAGCCACTGCAGAATCAACACAAGGTAGCCGTGGGAAGGGCAATCAAGTTATCCGCACGGCTAGCGTGCGCTCTTGCTGGCACTCAATCGATGAGAGTGCTAAAATTTTCCTGGAATATGTCTAACCCATTCAAGAATCGACAACTCAGTATTCAAGACAACCCTGGTCTTCGAACTCCGCAACGAGAGGCATACGCTGAATTGGCAGCCTACGCGAAGGATGGCACTGCACCTCGCGAGGTTGGCGTCGTTTTGCCGGTCGGCTGCGGGAAGTCGGGCTGCATCGCCCTCGCTCCTTTCGCCTTCGAATCGACTCGTACCCTCGTGGTGGCACCTGGCGTTCCGATCGCCGAACAGCTCCAGAAAGATTTCGATCCGACTAATCCCGAGATGTTCTATCGCAAGTCAGGCGCCCTCGCTAGCGGTCCCTATCCAGAGCCGGCGGAGATTCGCGGAACCAGCAGCAATCGCGGCGATCTCGATGAGGCTCACGTCGTCGTCACTAATATCCACCAGTTGCAAGGGACTGAGAACAAGTGGCTGAGCGGTTTGTCGGATGACTATTTTGACTTGATCCTCTTCGATGAAGGGCATCACAACGTCGCGAATAGCTGGGACGTCCTACGCGCGAAGTTTCCCGCGGCCAAGATCGTGAGCTTCAGCGCAACACCGCAAAGGGCGGACGGTCAGTTGATGGCTGGTCAAATCATCTATTCCTATCCAGTCGCGCGCGCGATCCAAGAGGGTTACGTGAAGCGCCTGAAAGCGGTCGTGCTGAATCCCCGGACTCTACGCTATGTACGGCGAGAGGATGGTGCCGAGATCGACGTTACATTGGACGAAGTCCGTCAACTCGGCGAGACGGACGCTGACTTCCGACGGAGCATCGTAACCTCGACCGCGACGCTCAACACGATCGTCGACGCCTCGATCCGCGAGCTTCAGAAACTACGCGCCGCCTCCGGTGAGCAACGCCTTAAGGTCATCGCGTCGGCCCTCAACTACGAACACTGCCGCCAGATCGTCGAAGCTTATAGGAGCAAAGGGCAACGAGCTGATTACGTTCACTCTCGTGAGAACGCACAGGCAAACAAGCGCGTGCTACAGAAGCTCGACAATCACGAGCTCGATGTGATTGTGCAGGTCCGCAAGCTCTCGGAAGGATTCGATCATCCCTACCTCGCCGTCGCCGCGGTGTTCAGTATCTTTAGCAACCTGTCACCCTTCATTCAGTTCGTCGGCAGGATCATGCGGGTCGTGAAGCAGAATGCTCCCGGCGATCTCGTGAATCAAGGCGTCGTCGTATTTCACGCCGGCGCAAACATCGCGCGCCGGTGGAAAGATTTTCAGAGCTACAGCGAAGCGGATCAGGAATACTTTGATCAGCTTCTGCCGATGGAGGATCTTGATTTCGCCTCAGCGGATGAACTTGAGATCGAGCCAGTAGTGTCCGCCGATCGCTATGAAACGTCGGTGGATGTGAGGAGTCAGGCCGGGGTCCAGATCGAAGAGATCCCGCTTATCGCGGACGATTCAGAAGCGCTGGCCGCCCTTCGGCTTCTAAGAGAAAAGGGCTACACCGGGGAGGAGGTTCGCGATGCACTTGAAGAGTTAGAGCCCGTGCCGACGACAAAACTCCGACAGCGACAGGCGAAGCGTCAGTCCGTTCAGATGATGATCAGGACCGAAGCTCTTCGGTTGCTGAGGCAGAATAGTGCGAACCCGGAAGGGCATGAACTCGACAAGAAACATCTCAACCAGACGAACCTCGTCGTTGCGATCGCCGCGCTGAACCGACATGCTCGCGCCCTTGTTGGAGGGAAGCGCGGCAAGTGGGATGAGCTTACGCGACCGCAACTCGACACCATCGAAAACGGCTTCGCCAAGATCGTCGCGGAGGCGTCCAAGGAACTCTTCGATGGGCGTTAAAACCACGGTTATTACAACCTTCTTGGATACTGCCGGGAACTCCCATAACTGTCAGGGCAACAAATCACACCGAATTCCGAAGGGTGCGAAGCGTTTGAATATCAAGAAGGGACGAGGTTGGGCTCGTTATTGCTTGCCGTGCGCGCGGGCGATTCTTCAGCGAGATGCCGAGAAGCTGGCGGCTAGAATCCAAGAGCTGGCTTAATGATCGCGGTGCTCACGGCCGCGGCGAACCTAGGGTCTGGTGTATGAAATGTGCAAGACGCTATGACACTCTATTTTGCGTACGGCTCCAACATGGATTTGGATCAACTGACCGGACGTGTCGGTGCGGTGAAGGTTCGCGGCGTTGGCTTGGCTACGGGCTTCCAGCTTTGCTTCAACAAGCGAAGTAAGAACGGTAGCGGGAAGGCGAATCTCGTCGCAGCGACAAGCGGAGCGGTCGAAGGCGTTCTGTTTGCAATGGAAGCGGATCAGCTTACCAGTTTAGATGATTCCGAGAAGGGCTATCATCGGGGTAGCGTGAGCGTCACTATGGAGGACGGAATGGTGGAGGCGGTCACGTATTTTGCGAACAGCGATCGAATCTCGGATAGCTTGCGGCCTACCCAAGATTACTTAGCCTTGATCGTAGGTGGTGCTGAGAGATTCGGGCTTACTGCGGCGTACCGTCAGCACATCATTGAGGTCGGTACGGATTCGGATAAGAAGAGGGCAAAGTGATTGATAGTGGTCATCCCCAATCTATGCCTGGACGGACTTCAGGGACTTTAGGGACTTCAGGGACTTCAAACGGAGGGACCCGCCGTTTGGCGGGTCCTCGTATCCGTGTCTCTGATTTAGGCGACGTGCCGGAGCTTTACGACTCCCTCCAGCTTGATAGACTGAAGAGCATCAGCTAGGTCACGGGGACAGTTCTTAGCCCAGGAAATCAGGGCCTCGGCCAAGAAAGTCCGAACCGTGTCATAGAACTGTCCACCGTTCTTGACAGAATCACGCTTTGCGAACGTCGCAAACGGTTCCCGCATTGAAAAACTTAGCGATTTCCCATGTGCGGTGCAGTTCGAAGTCACGATTTCGAGCAATTGACGTTTTTTCTCAGGGTCGGCCGATTCGTACAGCGTTTCCGCGGATGCCAGCAGTTCGAACATTTTCGCGATGCCGGCGCGGAGGTTGATGTTTCCTGCCTCAATCTCGGCGATCTGCTGGGTGAGCCCCTCGCGTTCCATGATGAGCGCAGCGCGTTTTTCGTCATGGGCGGCAGCGTCAATCTTGCTATCAAGGAGAAGATCCGTCAGTCGGGCGAGCCGGGCATTTGTGGTGGCGAGCGTTTCCTGAAGCGCAGCGCGTTTCGCAGCCCTGAGGGACGTCTCGTCCGCAAGTGTTGCAGAGAGTTCCGCATCGAGGAGAGCCGCCTCCTCTTTGCCGAGCGTGACCTTCCGGAGTTCCTCCCTGACAACCTCTTCGATGGCATCTTCTCGCAACGAAGTGGTGGGGCAGGCGATCGTAGGGCACCGGTAATAGACGCGGCCCTTGCGTTCGGAACCGGATAGCGACCGGCCGCAGGTCTCGCAGCGGATGAACCGCCTGAAGAGGAACGAGAACCGCTTCGTGCGCCGGACGTATCGGCCGGAAAGAACCGAGTGCACCCTCTCGAAGAGCGCGGCGCTCACGAGAGGTTGGTGCCTGCCGGGAAAGAGCCCGTAACGCCTTGAACGGATGACGCCCATGTAGAAGGGATTTCTGAGCACATCGTCGATCTGCTGGAGGCAGAACGCGTGGCCGTTGCGATTCCGAAGGCCGATCTTCTTGCCCTCTTCGACAAGTTCGCGCAGGGTATAGCCGCCGGTGGCGTAAAGGTCGAAGAGACGCCGCACGAGCGGCCCCTTCTTGGAGTCGATCTCCTTGGGATTGCCTGCGCCGCGGTCCAGGTAGCCGACCGAGGCGGCATTCGGGAGGATGCCCTGCTTCAGGCGCCCATGGATTCCCTTCAGCGCCTCCTCGCGGAGGTTCCTGATGTAGTCGACTGCCACCGCCACCTGCAAGTCGGCGGCGAGCCGGCCGCCGCGCGTGCGGAGGTCGAGGTTGTCGTTCGCGACATAGATGCCGACGCCGGCATCAAGGAGTTCGTCGATCGCAGCCCAGTCGCGGTAGTTCCTGGTGCCGCGGTCGAGCTTGTGGATGATGACGCCCTCGGCCTTGCCGGACCTGAGGAGGCTGAGCATCTTCGTGAAGACTGGCCTGCCAGCTTTCGCGGCGGTGCGGGTCTCCTCGAACCAAGCGACGATGACCGCGCCGATTCGCTCGGCGTAACGTTCGATGATCGCCCGTTGCTCGATGAGGGATACTCCGGTCTTTTGCTTCGGGTCAGAGACACGGATGTAAGCAAAAAGCTGCTTCATCCGGTGTTTGTTAAGGTTCGTGTGGGGTCGACCTGCCCCTGCTCCACGTTACCTCCCTGATCCGAATGAGTCAAAGTTGCCCCCGAGAGGTGTTCGTCGGCGGCTTGGGAGATCTCTAATGCGAGCTGAAAGTATCGGCGAAACCTCTCATCAGCGGCTTGGATCTCAGTTTCATTGGCATCGGGAAGCAACGCGCGAAGCGCGGTCTTAGTGGTGTCGAGCATAACGAATCACTTTAATGCACCGACCCGTATAAGCGAGGGTGCACAAGTACCTTGCTGTGGGACAGGAACCGTGCCGCGGTATTTCTGCCCCCTCGCGCGCGGAGATTGCTCCCGCTACGCTGAGCGGCATGTTAAACATCATCAATTGGCCGCGTGTACGCGCGGAGAAGTTTCACAACTTCCTTCCGGAGGAGATCCGGAGCTACCTCAAAGGTCGAGGCATTCCGGCGACGATCATCGAACGCCATCTACTCGGCTGGAACGGCGAACGGATCACGATTCCCGTCTTCGGCCCTAAGCGCCAAGTGCTGGGCTTCCGCTACGCGAAATCTCCTACGGACATCTCCGATACTCCAGAGGTGATCTCCGATCCGAAGCTCGACGCGCAACTCTACGGCGCCGAAATGCTCGCCCGGAAACCGTATCGGGTCGTGATCTGCGACGGTGAGTTCAACCGTCTCGTCCTCGAAGCGAATGACTTTACCGCGGTCACTTCGACGGCTGGCGCAGACGTCTTTCTTGAAGAATGGGCTCCGTATTTCGAAGCGGTCAAGCACGTCTACGTCTGTTTCAACCGCGATCGCGTCGGCGAGATCGCGGCGAAGAAAGTCCAAAGCATCCTGCCGCGCGCGAGAATCGTGATGCTCCCTGCCTGCGCTCTCGACGTGACCGACTTCTTCGTCTTCCAGGAGAAAACCAGACTCGATTTCGAAATCCTGTTGGCCAGCGCTTCGTCGGACGAGAACGACCCTTCCGACACGCCGCCC
This sequence comes from Thermoanaerobaculia bacterium, assembly GCA_017883235.1. GTDB lineage: Bacteria > Acidobacteriota > Thermoanaerobaculia > Gp7-AA8 > Gp7-AA8 > JADGNZ01. The sequence continues at coordinate 2,915 of JADGNY010000039.1, read as the reverse complement.
ACCGTGCGCGAGTTTCGTCCGCTCCTCAAATCCATCCGGCAGCGCGCGGAAGGCCTTAGAAAAGGGGTGAAGCTCCACGACATCGTTGAGCAGTACGCCACACTCCAGGCGCGCGGCCAGCGGCTTGTCGCGCACTGTCCCTTCCATGACGATCGGGAGCTTTCTTTCAGCGTCTATCCCGCGACGAACACCTACGCCTGTTCTGGCTGCGGAGCCAAGGGCGACGTCGTGCAGTTCCTGATGGATAAAGAGTCGATGACGTTCTCTCAGGCGCTCGACGCCTTGGAGCGCTTCGAATTCACCTACGAAATCTATGGCACCGGCTGAACCGGAGAAGAAGCCGGAGCAGAAGGTAACCGTCACACCGACCGCCTCCGCCATCCTTCCGAACGGCGAGCTGGTGGAGATGGTCTACGACCCGGTAGAGCGCAAAACTCGCTTCGTCTCCGGTACGGCGGATGCTTGGGGCTACGAAGAGAGCGTCCTTCTTTCTCCTCTGGAGCGCCTCGTGCCGTACTCACCGACCAACAACCTTGTGAAGCACGGGGTGGTGCTCTTCGCGTCCGAACCAACCGAGTACGGCGACGAGGCGGCCCTCATCTCCCGCATCCGGGACTTCGTGCACCGCTACGTGGATATGTCGGAAGACTTTGAGACGGTCGCTACCTACTACATCCTCTTCACCTGGGTCTACGATGCCTTCCACGAAGTCCCTTATGTCCGTATTCGCGGTGGCTACGGTACCGGCAAGACCCGCTTTCTCCTCGCGGTAGGCTCGCTCTGCCGCTTCGCCATCTTCGCCTCAGCGGCCAGTACCGTGTCGCCGCTCTTCCGGCTCCTCGACGCCTTCCGCGGGACGCTCATCCTCGACGAGGGAGACTTCCGGGCGAGCGATGAAAAGAGCGAAGTGGTTAAGATCCTCAACAATGGAAATGCGAGAGGCTTCCCCGTCCTTCGCACGGAAGTCTCCCCGAAGAAAGAGTTCGACCCGCGGGCGTACCACGTCTTCGGGCCGAAGATCGTGGCGACCCGCGGCTTCTTCCAGGACCGCGCCTTGGAGAGCCGCTGCGTCACCGAGGACATGCGCGGCGGCTCGCTGCGACGCGAGATTCCGCTGAATCTCGACGACTCGTTCCACGAGGAGGCCCGAAGCCTGCGCAACCAACTGCTCCTCTATCGTCTGAGACACTTCAAGGACGCGCGGCGGTACGACCGCGCGGGCGCTCGCGATCTCGAGCCGAGGCTGCAACAAATTTTCGGGCCTCTCGTTTCGGTGATCGACGATGCGTCTGCGCGTGACCGTGTCGTCGGTCTGCTCGGGAAGTTGAACGAGGACGCTGTAGAGGAACGTTCGGAATCCGCCGAGGCGCAGGTCTTGGGCGTCATCCGGGAACTGGTCGCGAAGGGTCCCGAGGCGCGGCTCGCAATCCAGGACATCACCTCCGCTTTTCTCGCCCGCTACGGCCACGAATACGAACGCCGCATCACGCCGCATTGGGTCGGCTCCATCGTGCGACGCCGCCTCGGACTTCGACCTTCGAAGTCGACGGGTACGTATCTGCTGCGGCCCGAAGATGTAGTGCGCCTGCCGGCGCTCTACGCCCGCTACGGCCTGACCTCCGCGGAAAAGAATGATCCGGGACCGCCTGCAGTCAAGGAAGGCGAAACCAAGAGCTCCGCCGCATGAGCGGAGAACCGCTCACTTTCATCGGAGAGACGTACTGGCGCGACATGCGGCGTCACTTCGGGAGTCGTCCCGCGGACCGCCTCGCGCACATGTATGTGATCGGGAAAACCGGCACGGGCAAGTCTTCGCTCCTCGAAGGCATAATCCGCCAGGACATCCTTGCCGGGCATGGGCTCGCTCTCTTCGATCCACACGGCGACCTCGCGGAGCGTCTCGCGCTCTGGATGCCGGAGTCGCGCAAGCCGGACCTCATCTATCTGGATGTCCCAGACCCGACGCAGCAGTTCGGATTCAATCCGCTTGAGGGCGTCTCGCCCTTGCGGCGCTCGGTCGCGGCGAACGGGATCGTCGAAGCGCTCAAGAAGATTTTCTCCGAGGCCTGGGGCGTCCGCCTCGAATACATCCTCCGAAGCGCGCTCCTGCTTCTTCTGGAGCAGCCGGAGGCGACGCTCGCGGACGTGGTGCGGCTCTTCCACGACAAAGACTTCCGGAAGGAGGCGGCGGAGCGTTCGACGAACGAGCACGTCAAGCGTTTCTGGACCGTAGAATTCGAGAAACTCGGCCGCCAGCGTGCGGAGGCGGTCTCTCCGATTGAGAACAAGCTCGGAAGCCTGCTTGTCGATCCTTTCGTTTCCCGCATCCTGACCGTTTCGAAAAGCACCTTCAATCCGCGGACGGCGATGGATGAGGGCAAGGTGCTCCTCGTGAACCTCTCGAAGGGCAAGATCGGGGAGGCGCCCGCCATGCTCTTCGGCGGACTCCTTGTCACTGCGCTCGGCCTTGCTGGCCTCGGGCGCGCCGACATGCCGCAGAAGGAGCGGCGCGACTTCTTCATCTACATGGACGAGTTCCAGACCTTCACGACGCTCGCGCTTGCGAACATGCTTGCGGAGCTCAGAAAGTACGGGGTGGGACTCGTTCTCGCGAATCAGTACATGGACCAGATCGAACCGGAGATTCGCACCGCAATACTGGGGAACGCCGGGACGCTGGTCGTCTTCCGGGTAGGAGCGGTGGATGCCGGAAAGCTCGTTAAAGAACTCCGGCCCGACCTGCCGCCCTACGACCTCACCCTCTTGCCGAACCGAACGTTCTGGATCCGGCCGCTTGTGAACGGCGAGTCGGTCGAGGCCTTCACGGGGAAAACGATCACGCTTCAGGAACCGACGAATTCAGGTTCCTGAGGAGAAGCGGACCTATACTCCATCGATGTCCAGGGTTCGTGACC
>JADGNY010000142.1 GCA_017883235.1 Thermoanaerobaculia bacterium | reverse complement strand
GTCGGGCGGCGGCTATCGACCATTCCGCCGCCCAACCGGGATACAACTTGGGGGTCCTTCGACCGTCCCTTCGGCTGCGCTCAGGGCAGGCTCTGCGCCACGCAATCGCTCCGCGATCACGCGGCTCCGGCGGCTCAGGATGACAGTGCTATTTGCTATGCGGCTTGCTCTTGAGCCAATCTGGTTTAGTTGCATAGTTGGCTTCGCGAATGAAGGACCTTCTCGGCCGCAATTTCGACTTCTCCGCGCCGCCCACCCGCGTCGTGTCGCTCGTCCCTTCTCTAACCGAGACTCTCTTCGACCTCGGTGCCGGAGACGCCGTCGCCGGCATCACCGACTTCTGTATCTTCCCCGAGGGAGTGGAACGGCCGCGCGTCGGCGGGACGAAGAATCCGCACATCGACGAAATCCGCGCGCTGGCTCCGGACCTCGTCTACATGAACCTCGAAGAGAACCTGGAGCGGCACGCCAAACAAATCGCTGAGTTCGCGGCGGTGTTCGTCACCGAACCGAAGACGGTCGACGACGTCTCCGACCTCATCACGACCCTCGGCGTGATTCATCAGTGCGTCGAAAAAGCGCGCGAGCTGCGTGATGCGCTCGATCATGAGCGCGGAGCGATCGGCGCATTCACCTTCGCCGTTCCGATCTGGAAGAAACCGTGGATGTGGTGCGGCGGCGATACCTACGTCTCCAACCTCGTCGAATCGATCGGCGGCCGCAACGTGCTGCACGATCGCGAACGCTACCCGTCACTCACGCTCGACGAGGTGCTCTCGCAGAAACCCGACATCGTCTTCCTGCCGGATGAGCCGTATCTGTTCACATCCGAGGACGCCGCCGGGATCGAGGGGCCGCGCGTGGTCGGTCCATTCCCGGGACATCTGTTCACGTGGCACGGGACGAGGACGATTCTAGGGCTGCGGTTCTTGCGGTTAGCTATGTCAGCGCCTTGATATACAGCCTCACCAAGTGCCCGTGATCGCGTTCGCCGAGAGCGACGACGCCGTGCACTGGCGCTACGGCGGAGTCGTTCTTCGCGAGCCGTTCCACCTCTCCTATCCGCACGTTTTCGAATGGGACGGTGAAACGTACATGACGCCTGAGAATGCGCATGGCGTCCGTCTCTATCGCTGCGCTCGTTTTTCCGACGGACTGGACGTATGCAGGCGATCTGCTCTCGATCGAAGGGGCGGACCCGACGCTGTTCCGATGGGAAGGGAGGTGGTGGCTCTTCGTGTATACCAGCCCGGACACGCTGCGGCTTTTCTTTTCCGACGAGTTGACGGGCTCGTATCGCGAGCATGCGTCCAGTCCGATCGTTGCCGGCGATACGCGAGCGCGTCCGGCCGGACGTGTCGTCATTCACGACGGCGTTCCTTTACGCTTCGCGCAGGTGGGGCGTCCTTCCTACGGCACTGCCGTGCGCGCCTTCCGGATCACAGAGCTGACGCCAACTTCGTATCGCGAAGAAGAGGCGGCCACCGCTCCGATCCTCGCCGCCCGCGGCGGCGGCTGGAACGCGAACGGGATGCACCACATTGATGCGCATCGGCGCGAGGATGGGAGCTGGATCGCGGCGGTGGACGGGAGGGGACTACCTACAAAGCCGTCAGTTGATGACCGCACACTACTTGACATTCCTAAAAGGCACCTTTGATCCCCGAACCTTCACCTGTGTGTGGTTTTGGAGCAAGAACTCGCGAACGCTCTTCTCGTTTCGAACAGCATCGACACCCGGGCCTAGCACAATATGCGAGAACGGAAGTGGCTTACCAGTCGCTCCTAGTGGAATTTCAACATATGGTACCAACGCGTCTGTAGACGCCCGATGCTTTACAGAGCCTTGCAGGAACCCCTGAAAAACGATCCCACGCCATTCTCTCTCGTGCGCGAACGCGGGATCCTTGAAGCAAACTCGTGCGTAGTGAAGGAAGAGGCCCATCACGCTGTTCAAAACGTCCAAACTGCACCAAGTCAAGCGGCTCTGTCGCTTTCTCGAAAGAAACGCGGTACTGATCGAGAATGTGAGTAACAAGGCTGAGCTGCTTGTCTTTACTGTAAAGTACCCGCCGTACCCACGTCTCCCCCAGCTTGCGAAGAAATGCCGGACGAATGCCTAGGCTGACGCCTGCGGCGGCCGGCGTGTAAGCTATCCACTGGGTAAGTAAATCATCCCGCTCGGAAAAACTCGCGAGGAAAAAGTCGAATCCCTCCGAAGTCTCGAACGATGACTTAACCGCGAAGTCGAACACGTCCCGTGCCACCGTTGAACTAAATCGGTCCCGAACCGTTGACACGGCTTCATCAATGACGTTTCGAGCGTAACGGATCTCGGAAGGATCGTTCAAAAAATTGGCATCCGTTGCCCAAAGTGATCTCGACGAGACGATGCCGTGAAACCCGAGCAGCGATGTGTAATGGAAGAGCGTTCGCTTTGGTCCGGAGGGAACCTGTCTTCCGAACTCTGCCCACGCAGCTGCATTGGTTGGCTCCTTCAAATACTCATCGAGTGAATTGGCCATGAGGAGAGTTTACCCCCTCGCTTCGCCAAGTCGCCGGTTCCGAGTTCTCTCAGGTCCCAGGGCGCTTGAAAAATCCAGATGAGCACACACGAACGCCAGTATCTCTTTAATGAACTCACGTGAGGTTTCACCGTCTTCGAGTAGATCGAACGAGTGAGCACCGGTAGCGTGATTGAGGATCTTGATGGGCAAATTGCGCATGAGCGCGTGTGCCACGAATGCATCGATCGCATCATTCAAGCCGGCAAACTCGTCCTTGCCCGCTCTCACCACCAGCAGCGGTAGATCGCGGGGAAGATCCTCCACTGCTTTTCCTGCCGCGGGATTCGAAAACCCCCATTGCTTCTGGGCGTCGGCCACGCCCGTGCTTCCGTCGAGATCGAGCATGTAGCCGTAACAGAGAACGGCGCACCTCAGAGTCTCCGACATCAGCAAGGACAATGCATTCGGGACGTTGCCGGAGCAGGACCAGACGCCGATCCGATCGCCGTCGATGCCCAGTGAAACGGCGTTTTGGCGAAGGTACGCCAGCACTGCGTGGGGGTCGGCCACTGGGTCGCGATTGGTATAGGTAATGGCCACCAACCCCGAGGCGGCGACCAGCCGGGACCAGGAAACGTAGGAGGCCATCTCCTTCTGACGGCAGCCGAGCCTGATCTGAAATCCAGCATCCGGCGATCCGGTCACAAAGACGACGGCAGGGAACTGCTCACCGCCCTTAGCGTCCGGCGGATAGTAGAGATCCAACGTCAGACCATCCGCATATTCGACGTCCTGCCGAGTGATCACGTCATCCATGCCTGGGATCCGGTAGACCACGGCCTGCTCCGTGATCGGGTGGCGCTTTGTCTCATCGGTCATGCGGACATCCTCCAGAAATGCAAAGCCGCCGGGCGTTTGCCACGACGGCTTGTCTCGAGTACAGCCTGCGAATTCTTTACTTGATCACGAGATCATGAAGCAGTTCCTCGATGTTTTCAGGAACTGCTACGGGCACGAACCACGCTTTCGGGTACAGGTAGTCTTCGCCGGATTCGTCGATGATGCGCGCGTAGTCGCGCGCGGCCGCGGAAGGATCTTCGAGAACTTCGTAAACCTTGCGCAGCTCGAGCGTGCCAGCGTATTCACCGTTGTTGATGCAGATGGCGAAATGTTTTGCGGTGCTCATTGGGTCAGTCCATGTACCGCTTGATTTTGATCCAGCGCCTACCGATTCCGTGAGCCTCGTACCAGTGAATCTCGGCCTCAGCAATCCTACCATCCGCGAGCCGCACTGTCGCGAAGCCCTTCACCTTCCTCCACTTCCCGCGTCCGAAGTGTTTCTGAAGTACAGCAAGATCACGGATACCTTGTCCGGTTGAGATGGTCTCGATGCCGTAAATCGGCCCGAGGATCTCGAAGGACAACGGCATCTCCACCTCTACCCCTCGATGATCCCGGTGGCCCAGAGGCGCAGGGTTTCTTCGACGGAATCGAGCTGCTTGGTGAAGAAGTGATCGGCACCGGTAATGATCATCGTCTCGGCGTTGCGAATCTGTTGGCTCAACTTCTCGATCTTTTCAACGTCGCCAAACTCGTCCTGCGTGCCGTGCAGAATGAGCATCGGTTTCTCGCACGCTCGGAGGTAGCCGAAGTCGTACTTGTTCACCGGCGTGCCGATCAGGAAGAGCGCATCGACCGCCGCGATCTCGCATGCCGCGCGCGAAGCTACCCAGGCTCCGAACGAGAAGCCGCCGGCGATGACCTTCTTTCCCGGATGCTGCTTGATCACCCAGTCGATCGCGGCCACGACGTCGCCCTGCTCCCCCTCCCCCTCTTCGTGATGGCCGGCGCTGTTGCCGGTGCCGCGAAAGTTGAAGCGGAGCGTGGCCACGTTGGCCGCCTCCAGTCCGCGCGCGGCGCGGAAGACGACCTTGTTGTGCAGCGTGCCGCCGCCGAGGGGGTGAGGATGGCAGACAACGGCCACGGCGGCGGGATCCTGAAGATCGCGATAAAGAGCCTCGAGCTTTCCGGCGCTCGAAAAGACATCGACATGACGGAGCGGTTTCGGATTCACAGTGCGCCTGACGTTTCGCGCACCGGCGAGAGTTTGACGAGGATGCGATCGCCTTCGATGTTCAATTCATGCGTGGAGATGTTGAACTCGGCGTTGCCGGGACAGAGGCCGGTGCGGATATCGAATCCCCACAGATGCCAGGGACAGACGATCTCGTTACCGATCAGATCCCCCTCGGCCAGCGGTCCGCCGCGATGGGGACAAGTATTGTCCGTCGCAAAGAACCCGCTGGCCGTGTGCGAAATGGCAACACTCCGGTCATCGATCTTCACGGCTCGGATGCGCCCGACGGGAAGGTCGGCGACGCGAAGTACTTCGGTAAAGGCATCGTTCATCGGAGGCGCACTGTAGCAAACGGGCAACTACCTCACCTTCTCCCTCATCGCGCGATACGTCTTCCAATCCGGTTCCTGTCCGGCGGCGTTCAGGGTGATGGGGAACGGATGGCCCGGGATGAGGCGATTGAGCGCGGCTCCGAACGCTTTCGGGTCGGCGACGTACCAGAGCCAGGTCCGCTCGCCGTTGCCGGTGACGATCATCATCAGGTAGCCGACCCGGTCTCCCTGGATCGGATCGAGGGACGCCTCCAGCTTTGCAATCTGGGTGAGGACTTTCTCCGATGGCAGGCCCTTGGGGTCAGGCGGGTACTTCCAGTGCATCTCGATGGCGTTCGGGTATTGAGCCGGCTGCGCGTCCGCGGGGATGGCGTTGCGGACTTTCACGGAGAACAGGTTGCCCTGCTCCTTCGTGATCGTGGCAACCCAGCCGATATTGGCTGGTTTATCGATAGACGGCGTTGCCGCGGCGAGTACCGAGGCGATGAGCGCCGCACCGAGCGCGGCCGCGATTCGTTTCATTCGAGGGATTCCTTTCATGAGAGCCAGACAGGGCGCGGTACGCCGCTTCGGCCGACTGCTGCGTCGCCGTCCCAGACGCCAGGGACCAACGTACCGCAATCGGGGCAGTGGCCGTCATTCAAGCGATATGAGGTGACGCGGAAACCGACGCGGCCGATGACGACGGCGTCGCACGACGGACAGTGCGTGCTCTCCAGATCGCCGACCGCGCCGGGGATATTACCCGGATAGATGAACCGCAGCCCGGCCCGCCGGCCGATCTCGTAGCCACGCAGGAGTTGCCGGGAGGACGTGTTCGCGTTCCCCGTCATCTTGTATTCCTGATGAAACGCCGTAATGTGCCAGGGGATGTCGCGGTCGACGCCGGCCAGAAACTCGGCGATCTTCGTCAGCTCGTCATCGGAATCGTTGAAGCCCGGCACGACCAGAGTCACGACCTCCACCCAGATACCGCGCTGTTTGAGACCCTTGATCGTATCGAGCACCGGCTGGAGCGTCCCGCCGAGATCGCGGTAGTGCGCGTCGGAGAACGCCTTCAGATCGACCTTGTAGAGATCGACATAGGGGGCGATGTAGTCGAGCACCTTCTCCGTCCCGTTCCCATTCGAGACGTACGAGCAGACCAGTCCCGCCCGTTTAGCCTCCTTGAAAATCTCCACGGCCCACTCCGAGGTGATGAGCGGCTCGTTGTAGGTGGAGGTGATCACCTTCGCGCCGTGGCGTTTGGCGAGCTGCACGAGCTCGGCCGGCTCGAGATCGACCGGCGATGTGCCGGCAACCGGATCGCGAAGCGCCTGCGAGGTAACCCAGTTCTGGCAGTAGCCGCAGTGGTAGTCGCAGCCGAGCATGCCGAAGGAGAGCGCCAGCGCGCCGGGATAGGCATGGAAGAACGGTTTCTTTTCGATTGGATCGACCTGCAGGGCGGCCGCGTATCCGCGTGGCACGCGCAGCACGCCGTCCTCGTTGTAGCGGACTTTGCAGATGCCTTTCAGTCCGTTGAGGATCTTGCAGCGATGGCCGCAGGCATAGCAGCGCACGGCATCGTTTTCGAGTTTTTCGTACAGCTCCGGCGCTCCCTCGGCCGTCCTCATGGCCAGGACCTCGCCAAGCGCTGTCTGTCGTTCAGAAGCTATGGGCATGGCATGGAAAACGCCGGGAATCAGGCGCGTATTGCGGACACGCGCTGCGACGCGATGTTGCACAGCGAAAGGGGCCGCCGAGAAACGGCGGCCCCTTGATCATACGATGACCAGGGCGATGATCAGGACGATGCGCTATTTTCGCAGCAAGAGCAGGGCGAGGCTGGCGAGCGCCGCACCGAGAGCAAGCAGGGCGCCGAAGCCGAGCGCCGGCACCGTCGGACCCGCTGAGACAACGTTGGCCGTCGACGAGACCGTCGTGGTTGCGCCGCCGGCGTCGTTGATCGTCACGATCACTGTGTGCGGGCCGCCGACGAGGTAGGTGTGCGTTCCAGTCACCGTGAACGGACCCGTCCCGCCGATGACGCCGGCCGTTACCGGCGATCCGTCGCCCCAGTTGATGGTCGCCGTGTAGTCGCCTGCAGTCCCCGCCGGATCGGCGTCCGTGAACGTCGCCACGGTTCCTGTGAATGGAGTACTGGGAGTGGCGCTGAAGGTAACCGGGGTTCCGGTCAGCGGCGCGTCGGCGACGATGGCAGTGCTGTTGGCCGTTGCCGTAGCGCTGTCGCCGGTGTCGGTGATGACGACAGTCACCGGAAGTGAGGCTGCTTCCTCCGCGTACGTGTGGGTGCCGCTCACCAGTAAGCCTCCGCTCCCGGTCGACGTCACGACCCCGGCAGTGACGTTGCCGTCGCCCCAGTTGATGGTGGCGGTGTAGGTACCGGTGCCGTCCGAGTCAGCAAAGGCCGCCACCGCGCCGCTGAACGGAGCGCCTTCGGTGGCATTGATCGTCGTAGCGGTCGGTGTGATCGTCGATGCCACGGCCACCGTGAGTTTGCCGAAGAGCCCGTCCGCCTCGCCATTCGGGCCGCTGGCAAAATAGAGAGACGACGTATCTCCGCCGCCGACGCCGTTGCCGAAGACCAGAGCCCACAAGCCGTCGATCACGATCGGGCTGCCCAGAGGGTCGCTCAGTGTTCCGAGGAAGGCTCCGCTCGCCGCGTTGAACGCGTTGATGGTGCCGTCTCCAAAGTTGCCGACGAGCAGCGCATTGCCGAACGCACCGAAGGACGCCGGCGCGATGACCAGCCCCCAGGGTGCATTGAGGGTACCGTTCGAGATGAGCCGGCTAAGGAAAGTGCCATTCGTGTCGAACTTGCTGACGTAGCCAAGACCGGCACCGGGGACCTCGTCTCCGCTAATCGGATCGATCTGCGCGTAGGCGACGTACAGCGTCCCGCCGATGTTCTGGACATTGAACGGTCCATAACCGGCGGGCAGAGTCGGATCGGTGAAGCTGCCGGTCAACGACGTCAGGGCGAAGGTATTCGAGTAGACATCAATCTTGTTGTTGACGAAATCGGCGGCGTAGAGAAAGTCCGATGTGCCGTTATTGCCGATCGCCAGACCTTTGTACTTACTTCCCGGATGTGTTGCGGCAATGACACCTGTCGTCGAACCTGCCGCGGGCACGTTGGGGTTCCAACCGACGATGTTGCTGTTCTCCGAGGCCCAGAGAAATCGAGCCGGGCCTGAGCCGGTGCCGCTGGAGATAACGAACCCGGCTGTGCCATTGGCTACGGTGCCAGTCGGTGCTCCGCCGGGAACCGCTACCTGCAGCGCACTCTTGACGAACGGTGAGCCGGCAACGTCGCCGCTATAGACCGTTGATGTCGATGTGCCATTGTTCGCGACCCAGAACGGAGACGCCCCCGAAAGGGTGACGCCCCACGAATTCACGAGGGCGGGATCGGTGATGAGCGCCGCCCCGCCTTGGTCACTCACGAGATTGGTCTTCACGTACCTCGTAACAGCGACTGCAAAGAGAGAGGGAACGCACAAAAAGACAAGGATCAAGAGAACGAGAATCCGCCGGTTGGCCATCATCACTCCGTTGTCGGTTGTTGATCGAAGGGGAAACCCCCCAGGCCGACTGCCGGATGCAAAATCAATGCACAGGAGTAACGTGCGTGGCGGGAAGGAAGTACATGGCCACCGCGATGACGGCGTAGACGGCCAGGAGTTGAACCCCTTCGTACCAGTTCGTCTCCCCGTCCATGACCAGGTACGAAAAGATGGCCACACAGAGTCCGACGGCGAGCATCTCGAAGGGGGTGAAGAGCAGATCGAGCGGGTGACCGAGCGGGTAGGAAAGGAAGACCAGCAGCGGCGTGACGAACAACGCGATCTGCACGCTCGACTGCATCGAGATGTTGAGCGCCGTGTCCATCTGGTTGCGCGCCGCCAGCATCACCGCCGTCGAATGCTCGGCCGCGTTGCCGACGATGGCCAGAACGACGAAGCCGAGGAAGACTTCGTTCATCCCCCACGCCTTCCCCGCCGCTCCCACGGCACTGACAAGCCCCTCGGCGACGACACTCATCAGCACACTGGCGAAAAGCAGAAGACCGATGGCCCGTTTGACACTCCAGACTTCGTCGTCCGCCATCTCCGGCGTCTCGGTGACCGCGGCGAGCTTGTCTTTGTGTGTCTTGAACGCGAAGAACAGCCCGAGGACGTAGACCACGATCAGGATGATGGCTGTCCCAACCGACACCTGATGAATGAGCTGCGGCTGATGCGCCGACTGCGCGGAACGGAAGAAGAGCGCCGGCACGAGAAACGAGGCCACGGCGAGGATCAGTTGCCCGGCCTGCGACTCGGCGGCCAGAGCATTGAACCTGAGCGTGCGATGCTTCGAGCCTCCGACCAGCATCGAAAGACCGGCCACGAAGAGAAGGTTGCCGACGATCGATCCGGTGAACGAGGCCCGGACAACACCCGGAAGACCGGCCCGTATGGCGAAGATGGCGATGACCATCTCCGCGAAGTTCCCGAAGGTGGCGTTGAAAAGGGCGCCGTACGTAGACCCCATCCGATGCGCCAACTGCTCGGTGCTGAGGCCGATCCATGCCGCCAGCGGAAGCACCGCCGCGCAGGCGAAGACAAACTCCCACACGAGACTGGCATGCGCGAACTGCATCCCGATGGCGATGGGGATCGTGGCGTAGAGGAGCCAGGTGATTAGACGCTTCATGTGTGTCGTTTACTCTATCCTGACGGTCCGCGCAGCGGGCCTGTCAGGATCTCCGGTCAGGCCGCGCGAGCAATGCCCATCGGCAAGAGACGCGAATTCGAACCGGAGATCCTGACAGGCCCGCTACGCGGACTGTCAGGATGGGGTTAAAAAAACGGTCCGCGCAGCGGGCCTGTCAGGATCTCCGGTCAGGCCGCGCGAGCGGTGCCCATCGGCAAGAGACGCGAATTCGAACCGGAGATCCTGACAGGCCCGCTTCGCGGACCGTCAGGATGGGGTTAAAAAAACGGTCCGCGTAGCGGGCCTGTCAGGATCTCCGGTCAGGCCGCGCGAGCAATGCCCATCGGCAAGAGACGCGAATTCGAACCGGAGATCCTGACAGGCCCGCTTCGCGGACCGTCAGGATGGAGTCCGAAATGATCCGCAAAGAAACCGACAACCACATCACCACCATTACTCTCAACCGTCCCGAAAAACTGAACGCCTTCAGCGGCACGATGCGCGAGGATCTGCTGGCGGCGTTGCGCGCCGCCGCCGGCGATCCGGGCTGCCGCGCCGTCGTGATCACCGGGGCCGGACGAGCCTTCTGCGCAGGCGGCGACGTCGAGTACATGTCGGGCTTGCAGAAGGACGGCAACGCCGATGCCTTCCGCAATCTCCTCGACGCCGGCCGCGACGTCGTGACCGCGATCGTGGATATGGCCAAGCCTGTCATCGCCTCGGTCAACGGCATCGCCGCCGGTGCGGGCTGCAATCTGGCCCTGGCCTGCGACTACCGCATCGCCTCGGACACGGCGAAGCTCGGCGAGACCTTCGTCCGCATCGGAATCCATCCCGACTGGGGCGGCACATGGCTCCTCCCCCGGCTCGTCGGTCCGAGCCGCGCACTGGAGATTCTGATGACGGGACGAATGGTCGATGCCGCCGAAGCGCTGTCGATCGGGATGGTCGATCGGGTCGTGCCTCTTTCCGAGCTACCGTTGCAGACGACCACCCTTGCACGCGCGATCGCAGAAGGTCCGCCCATTGCGATCGCGGACATCAAACGCGCGCTCGCATTATCGCGCACGAACGCGCTGAGGGAGCAGATCGACCTCGAGAGCGAGCATCAGTTGCGCGCGTTTCTTTCAAGCGATGCAACAGAAGGGATGGCGGCGTTCTTCGAGAAGAGGGCGGCGAGGTTTGAAGGGAAGTGAGTAGGGCCGTTTACACGTATAGCTCATTTCAACAGTCGTAACGCCAGCGAAGCCGCCGGCGCTTGTGCCGCGTCAGCGGCAACAAGACGATAGCCAGGGGTGCGAGCGCTTTTTGCGAGCACCCCTGGAAGCGGATGTTATGGACTTCGTGCCGCGTCAGCGGCACTGGAAGTCGTCGCAATCGTCATTCGTCCCACGCATCCAGTGCCGCTGACGCGGCACAATTTCAATGCACACCGAACCAGAGGTGCTCGCAAAAAGCGCTCGCACCTCTGGCTACCCTCTTTGTGCCGCTATCGCGGCGCCGTTAACGTCCAACGTCCAACCCTAGAGCGCCGGCGAAGCTTACGTTCGAATCGACGAAGATCACGCCGCTTCTTCCGCGTAGCCTCGCTCGATCTGCGCGAGCATCTCCTCGATGTCAGCGGTCGGAAAGGAGTGGGATGTGGCTGCACGGAGGGCCTGCAGCTTTCGACGTGGATCCGCGGCAGGCTCCTCAGCCTTTGCCGCTCGAAGCGCCCCGCGAACCCATTCAGCGACTGTCATGCGTCGGCGACGGGCGATCGTACGGATCTCCTTCATTTCACCGTCGTCGAGGATCACTTGAAGGCGCTTACTCATAGTGATGAGTATAGGCAATCGATTGCATGAGGGCGAGAGCAGGATCCAGCTCGCTCTCCTGGCTGGCATACACCTCATCCAATTTCTCCCGAACGCTCTGCAACGAGTGCCGCTCGGCATACTCCTCGATCGCTCGCGCATAGAGCTGGCTACGAGAGACTTCCAGCCTTTCGGCAAGCTCCTCGGCCTTCTCGAACAGGTCATCAGGAATCGAAATCGTGATCTTCATGCGATGGGCATGTCCCATTATGCAATCTCGTGTTTGACGGTCCTTGCCACCACCAGCGTCTCGTCATCCTTCTGTGGCGCCTCGGCAACGAAGGCGTCGACGGCCTCGGCGATGGCGTCGCGGACGGCGTCCGCCGAGGAGTTGGCGTGGCGTGACAGGAGCTCCTCGAACGCCTCGTTGCCCCATTCGTCGCCGGCGGCGTTTTCGGCTTCGCAGATGCCGTCGCTGTAGAGAACGACCGTGGAGCCGGCAGTGAACGGGCGCGTCTGGGTCATGTACTTCGACGATCCGAGGATTCCGATCGGCAGGCCGTGAGAACGCAGTTGCTCGATGCGGCCGCCGGTGACGACGTAGCAGGGATTGTGGCCGGCATTGATGAACCGGATCGTCTCCGCTTCCGGATTGATCGTGGCGATGATCATGGTGATGAACTTGTTCTCGGCGGACCAGCTATGGATGTGGCGATTGAGCTCGGTTGCGATATCCCCGAGCTCCCGTCCTTCGGCGAAAAGAAGCTGAATGGCGGCGTGAAAGGCCGACACCAGCAACGCCGCGGGCATCGATTTCCCCGAGACGTCAGCCACGACCATCGTCAGCGTTCCCTCCCGCTGGAAAAAGGCGTGGTAATCGCCGCCGACCTGTTTGGCCGGCCGCGAAAGCGCCGCCAGCTCGATGCCCTGGATGACCGGAATCGACTTCGGCAGAATGTCGCTCTGGATCGTCGCGGCCAGGTCGAGCTCCCGTTGCATGGCCTGCTTCTCGAGCGCTTCCTTGTGCAACCGGGCGTTCTCGAGGGCGATGGCAACCTGATTGGCGAAGAGGGAGAGGAGGCGCAGCTCGTTCGCTTCGAACGCGCCGACATCTCCTTCGCGCGTCTCGCGGTCGCCGGCGGCGAGCACGCCGATCACGGCGTTGTTTCCCTTGATCGGCACGGCCACCGTGGCGATACAGCCGGGAAAAATACACTCCGAGGTGTCTTCGAAGGTGAGAGCCTCGCCGGCGGCGATGACGCGGTCGGTGATCTCGTCATCGAGAAAATCGGAACGCGTGTCGCCGAAGGAGCGATAGACGCGGAAGCGGTCGCCATCGCGGAGGAAAAGCGCGGCGCGGCGGGCGTTGATCAGAGAGATCATCCGGAAGAGGATCTCGTCCGCCAGGACGTCGATGTTCAACGTGCCGGCGATGGAAAGACCGATGTCGTAAAGCGACTCCAGCTCCCAGAGGCGGTACTTGAGCTGGAAGTCGCCTTCGCGCATCTCCTGGGAAAGGCGGTGATTGCTCAGCAGCGACGCCGCGAACGACCCCGCCGCGTTGAGCATCTGCAAGTCCTCGTCCGAGGCGGCGTCTCCGGTGAGAGCAACGACGCCGAAATGGTCGCGGGATGTGCGCATCGGAATCACGTGGCTCGGCATCGGCTCGAGCAGCAGCGCCGCATCGGGCGCTTCGAGATCGAGGATCTCCGGCGCGACGCATTGACCCGACTTCGCCGCAAGCCGCATCGCCGTTCCGCGCCCGTCCCGCATGTAGACGGCGCCGACGTCGTATGGCGTATGTCTGTTGAACGCGTCGAAGATCAGCGTCCCATGCGATGAGAGCGCTGCCCGCTCAAGCTGCTGCAGGTCATGCAGCAACTCCGCGAAGTGGTGAGCGAGGGGAGACATGAGGAGGGTGGAAGGATAGCAGTTGTCCAACGTAGGCCGGACTCTCCAGTCCGGCTTTGTAAGCCAGGCCGGACTGGAGAGTCCGGCCTACGTCATAACCCCAGCTCCTTCATGGCCGCCTCTTCGCTGTCGAAGATCCTGGCGTAGTTGGCCAGTCCCATGATCTGGAAGGTTTTGTGGATGACCGGCGTGAGGCAGCAGAAGGCGATGGTTCCGCCCTTGTCGATCATCTTCTCGATGATCTCGATGAGAATGCTGATGCCTATGGAGTTGACGATTTTCGTTTCGCGCAGGTTGAGCAGGAGCGTGCGCACATCGGCATCCATCAACTCGTAGGCACGGTTGGCGATCTCTTCGCCGCCGACGTTGTTGATGTAGCCCTTCGTGTAGAGCACCGCACCGTTCGGCTTGCGGTCGACCGCGACTTTCAGTTCCTCAGTCATGATTCTTTCTTCTCGTATTTGACCATATGAATGGTGGTTCCGCCGCCCGACGTCGTCGAGATGCTTACCTCGTCCATATGCGCCTCGATCAGTTGCAATCCTCGGCCGCGTTTGTGTGAGACGCCGGCAGCGGGCCGGCGGGACCGGGCCTCCTCCGGATCGAATCCGCGACCATGATCAGTGATCCAGACATCGATACGGCTGCCGTCGCCCTTGGAAGTGCCGACGAATCTTAAATAGATGCGGTTGTCGGCGCAACCGGAATGCTCCCGAGCGTTGATGCAAGCCTCGATGATCGCATGAGTCATCTCATCGATCTTCTCGGAGCTCATTCCGAGCTCGCGGGCGAGATTTCCGGCCGCACGGGCCGCTGCGATCTCGATATCCGCGACCATCGGAAGAGTCAGCTCCATCTGCCGCTCGGCGGTCGTCGTCATTTCGGAGGGGTCCTGAACGACACGATCAAAAGCCGAGAAGCAGTGCCACCGCGGACTTGATCCAATCGGGGACGCCGCCCATCTGGTCGATGGCCAGCAGAGCGAACGTATTGATCGCCAGCAGCATGGGTAGCGCGTACTGGACGGAAACGGCGTTGGTGCGGGTTTCGGCGATGCTTTTCATGGTGTCCCCCCTCATGTGTCGGGATCACCCAAGAGCAACGCCACTGCCACGCCTGGTTTTTCAGCTGCACTCGCTCTAAGCCTCTGATCACGCTAAGTTTACACGGAAACATATCGAAATGTGACGAAGTGTGCGAGTGTAGCGAAACGCCACACATACAATGTTTCAGACATTTCAATCGTCATAAGTAACTGCAATCAAGATGTTTATCAGTGAACGTCCCAAGAGTCCACAGTTGGGGCTAATTGGGACATCGCTTCGCGCATCCGGTAGAGTGTCTTGCGGTCGACGCCGAGGATCTTGGCAGCTTTCGACATGTTTCCCTTGGTGTAGGTCAGGACGCGGGTGACGTAACGGCGCTCCAGTTCGTCGAGGGATGGGAAGTCGGTCAGCATCTCGACGCCGCCCGCTCCGGATGCTGATTCGGGAAGGGCCAGATCGCCGGGATCGATCACCGGATCGGTGGTCAGCGCCAGGGAACCCTCAATCAGGTTTTCCAGCTCGCGCACGTTGCCGGGGAAGGGATAGCGCATCAGTTTCTGCAGCGCCTCCTGGGTGATGCGCACGTCGGTGAGCCCTTCGCGCTTGCCGTACTTGTCGAGGAAGAAGCGGACCAGCTTGGGGATGTCCTCCTTCCGGTCACGAAGCGGCGGAAGGACGATCTCGACGACCTTGAGGCGATAGTAGAGATCCTGCCGGAACTCGGTCTTTTCGATCATCTGCTCGAGATCGCGGTGCGTGGCGGCGAGGATGCGGACGTCGATGGGGATACGGCGCCGGCCGCCGAGCTTCTCGACCTCGCGTTCCTGCAGCACGCGCAGAAGCTTGGCCTGCAGCGCCAGCGGAATGTCGCCGACCTCGTCGAGAAAGATCGTCCCGCCTTTGGCCAGCTCGAACTTGCCCGGCCGCGCGTCGACGCCGGTGGCGACGCCGCGCTCGATTCCGAAGAGCTCCGATTCCAGGAGCGTCTCCGGTAGCGCCGCGCAGTTGATGGCCACGAACGGGCCGTCCTTGCGCGGCGAGTTGCCGTGGATCAGACGCGCCACCATCTCCTTGCCTGTTCCCGACTCGCCGCGAATGAGCACGCTGGCCTGCGAGTCGGCCACACGGGCCACCAGGTCGATGACCCGCTGCATCTTCGGCGAGTCGCCGATCATGAGCCGGTCGTTGTAGTCGCGCAGCATTCTCTGTTTTAGATTACGGTTCTCGTCCTCGAGCGTCTCGCGCAGCACGGAGAGCTTGTAGAAGTTGCGGGCGTTGTCGATGGCCGCGCCGCCGATGGCCGCCAGCGAGACCAGGAAGCGAAGGTCGTCCTCGACAAAGCTGCCGCTCTTCGCGCCGCGCTCTTCTTTGCCGCCGACGCCGATGATGCCGATGATCGTCTCGCCGGAAATCATCGGCGCCAGAATAAGATCGCTCCCGGCCCCGCCGAGAAACTTCGAGACCGTCACCGACATCGGCTCACGCGAGGCCAGCACCTGCTTGATCGGCGGCTCGGCCAGGATGGCGTTGGCCGGCGCGGGGATCTCGACGCCGAACGTGAAGATCTGCTGGACGTTGAGTTTCTCGTCGAGCGAAAAGACGAAGCCCACCATGGCATCGAGCACGGCGATGGCGCGGTGCATGAGCTCCTCGGTCAGCTCCCCTTCCGGCCGCAGCGTGTTCAGCGCACGGCCGACGTCGTAGAGCGCCTCGAGTTGGAGGAGCTTGCGGCGAAGCTCGAAGTTGGATTGTTGAGCCATCGGTTGCCGGGAACTACTCCTTCCCCACCGCCCTCCTGCACTCCCCGAGAAGGAAATCGCAGTTCCAACTGGCATAGAACGCCGGATCCATCGCGTAGATTCGTACGAACAAGGGGGCCGCTTCGTCGAATCGGCCTCGTTTCATCTCCGTCCGAGCCAGAAAATAGACGGCCCGGATGTTCTGCGGATCCATCTCGTTCTTTTCGACGATGCGCCGGAACCCCACCTCCGCTTCGGCAAACGAGCGTCGCTGGTACGCACATAGCGCCTTCGCGTAGTCGTCGGTGCCGCCGCAGGTGGTGGGCGGTTTGCCTTCCGCCGAGACGGCCAGGGCGAGGAGGATGATGAAGAGGGCGCGACGCATCGTTGTCAGTTGAGCCTTAGTTTAGCCTGCATTTCTCACACTCTCACTTAGATCGTCGGCACCCTGTACCTCGTCGAGAGCCTGTACTCCCCCAGCGCTTTTCAGCTGGGGGAGAAGAGCCTGCCCTGAGCGAGCGGAGCGAGTCGAAGGGTGCCGAAGGCGGATGAGGGGGCGTTTCACGCGTACGTCATTCGCGCGCCTTCGAGCGCTCTCGGAC
>JADGNY010000141.1 GCA_017883235.1 Thermoanaerobaculia bacterium | reverse complement strand
CTCGAATAGCCATTTCGGATCCTGAAACGTCTCCGCCGTCAGGATGATCCCGGAGACCAGGCTCGCCTGTGAGCCCCACATGGTTGGAATCTCCACGATCGTGACTCTCGGCTCATGAGGCAGCGGTCCGAACCACTTCGTCAGCAACGCCATCGCAGCCTTCGTCTTTTCAGCGACGACTTTCGCGCCGGCGTCGTCTGATGGGAGAGCGTAGATGCGGATGCCGTTGTCGTCGGTCACATGGAACTTCGCGATCGAGATAGCGAGAAACGGCGCGCGTTCGCTCGTAGCGAAATGAAAGCGCGTCGTACCATCCGCATCCTGCTGATCGACGAGGCCACCCGCAGCAGCGATGAAGCCTTTCGGCACGGTGATCTTTGCATCGTACGAGAAGGTGTCGTTACGCGTCTTCCGATCGCGCCGCGACAGGACGCCGAGTACGGGAAACGCATATGCGTCTGTGCGGATGATCGTGAAATCTTCGGACACTCGATCCTGGATGTAGAGTGAGCCCGTCTCCGTATATCCGACGATGTGCCCGCCATAGTGGATCGCGATGGTCGTCGCTGCACC
The DNA here is from genome assembly GCA_017883235.1 of Thermoanaerobaculia bacterium. Lineage (GTDB taxonomy): Bacteria > Acidobacteriota > Thermoanaerobaculia > Gp7-AA8 > Gp7-AA8 > JADGNZ01. The sequence goes on along the minus strand of JADGNY010000141.1, from coordinate 16,162 downwards.
TGGCGCGAGCGGCTCGCGCAGGTGGACGATGGCGGCATCGACCTGCCGCTTCGTTTCGTCGGGGAACGTGAGGACATCCTGTTCGAATGCGAGGCCGTCGGCGTTCTGGATGGTCATGAGACGCCCGAGGAGCAAAGGCACGTCTCCCGCGGGAGCAGTCGAGTTGTTTCGGATCGTCATTCTGGCGACGCCGTCGATGCGCTCCGCCTGGTAATTGACGTTCAAGTCGAGATCGAGATGCTCAAGTGTGAACGGGACCGCTTGCATCGAGAATGCGAAGAGAACAGCGGCTATTGTGCACATAACTCACGATCTCCTTGACGTCGTCACACGACATCATTCGGTTTTTGAAGCAGATTGCGGTCCACCATCGATCCTATTAGGCTTCAAGTATGAAGACTATTGCGATTTCCATTGATGAGCCAACACTAATCGCGCTGGACCGGCTCGCGGGGAAGGGGCGTGCCCGGCGCAAGCGCTCAGAGCTGGTGAGAGAAGCACTTGCGGAATTCCTGGCGCGACGCGAGGAGCAGGAACAGGAAGCGATCGAGCGGGCCGCGATTGCGAAACATCGAGCGCTGCTGGCTCGCCAGGCAAAGTCCATGGTTGCCGAGCAAGCACGGCCATGAACCGCCGTGAGGTCTTCCGGACCAGCCACCGCATGGCAGAGCGGGGCGACAAGCCGGGGTTCTACGTCATCGTCTCACGCGGGTTTATCGCAGGGAATGACGACATCTCGACCGTGATCTGCGCGCCGGTCTACGGAGAAGTTCTGGGCCTGGCCACGGAGGTCGTTGTCGGTCCCGAGGAGGGGGTTCCTCGCACGAGCGCGGTGCGCTACGACTTCCTCATGCTGATGTTCAAGGACAAGCTCACCACGAGGGCCGGGCGGCTGTCAGGCTCGAAACTGCAGGAGCTGAACCGAGCTCTTGCTCGGGCTCTGGAGCTTTCCACGGGGAACTGATCGGTCAACCATTGTCTCCTGGTGCGCTTCCGTCCCGCCGCCTACCCGCCAGACTCCAAACATTCGCGGTAACCGCAGCGGCGAGACGCCGCTGGGCCAGCCGGCGGGACGCCAGCGCTCCGGGCGCGAGCGCCATAGTCCACGCGCGGCGCGCAGACAACCGACAACGCGCCGAAGGCGCAGACAACGCGGCGAAGCCGCAGTTACAACCCGTCGTACTTCGAGTAGCCGCGGTCTCCCCAGTAGTCGTGAGGCTGGTCGGCGACGTAGGCGATCTTCGTGATCGCCTTGATGTTCTTCAGGCCGAGCTTCATCGGGGCGACGAGGCGTAACGGCGCGCCGTGGTCGGGGGCGAGGGGGGCGCCGTTGAGGTGGGTGGCCAGGAGCGTCTGCGGGTGCTGGGCGGTGGGGAGGTCGATCGAGACGTAGTAGGGATCGGGATTGCCGGCGCCGTCGAGGTTCACCGCCGATTCGAGGGATGCCCACTTCGCGCCCGTTGCCGGCGGGTAGGCGCGCAGCAGGTCGGCGAAACGGATTCCGCTCCAGCCGGCGATGGCGCTCCATCCTTCCACGCAGCAGAGACGGGTCACCTGGGCGTGCTGTTCGTGACGCGCGAGATCGGGAAGGTGCAGAACGACGTCCGTTCCTGATGCCAGCCCTGTCAGCGTGAGCGTCCAGGTGTCGATATAACCAGGCGACGGCGTCCGCCCGTTGTAGTTGTTGCGCAGCGGGGTGATGTCGCTGCGCCGGTACGTGCGCACGCTCCGCGTCGGCGAGTACAGCGCCTCGGCGACATCGTCATCAAACGTCAGGGCGCGGTTCTGAAAGCGTTCGCTGCGTTCCTTGGTGAAGCCGAATCGCGCAGCGGCCGTGTCGAGAAAATCGGTGGTGTGCTCGCCAAAGATCCGTTTCTTCGCCGACAGCGGCGAGATCCACCACAGCCCGGCCAGCGCGGCGAAGGTGCCGGCTCCGAAGAGGATGAAATCGCGGCGCGATTGCCTGCGCAGCTTCTTTTCGTCGACGTAAACCTCAGGCAGCTCGTCGCTCATTGGTTCCCTCCGATACGGACCGACCATCCGGCGACCATCGAGCGCATGGTGTCCCACCCGTCGACCAGCACCAGGATCACGTGCGGGACCAGAAAGAGGATCAAGTAGACCATCACCGCGAAGTGGACGATGCGCGCGCCGTCGTACGAGCCGAACATCCGCTCCAGCCACCAGAACTGCACCGGCTTGTGCATGGCCCAGCCGCTGGCCAGTGCCAGCGCGCCGGCGACCGGCATCGATGCGTACGCCCCGCGCTGCAGGGCGTTGTACTTCGTGGTGATCTCCGGATGCGGCCACGGACGGCGCGCGATCTTCATCGGCACGACGCCGGCGTAGTAGCGCATCATCGCCAGCGACTCGCCGAACATGCTCCGCCGAGGGAGGAGAGCGCGGAATCCACCGCCGAAGGCGAGGCCGAGAATATAGAGGATGCCGTTCGCAAGGAAGAAGTAGACGAACAGCCAGTGCCAGCGCAGCGCGCCGGCGAGGTTGTAAACGCCGAGGCCGAAGTGGTCGTAGAACCAGCTCGGATTCGCCTCCGCGCCGGGGACGTGCCGGGCGATGGCGATGCCGAGGTCGGCCAGATAGTCGCGGCTGTGCGTGACCGGGTCGGGCTTGTGGAGGAACACAGGCGAGGCCCAGTAGATCGAGAAGCCGCTGACGATCAGCGCGAAGAGGATCGGCACGTTCAGCCAGTGGGAGAGCCGCACGAGGGCGTGGTGCTTGATGACGACGAGACGTTGGCCGGGGTGCTCGTCGACTGGTTCCTCGACGGGCGGTTCGTCCACAGACGGTTCATCCACAGGCGGTTCCTCGCCCGCGACCTCGGGTTCAGCCGGAACCGGAACATCGTCGGTCTTATCTGTGTCCATCTGCGTCATCCGCGGATGAAAACGTTACCATGCGCCCCGTATGCGCATACTCGTTCTGGGTGCCGGCCGCATGGGTCTCGGCGCCGTTCATGACCTCGCCAAACAACCCGATGTCGACGAAGTCACGGTCGCCGACGTCGCCGCCGATCGTGCCCATCACGTCGCCTCCAAGGTGGAAGGTAACGTCACGCCGCGCGCCATCGACGTCAGCCGCCACGAAGACGTCGTGGCGCTCATGCGCGGACACGACAGCGCCATCTCCTGCGTCAATTACTGGCTGAACGAGCGCCTGGCCCGCGCCGCTCTCGAAGCAGGCACGAACTTCTGCGACCTCGGCGGGAACAACGACGTCGTCGATGCCGAGCTCGCCCTCGATGCCGAAGCAAGAAGCCGAGGAGTCAACATCATCCCCGACTGCGGCTTGGCGCCGGGGATGGTGGCCGTGCTCGTCGCGCACGGAGCAGCGCAGTTCGACAAACTCGACGAGATCCACATCCGCGTCGGCGGTCTGCCGCAGAACCCGAAGCCGCCGCTCGACTACCAGCTCGTCTTCTCCGTCGAAGGGCTGATCAACGAGTACATCGAGCGCGCCCGCGTCATCCGCGGCGGGGCCATCACCATGGTCGATTCGATGACCGAGATCGAAGAGCTGGAGTTCCCGTCGCCGTTCGGGACGATGGAAGCCTTCCAGACCTCGGGCGGGACGTCGACGCTCCCCGAGACGTTCCTCGGCCGCGTGCGCGAGCTCGACTACAAAACGATCCGCTACCCCGGCCACTGCGCGAAGTTCAAGACGATGATCGACCTCGGCCTCTGCAGCAGCGGGCCGATCACGGTCGATGGAGCGACGGTCGCGCCCCGCCGCTTGTTCGGCGATCTCCTCGTCCGCAACCTGCCGCACGACGAGCCGGACGTCGTCCTGGTCCGCGTCGAGTTCGTCGGAGAGGGGAGTCGCCTCCGATACGACATCATCGACCGCTTCGACGAGTCGACCGGCCTCTCGGCGATGATGCGAACCACGGCGTTCCCCGCCTCGATCGTGGCGCTGATGATGGCCCGCGGCCAGACGACGCAAAAGGGCGCGCTGCCACAGGAGCGCTGCATCCCGCCGGAGCTGTTCATGCAGGAGCTGGCGGCCAGGAACATCGTCGTGAAGACAACGTGACCCCCCTGGGACCGCGGGCGTCCCGCCTGCGAGTCTTGGCAGAATCCTGCTGAAGCGCGGTCGAGACGCCCGCGGTCCCAGGGCTCCGCACGAACGCTGCATCTCGCGGGAGCTGTTCATGCAGGAATCGGCGGCCAGGAAGATCGAGGTGACGACTTCCTGACGCGCGGCACAGACAAGAGTGTCTGTGCCACATCGGTCCTGCTTATCGCCGCCCTCTGCCCTGTAGCAGGGACAATGTGGCACAGACACTCTTGTCTGTGCCTCCGGCCACACACGACGAGGCTGCCCGACAACCGACAACCGACAACGTGCGGAGCGCATAATCACCCCATGTACCTCCTTCTCCGATGGCTCCTGAACACGCTGGCCCTCTTCGTCGTCGTCAAGATCGTGCCGGGGTTTCACTCCGACTCGATCGTCTCGCTGGCCATCGCCGCGCTGATTCTCGGGCTGCTCAACGCCATCGTCCGGCCGATCCTCTTCTTCCTCACGTTGCCGCTGACGATCGTCACCCTCGGGCTCTTCCTCATCATCCTCAACGCCGTCATGCTCAAGCTGACGGCGGCGCTCTCTCCCGGTTTCGGCATCGACGGCTTCGGCGCGGCCATCATCGGCGCCATCGTCCTGGCCATCATTTCGTGGATCACGAACCGCATCGGGCGCAAGCCGGAGCGTGAAAGCTGACAACGCGGCAGCCAATCCCGTACACTACGCGGCCTAGGGAGCTTGCTTTGAACATCATCAAGAACCGCGTCGACGACGTGACCGTGCTCGATATCCAGGGCGTCATCAAGCTCGGGGAGAGCGCTCGCGAGTTCTCCAGCTATCTCGAGAAGGTCCTCAACGATGAGACCGGCCCGGTGATGATCAACTTCGAGGCCATCAACTACATGGACTCGACCGGCCTCGGCGAGCTGATCGGCTACCTCCAGAAGTTCGAGGATCGCCAGCGCAAGATGGCCTTGGTCAAACCCTCCCACCGCATCCTGGCCCTCCTCAAGATCACCAAGCTCGACACCGTCTTCAAGATCTTCGACTCACGGGAGATGGCGATGGAGTATTTGACGGACCACGCCGCGTAGCGGCCCTGGGACCGCGGGCGTCTCGCCCGCGCTTGCAAGCAGCAGGATGCCGAGTATCAAACGCTGGCGAGACGCCCGCAGTCCCAGGGTGACAACGCGGCGGATGCCGCAGACAACGCGCCCGGCGCAGTGTTAGCATTCGCGCCGTTTATGACCCACACCCTCCTTCCCGTCCTCGTCATGATGTTCATCGCCGTCGTCGTCGGCGTGGTGATGCTGGCGCTGGCCTGGTTCATCGGCGGGCACGCCCGCACGGCCTCGAAACAGGAGCCGTACGAGAGCGGCGTGCCGGCTCTCGACGAGAACCGGAAGCGGGTCAACGTCCGCTTCTACCAGATCGCCATGCTCTTCATCCTGTTCGACATCGAAGCGGCGTTCCTCTATCCCTGGGCCGTCATCTACCGCGACGCCGCGGCCGGCAAGCAGGGCATGTTTCTCTTCGGCGAGATGCTCGTCTTCATCGTCCTGCTCGCCGTCGGCTACGTCTACGTGTGGAAGAAGAAAGCATTCGACTTTTAGCCATGGCTGACCTCCATCCCGACAACCCCTACGCCCCCGACCGTTTCCCCGATCCGAAGAAAACCGTCGAGTTCCCGCCCGAGGCGAAGAAGAAGTTCGACTACATCCTCACGCGCTATCCGACGAAGGAAGCCTGCCTGCTGCCGACGCTTCATCTGGTGCAGGAAGTGTGGGGCTGGATCTCCCCCGAGGCCGTGCTGTACGTGGGAACGCTGCTCGACCTTTCGCCGGCCACGGTGTTCGGCGTGGTCTCGTTCTACAACATGTACAACCAGAAGCCTGTGGGCAAGTACCACCTGCAGGTCTGTACGAACCTGAGCTGCATGGTGCGCCGCGCCTACGACATCTACGACCACCTCTGCGACAAGCTCGGCGTCGATCCCGGCGCGACGACGAAGGACGGGCGGTACACCGTCGTCGAAGTGGAATGCCTCGGGTCGTGCGGTACGGCGCCGGTCGTGCAGGTCAACAACGACTACCACGAGAACATGGATGTAGCGAAGATGGACGCGCTGCTCGCGGAGCTGAAATAGCAATGGATCCGATCAAAATCCTCACCGCGAACATCGACAAACCGAACTCCACCTCGATCGACGTCTACATCGACGGCGGCGGTTACAAGGCCGTCGCAGCAGCCCTGAAGATGAAGCCGGAGGAGGTGACGCAGCTCGTCAAAGACTCCGAGATGCGCGGCAGGGGAGGGGCAGGCTTCCCCACCGGGATGAAATGGGGCTTCGTCCCCAAGAACGCGCCGAAGCCGACCTGGCTGCTCTGCAACGCCGACGAGTCCGAGCCCGGTACGTTCAAAGACCGCGTCATCATGGAGAAGGATCCGCACCTTCTCATCGAAGGGATGATCATCGCCGGCTACGCCATCGGCTCCAACCCGATGTCGTATATCTACATCCGCGGCGAGTTTTATTACGGGGCCATGGTCCTGGAGAAGGCTCTCGACGAGGCCCGCAACAAGGGCTACCTCGGCAAGAACATTCTCGGCAGCGGCTTCGACTTCGACATCACCGTCGCTCGCGGCGCCGGCGCGTACATCTGCGGCGAAGAGACCGGCCTCATCGAGTCGGTGGAAGGCCATCGCGGACAGCCGCGCGTCAAGCCGCCGTTCCCCGCCGTCATCGGCGTCTTCGGCGGACCGACCGTCGTCAACAATGTCGAGACGCTGGCCTGCGTCCCGCTGATCGTGAACAACGGCGCCGAGTGGTTCAAGTCATTCGGCACGCCGAAAAACACCGGCCCGAAGCTCTATTGCGTATCAGGGTCTATAAAAAAGCCGGGCGTCTACGAGTTTCCGATGGGCATCAATCTCAAGGAGCTGATCTACGACCACTGCGGCGGCATCCTCGGCGACCGCAAGCTGAAAGCGGTCATCCCCGGCGGCGCCTCGGCGCCGATGCTCACGCCGGACGAGATCGACCTCCCTCTCAATTTCGACGCGGTCGCGAAAGCCGGGTCGATGCTCGGCTCCGCCGGCATCATCGTCCTTGACGACTCCGTCTGCATCGTCGACGCCGTCTGGCGCCTCTCCAAGTTCTTCGCCCACGAATCGTGCGGCCAGTGCACCCCCTGCCGCGAAGGGACGAACTGGTTGGAGTCGGTCCTCGACCGCATCGAACGCGGCAACGGCCGGCCCCAGGACGCCGACCTGCTGCTATCCATGTCCGACAACATCGGCGGCAAATCCCTCTGCGCCCTCGGCGACGCCGCCATCGGCCCGGTCATCTCCTCGGTCAAAAAGTTCCGCGACGAGTACCTGCACCACATCGAGCACAAGAGCTGTCTGCCGGAGACGGTGCGGTATCGAAGGTTGGATCGGGCGGTCCCGGCGCATTAGAAGTCGTCACCTGGTACTGTCCCGCCACTTCCGGCACCCTTATCGCACCACACGTTAGGCCATCACTTCGGTCGTATCGCCTTCATTGCGAGTATCGCAAAGATGAAACCTATCACGAGGTTTCCGAAATGCGAATGAGTAACCTTCTGTAACAGTAGAGAATTTACGGAGCTTCCGTCGATCGCGAAATACTCGGGTACAAACAGTACCATTAGGGTGACGCTTGCGAACATCAGAAGCAAGATCTCGATGATGACCAAAGGCGTACTAAATACAACCTTAGTCACGGCTCCTTGCTTTTCCCAAGCAGCGAAAATTGCGCCAAACGCTATTCCGATTGCCAGGACAACGTAGAGACTGATAAAACCCTGTGGCTCGAAACCCCCCTGTGGCTTTCCCTCGCCACCGGTCTGAACGGAGGCTGCCTGTCGCGGCGCGACGCTCGCCGTACCGGGTAACGGCTTTGCTCCCGACTGCAGAACTGCCACAACAGGTATCCCGGACTTCAGTCGACCGATCATCCAGCCCGTAACGCCGGCGGCGCATTCCGTTGGTCGCGGTGCCGGCGTGGGCAACGAAGGGTTGGGCCGATCGATCTGCACGAAATACCACATCTCACCATTAGCGATCTGACGCTGATCTGTGACGAATAACGTCGCGCCAGGGTAGACCGCGCAGGCAAAGTCACCCAACTGGTAAGATGTTAAGTCGGCGACCGGTGGTGCTGCCCGCACAGAAAAGGGTTTTCTGATCGGGTCCGTCACGATCCCACGGAAAGGCAGCTCGTCACCGTGAGCAAACAGAGGGACAGCCACTACGAAAAGGACGATCGAAAGCCGCCGATGCACTGACATCTAATTTCTCCCTGTTTAGGTGGGTCGCGAGAGTGGAGTTTCCCTACCCAGCAGATCCGAACAAGGAGGGAGGAGCTTTGGGGTCAAGCCCTTGGTCCGTGCCTTCCGCAGCCAATTAAGAACTCAGCACACACCTCTCACTCGGGATAATCAGGCCTCTTCGGCATATACTCCTGGGCGGAAGGGGTCACGCGGAGATGCGGAGAGCGCGGAGGGGAAATTGTTTACTCGGACCTCCGCGTCCTCCGCGGCTCCGCGTGACACATCGAGGCCAAACGTACACGGTATTGGATTGGATGGGTCTGGATTCCAGGGAATGTACGGAAAGGATCAAGGCAGAATGCTAGCGCAACCATTCTAGTGCCCTGTCAGCATTGAAATCAGGGGTGGAGCATGCTCGTGCTGAACTCCACTTCACTGTCATCATGAGAGGTTGTGAAAACATCTCGTTCCCCCAACGTCCAAATTGTCATCCTGAGACTGCCGCAGCCGCTGAGCGAGCGTAGCGAGCGAAATGCGGCGGGAGGACGGCGAAGGATCTCCAGATGCGCAGACTGGGGCAGAAGCGCAGCAGAGGTTTGTCATTCATACCAATCAGCTCGATCTTTCGTTTGCGAGCCTATCCCTTGGACGGTAGCCCTTCGTTACAGAAATCACAGTTTCGCTCCTGCCCCAAGCAGCGCATCTAGAGATCCTTCGCCGTCCTCCTCCGCCCTTCGCTCGCTACGCTCGCTCAGCGGCTCCGGCAGGCTCAGGATGACAGTGAATTGAGAGGCGCTTAACCTCCGATTTCAATCTTGACACGACACTAGGCGGTGCAACGTAGCGCCTGGACGCTCGGAAATTCGTTTTCTCGTGGCAGAGCGCGTTAACCGGGAATGGCCCCTCAGCGTTGATATCCGGCGGAGGTGTCGTCCGATGGATACCAGAGATCGCTGGAGCCTCGTCTCGCTGGCCGTTCTCACCGCTGCTCTTCTACTCGTTGGCGTGGTCAGCGGGACACCGCTGAGGCATGCAGTTCAGGTCGTGCCGCCGGTCCTTCTCATCGTCGTGGCAGTGGTGTGGCGTCCTCGCGGCTGGCCCGCCGCCGCCATGGCCATCGAGTTGTTCTGGCTGACGATCATGCTCTTCATCTGGCTCTATTTGACCGGCGTTGCCCGCATCATCAACGGTCATTTTTCACCAGCCGAAGTCGCTCTCACGATCGTCATTGGCGTCGCTGCCGCCGGTGGGATCATCGTTGCCCTTCGAAGCCAGGGGGCTACATGGCCGGCGAGGTTCACCGCCTTCCTGATCTCCGCGATCGTTCAGTTCGGGGCGATGTGGCTTAGTCTGCAACCCGGTTTCTCTGCCAGGTGAGGGGCTGACGGCAATTCTTGCTCTGGCGTGACACGATCATCTGGCGGAAGCCGTCGCAGCCGAGCGATCGGGGCGCATGGCTCTGCTAAAATACTGCTCCGTGAGGGACTTCTCTCAGTTGTTGGAATTGCCCCCCTCCGAGCGCTTGCAACTCGTCGAAGCGATCTGGGACAGTCTCGTTGAAGTTCCGGATGCCGTCCCCATCGAAGACGACTTGCGCGAGGAGCTTGATCGCCGGCTGGCTGCCTACTATGCCGATCCATCGACGGCGCGGGCTTGGGCGGACATCCGAGGGAAGCTGCTCGATCCGGGTGACAGATGAAGATCAAGCGCGAACCGAGCAAGCTGGAGAAGAAGGCAAAGCGTGGGCATCGCGGATATCCGGTGGCCACGGTGGCGTTCTACGGACCGGATGCTTCGCGTGCTTCGAAAGTAGCCGTCGGAATCATCCCCTTCGAGGGGAGCGAGGCCACGGAGCTTCGCAGATGGTTCTCGGATACCGCCGATCTTCGGAGCCATTCGCCCAACGAGATTCTCGCTTTCATCAAAGAACACGCGGTGAAGACGGTCGCCATGAGTCCCGGGATCATCGGCTGTCCGCATGAAGAAGGCATCGATTATCCCGAGGGCGAGGTGTGTCCCATGTGTCCCTATTGGGCCACGCGCAATCGGTGGACGGGTGAGGAGCTTCCGGAACAGTAGGATCGAGACAGAATGTTCGCCCAACCATTCGCGATTCCGGCGCTTCTCCTGTTTGTCGTTGCCGTTCCGCTGGTGCTTGGGCTGATCCCTCGGAACCGGCTCTACGGGTTCCGGACAGCGAAGACGCTGTCGGATGATGACATCTGGTATCGAGTCAACCGCCTCGCCGGATTCGCAGTCATGATCGCCAGCGGTGTGTACGGCATGGTCGCCGCTAACTGGCCGTACGACCGCGCGGCGCCTGACAATTTCTCGATCTGGTTACTGCATCTGGCGGCCTTCGCCGGTCTGCTCGTGGTTGGCCTCGCCGTCTCCGGATGGTACTCGAGGGGTCTTTGACCTCGTCTTCATCTGCGTACATCTGCGTCATCTGCGGATGAAAAACTGATCCGCAGATGACGCAGACGAACGCAGATGAAGAGGCTGATGTTCTACCTCTCCAGCGCCTTCCGATCCCACCCGCCCGCCTCGGCTGCGGCGACGTACGTCGATTGGCAGAAGCGGAGGAGGGCATCCTCCGGGTCGGGTGATTCGCGGACGGCGTCGTAGGGAAGGACGAACTCGGAGAAGGCATCGCTGTAGAACGCCGCGGCCGGTTCGACAGGCGCGTCCTTGAAGCCGGCGGGTTGCGGGGCGGCATAGGCGTAGAACGCCGGAGCGGCGTACGCGCCGCCGCCGGGCCACCAGCCGCAACTGCTGACCTCGTGTGAATAGGCCTCGCGCGTGATCGGGTCAGCCGTCGGGTTCTCGGGGGCGCGCCGGCCGGAGAAGCGGGTGACAGCCATGTCGAAGCTGCCCCAGAAGAAGTGGACCGGGCTGCACTTACCGATGAACGAGGAGCGGAAACGGTTCAGCACCCGATCGGTGAAGATGAGGATGCGCCAGAAGCGCTCGACGGCATCGGTGTCGTACGATGCATGCTCATGGTCGTCGGCGAACGGAATGGGATTGTCGATCTCCACCGGGACCGGCCAGATCTGCACGTCGACCCCGCATTCGTGAAGCTTGGCCATCGTCTCGGCGTAGAAGTCGGCGACGGATCGCGGCACCAGCGGCACACGGGCGACGCGGCCATCGCTGACGCGGATCAGGAGCTGGTGATCGATGAAATCGAACTCGCAGTCGAAAACGCGGTCGCGGTAGGGGATCGCCGAGGTCGTCAGACCGCGGGGGCTGACGTAGAGGGCGGTTTCCCACCAGTGGTTTACCCTGGGAGCGAGAGCGAGGCGGACCTTGCCGACCACCTGCGTCCACATGTGCAGGGTGTCGCAGGTAGGCTTCCATTCAGGCAGAGGAAGTGGATCGAGATCGTTGGACATCGGAAGATTATGAACCTGGCAAGCCGGTTGCGTTTAGATAGAGCAACAGTCAGCGGTCATAAGGAGACAACATGAACAAGACAAAGAGCTTAGCGAAACAGGTGGCCGGAGCAGTGGCGATCGTGACGCTTATCGGAACGTCCGCTTTCGCGGAAACCCGTCACCGCGATGCGACGGAGCGCGACAGCGGCCGGCAGTCGGGCAGTCGGAGCAGCCGAGACAGCGGCCGCCAGTCGGACAGTCGGAGCAGCCGCGACAGCGGCCGCCAGTCGCGCGACAGCCGGAGCAATCAGGGGCAGACGTCGCAGCGGAACGATTCACGCTCGACGTCGCCGCAGACGTACCAGCGCCGTGACTACCGCTCCAACTCGCCGCAGACGTATCAGCGCGGGGAATCGCGCAGCTACGGTCAGAACTACAGCCAGAACTACGGGCAGAACTACAGCCGTGGCAACACCCAGTTTGACCGCCGCACGCAGGCGGACTCGTACCGCAACAACCGCGGCAGCTTCGATCGTTCGCAGAACTTCCGCGGCAACCGTCCGTCGTTCGACGATCGCGGCCGCCGCAGCGTCACGCTCAACGGGCGGGTCAACCGTTTCGCGCACGAGCGCGGCGGTTACCGCGTCTGGATCGATGGCGGCCTCTATCCGATCTGGATTCCGGAAGCGCGCATCAGCCTATTCCCGCACCTTCGGGTCGGCCTCTCGCTCGGTTTCGGCGGCTACTACGATCCCGCCGGCTACCTCGAGGCGTATGACTACTACGACGGCGGCTATGCCGGCGGATACTACGGTGGCGGCACGGCGTACAGCTCCGGCCTTCTGCGCGGCACCGTCGAATCAGTCGACTACCGCAACGGCACGCTGGTCCTGCGTGACGACGTCACCGGCAATTTTGTGACGACGCTCATCCGCGACCGACGTCTGGAGTCGCTGCGTCCCGGCGACTACGCCGAGATCTCCGGCTCCTGGACGCGCGGCGGTGTCTTCGACGGCCTTCGCCTCGAAGACGAGCAGGGTGGCCGATACTGATCCGTTCCGATTGGTTGGTGTGCAAGGCCGCCCGCGCGTGGGCGGCCTTTTTTTGTTTCCCGGCCCCGGTTCCCAGCGAGTGTCGCGGGATATAATTCACGAGTGGCGCGACCCGGAATCACTCTGACAAAATACAAGATGGGCGAGGAGCCGGAGTTCGATGAAGAGGTACTTCGGATGACGCCCGAAGAGCGCCTGGCCTTGCAATGGGAAATCTCAAAATCGCTTTGGATGTGGCAAAGTGGCTCTACCGATGAACCGCCATTTCGTCGAGATGTTGTCCGCGTTATCCGACGCGGGCGCTGACTATCTCGTCATCGGAGCACATGCGCTGGCTGTTCACGGCTATGCCCGCGGCACGCGAGATCTCGACATTTGGGTGAGACCAACGCCTCAGAACGCCGCACGCGTTTGGCGTGCGTTAGTCGATTTCGGCGCGCCGCTTGAGCGATTCAGCGTTGATGACCTTTCCACTCCCGGGATGATCTGCCAGATCGGCGTCGAACCCGCGCGTATCGATCTTCTGACGTCACCTGCTGGTGTGGAGTTCGAAAAGTCATGGCAGCGGCGCCTGACAGTCCCCGTGAAAGACAGGGAGTTCCCCTTTATCGGAAGAGACGACCTGATCGCGTCGAAGCGCGCGGCTGGACGGCCGAATGATTTCCGCGATATCGAAGAGCTCGAGCGCCTTCCTCAGTAACCCACCACCAACCGCGCCGCCCTCTCGATCATCTTCTCGCCGGCCAAAAACTCCTCCTCCAGCGGCGGCGAATACGGCACCGGCGTATCGAGTGCCCCTACGATGCGGATGGGGGCATCGAGATACTCGAACGCCTCCTCCTGAATGATCGCCGCGAGCGACTCGCCGATCGAGCCGGTGCGCGTGTCTTCCTGAATGATGAGTACGCGGTTGCAGTGGCGGGCCACGGCCAGCAGGGTGTCGCGGTCGAGCGGCGCGAGGGAGCGGAGATCGAGCACCGACGACTCGATGCCATCTTTCGCCAGCGTCTCGGCCACCCGCATTCCGGCATGGACGTACGCGCCGTACGAGATGATGGCCAGGTCATCGCCGGCGCGGCGCAGAGCCGCTTTACCGATGGGGACGGGCTGCGGCGCGGCCTCGGAGAGTGCCTGTTTCACCTTCGGATCGCGATACAACGCGATGTGCTCGTAGTAGAGAACGGGATCGGGATCGGCCACAGCGCTGGCCAAGAGAGCACGCGCATCGTGCGGCGTCGACGGCGCGACGATCTTCAGTCCCGGCGTCCGGTAAAACCACGCCTCGGTGTTCTGCGAGTGGTAGGGACCGGCGTGACGCAGCCCGCCCCACGGCATCCGCACCACCATCGGAACCGATCCGCCCCACCGGTAGCGGATCTTGGCCGCGTTGTTGACGAGCTGATTGAAACCACTGGCGACGAAGTCGTTGAACTGGATCTCGCCGATGGGCCGCATCCCCGCGAGCGCCGCGCCGACACAGACGCCGAGCGTGGCTCCCTCGGAAAGGATCGAGTTCACGATGCGGTCGCCGAACTCTTTCATCAGCGGCTTCAGGAGAAGGAAGGCGTTGCCGTACTTGCCGCCGACGTCTTCGCCGTAAACGAAGGTGCGCGGATCGGCGCGTAGCACGTCGCCGACGCCGAGCATGACTGCTTCGAGAAATGTCTTTCCCTTGACATCGAACGGCGGCGCCTCTTCGACGGGAGGCAGTCCGATGTTCTCCGACGCACGATGCCGCCAAGCCTCGTCGAGCACTTCGATGTGGACGCGCCGCGGCTCATCGGCGATGACACCGACGCCGGCCAGCTCCGCATCGGGCCATGGCGCGTCGATGACGGCGCGGGCTTCGGCTTCGACCAGCGCTTCCGCTTCGTGCTGGAGACGTTCGAGATCGCCGTCGCCCAGGATTCCCTCGGCTTCGAGTTTGGCGGCGTAGGTTGGAATCGGATCCTTCCGGCACCAGAACTCGTAGCGCTCCCGGTCGGCATAGCCGCTGTCCGCGAGCGGAGGATAGGTCCAGGACGGCTGCGGGTCTTTGCCGAGGTAAAGCATGTCGTCGTGATGGGCATGGCCGCACATGCGCATCGCCACCAGCTCGATCAACGCCGGTCCTGCGCCTTCGCGCGCTCGCTCGACCGCCCACGCGAAGGCGGCGGCGATGCTCTCTGGGTCGGTGCCGTCGATCGTGATCGCCGGGATGCCGTAGCCGAGGGCCTTGTCGGCAAAGACGCGCGCAGCGGATTGCTCCGCGAGAGGTGTCGAGAGCGCGGTCTGGTTGTTCTGGACGCAGAAGACCGCCGGCAACTTGCGTACGGCGCAGGCGTTCACGGCCTCGTGCCATTCGCCGAGCGAAGTGGCTCCTTCGCCGATGAAGGAGATGGCGACGCGGGAGTCGGGGGTCGGGGGTCGGGGGTCGGAGGGGTTTGGGAGGTCGTGCTCCGACTCCCGACTCCCGACTCCCGACCCCCGCATAGAAAACGCCATGGCGATGCCGGCGACATTGAGTGCCGGGGAGCCCAGCGGCGCCATGGCCGGGAGGATGCCGTGATCCCAATCGCCGACGTGCAGATCTTTACCGTTCATCGGCGGACCAGCTTTACCCATCTGTGCGCTGAGTACCATGCGGACGGTCGAACGGTCGTTGTGCATTGCCAGGACGACGCCGAGGTCGCGGATCATCGGGGAGACGACATCGCCCTGCCAGCCGTCGTCGGACGCGTACGCATCGCCTCGGCGTAGGCGGATCGCCGCGGCGTAGATCGCCTCCTGTCCGAGCGAGCGGAATCCTTTGCCCTGGAACGACGCGGCACCGTAGCGAACCTCGCCGCCGGTGAAGAACTGCTTGAGCCGGTTGTCTGTGGCGCGGGTGAGGATCATTCCTCGCAGGATCTCGAGCTTCTCCTCCGAGGTGAGCGATGCCGCAATGGCCTCGCGCCGGAGGAAACCGTCGCAAGCGTCGGCGACCTCGGCGACCGCGAGATGAAGCCGCTCGCTGACGTTGACGCCCGGCGTCGTCTCCGGAACAGCGCCCTGCAGTTTCGATGCGGCGCTGGCGTCAGGCGAGAGAAAGTCGGAAAGCGTCTGGAGGAGGATGCGGCGCAGAGGCTCGCGAAGCGCCTCGATGGCGGACGGATTCCGTTCATCGACGGGTTGACCACTCGTGGCCATATCGAGCGCGGTCACGGCCGGCCGCAGCGCGAGCGGGTGCCGCTCAGCGACGAAGGAGGCGAACCGCGCCAGCAACCCAGCCCGTCGTGCGGCCGTTTCGGCAGTTGCAGTCATGACGCGATGCTAACCTGCATTTCTCACACGCTCAAACACGCTCACTTGAATTGTTCCCTCGAGAGCCTTGCCACTCCCTTCGTCGAGAGTCCTTCTCCCCCCGCGGTTTCTT
>JADGNY010000140.1 GCA_017883235.1 Thermoanaerobaculia bacterium | reverse complement strand
TCCTGACCGCGAGCGAAGCGAGCGATGTCAGGATCTCCGGTGGCGTTTGTGCAATTCATCCTGACCGCGAGCGAAGCGAGCGATGTCAGGATCTCCGGTAGCGTTTGTGCAATTCATCCTGACCGCGAGCGAAGCGAGCGATGTCAGGATCTCCGGTGGCGCTGGCCGGGCTTTATCGCTTCACCACCCGCCCCGTCCTCGGATCGAGCCGCAGCGGCGCATCCGGAAAGTCGCCGATGTCGATGCCCCGCCTCGGATCGTGCAGCGGCTTCATGGCGTAGTCGATCCTCACCGGCTTCGGCTCGTGCCGCGCGTAACGATACAGGTCGCGGTAATTGCGCTGAAACCTCTGGTAACGGCCGTAAACGCCCGCCGCCCCCGCCAGCAGCGGAATCGCCAGAACCGCCACGGCCCACCATCGCCTGTCGAGCGCGAAAACGTAGAGCGTGAGCGTGACGGGAACGAGGTAGAGCCGCGGGAGAAAGGTGAGATGCGGGACGGCCATCACGTAGCGGGCCAGCTCGTGTCCCTGATAGACCGTGAACATCGACAGATAGATGACGATGGCGCAACCGACGTACGCGACGAAGGCCGCCCGCGCCCGCCATCCGCGCATGGCCACGAGCGAGAAGGCGAAGACGACGTATCCGATGATCCCCGGCGGCGCCCACAACGTCTCCCGCCAGTAGCTCTCGACCAGGCCGGTCATGGTGGGAACGATCATGTCGAGACGAAACTGATGCGTATCGGCAGCGGAGCCGATGGGGACCACCAGGCTGCGCAGTCCGAAGTAGAGGAGACCGATCGCGAGCGTCGGAATCGCCACGCGCACCGCGTCGCGAATCTTCAGCCGTCCGATGGCGACCATCAGCAGCAGAAGCGGCAGCGTCATGGCCGCGCTCTCTTTGAAAAAGAAGGCCACGCCGAAGACGAAGCCCGCTTCCATGAACCAGCCGCGCGTAATGAGCACCAGACCCCAGGCAACGAGCAGCAGCACCGAGACATCGAAGATGTTGGCGAACCAGCCGCCGGTGATGACGGCGCCGGCGGAGAAAAGGGTGGCGAAGACGAGGAAGAAATCGCGGCGGTCATCGCGCCCCGCCCAGGCGTCCAGCGCGCGCAACAACAAGACCACGGCGCCCAGGATCATCAACATGTTGACGATGCGCAGCAGCGGCCAGGCCACGTCCGGCGGCAGGGCGTGGATCGTCAGCGCGGCGATGATGGTCGGAATCGGACGCCAGAACGGCAGCGGCGTTTTCACGATCATCGCCACGAGCTGCCCCGCGCTTTGATGCGCATCGCCGAAGATCACCAGCGCGCTGGTCTCATCCCAGACGTCGGCGATGAACAGCCGCGACATCGCCGCAAGCCAGAGAAGGACGATGGCGTAGGTGGCGCGGCGCCAAGCGGTCATAAAAACCTTTTTCACCACAGAGACACAGAGATCACAGAGGTTTTCTCTGTGTCCTCTGTGCCTCTGTGGTTATCTGTTTTTCGCATCGAGCTCCCGTACTGCGACCTTGAGCATCTCCCCCACCCTCGCCTCCTCCGGGCTCTCGCAGTAAATGCGGATGATCGGCTCGGTCCCCGACTTGCGGAACAAGATCCAGGAGCCGTCGTCGAAATTCAGCTTCACGCCGTCGACCTCTTCGCGGTTGGTAAAGCCGGGGCCGAAGGCGGAATCGAGCTCGCCGGCGACGACGCGCGCGATCAGCCGCGCGCAGACCTCCATCGGCCGGTTGAGATCGCGGCGGTCGTAGAAGAGCGCGCCGAACTCCGCCTCCATGGCATCGACGATCTGCGACAACGGCTTGCCGTAATGCGCCACGCACTCGGCGACCAGGAGGCCGGAAAGGATGCCGTCGCGCTCCGGCAGAAAATGTCCGAAGCCGATGCCGCCGCTCTCCTCCCCGCCGATGAGGATGTCGCGGGTGAGCATCAGGTCGGCCACGTATTTGAAGCCGATGGCCGTCTCGTGGAAGCCCGCCCCGAGCGCCTTGGCCACCTTCTCCACCAGCCGCGATGTCGAGAAGGTCTTGACGATCTCGCCGGACATCTTTTTCTCACGGACCAGATAGAGCGCCAGGAGGGCGATGATCTTCTGCGGCGAGACGAAGGCCCCGTTCTCGTCCAGGATGCCGAGGCGGTCGGCGTCGCCGTCGTTGCAGATGGCGAGATCGTAGGGGGTCGGGGGTCGGGGGTCGGGGGTCGGAGCGAAACCCGGCGGCCTCTTTCGCTTCGACCCCCGCATCACATCCATCGACGCGCCGAGGTTGTCCGGAATCGGCTCGGGATTCACGCCGCCGAACGAGGGATTGATCTCGCCGCGGATCGTGGCCACGTCGATGCCGAGGATGCGCGACGGGAGGCCGGCGGAGACGCCGTACATCGGATCGTGGAGGATGCGCGGCGCCGCCGCCTTCTTCACATCGAGCTGCGCTTGCAGCGCGGCGACGTAGTCGTCCAGCAGGTCGGATTCCTCGATCGAACCGCCGGCGCGCGGCGACGACTGCCCGAGCGCGGCAGCGATCGCGGCATACATCTCCGGCAGGCCCGAGCCGCCGTACCAGCCTTTGAATTTCAGGCCGTTGTACTTCGCCGGATTGTGGCTGGCCGTGACGATGACGCCGCCGAGGAGCTTGCGGCGCCAGGCGGTGTAGGAGATCGTCTGGGATGGTGTCGGCGACTTCGACAGCACCACGCGGAAGCCGGCTGCCTTGAGGGTCTCCGCGGCCAGCGCCGCAAACTCCCGCGACAGAAAGCGCCGGTCGAACCCGACCACCAGCGCATTCCGGTCGATCCCGTCCGGCGGCTCCAGCGTCCGCGCCGCGACAGCGATGGCCTCGCTCACCAGGCGCACGTTGTCGAAGGTAAACCCATCCGCGATGACCGCGCGCCATCCGTCGGTACCGAAGGTGATTGGCTGAGACATCGGCGCATTCTGACATGCTGCGCGGTCGGCGCTATCGTCGCCACCCTGGTTTACGAATAACCTGAACGGTGCGTAGCCCTGGGACCGCGCGCGTCCCGCGCGCGTGTATATGCTCGGCATCCTGCTGCGCTTGCACGCGCGCGCGGGACGCGCGCGGTCCCAGGGCTACGCAATGGCCTCACTGCTGCTTGAAGATGCCGCCCGAGAGGACCGGCTGTGGTGCAGTCGACGTGTTGGGAGCCTTGACGATCGTGATCCCCTTCCCATCGCCAACGATCGTCGCTCCATGCCCTTCGGCGACAACCGGCGCGGGCGCGATCGTAGTCGTGGTCACCGGCACAATCGGAGTCGGTGTCGCAGCGAGCACCTGCTCCCGCGCCGCCGGCGCGGCGAGCATCGGATCGGACGCGCTCTGATCGGCCACGGTCCCTTCGTCGATGACGTCCGCCTTCCGCTCGACGCGGTTCGTCGCGGCCGCCTCGTTCCCGACGAGCCCGCCGTAGGCCCCTGTGCGGTGCCGCCTCTCCCTGTAGATCGAGAACGACGCGATCACGATCGCTACCGCAAGCATCGAAATCGCGCAGTTCCTGATCGTCAGGATGCGGCGCCCCTGCCGCCGGTCCCGGATCGGAACGATCAGCAGAGGCTGTCGGGAAGGGAGCATGTCTCAAACTATTGCGAGCGGGCTGCCAACCGGAGCGCTGCGTCTCGCCGCCTCCGGAGCGCTGGCGTCTCGCCGGCTGGCTCGGGGGCGTCTCGCCCCCGACCGAGCGCACGCCCAACATTCGCCTGAAACCCTCAGCGGCGAGACGCCAGCGCTCCGGGCGGCTTCGCCGCAGTGCTACGCTACAAGCCCCCAATGTCCTCCGTAACCTTCACCGAAGTCGCCAAACGTTACGGCGATGTCTCCGTCATCGAGCATCTCAACCTCGATGTGAACGACCATGAGCTGATGGTGCTCGTCGGTCCCTCGGGATGCGGGAAGTCGACGGCGCTGCGGATGATCGCCGGGCTGGAGGACGTGAGCGCGGGGACGATCTCGATCGGCGGCCGGGTGGTGAACGAGCTGGCGCCGAAGGACCGCGACATCGCCATGGTTTTTCAGAGCTACGCGCTCTACCCGCACATGACCGTGCGCGAGAACCTCGAGTTCGGATTGCGCATGCGCAAAGTCCCCGCCGACGAGCGGGCGCGGCGCGTGGCCTCGGCCGCGGAGATTCTGGGCATGTCGCAGTTGCTGGAGCGGAAACCGAAGGACCTCTCCGGCGGCCAGCGGCAGCGCGTCGCCGTCGGCCGCGCCATCGTCCGGCAGCCGGCGGTCTTTCTCTTCGACGAGCCGCTCTCGAATCTCGACGCCAAGCTGCGCGTGCAGACGCGCGCGGAGATCACTAGGCTCCAGGCCACCCTCGGCACGACCTCGGTCTACGTCACGCACGACCAGGTCGAGGCCATGACCATGGGACACCGCATCACCGTCATGCGCGACGGGAAGATCCAGCAGGTCGGCGCGCCGCGCCAGGTCTACCAGTCGCCGGCCAACGCCTTCGTGGCGCAGTTCATCGGCACACCGCCAATGAACCTGATCCCCGCCACCGTCTCCGGCGACCATCTGCAAACGTCATCGTTCACACTCCCGCTGCCTGCGAAGTTCAAGGGGCTCGTTGCCGATGCCCAGCGCGTTCTGGCCGGCATCCGTCCGGAGCACATCCATCACGCGGCGAATGGCGACGCTCCGATCCATGCCAACGTCGACGTCGTCGAGCCGATCGGGCATGAGACGATCGTCTACGCCAGCGCCGGCAGCGAGCACCTCGTGGCCATCTTCGACCCGGCCTCGACGCCGCGCGCGGGAGAAACGATCGCCATGTCGGTCGACAGCGAGGCCATGCATCTGTTCGACGCGGAGACGAGCGAGAGTCTGATGAGGACCGGGCGTTGAAAAAGACCTTCTGCCTGATCCTGGTGAAGCCGTCCCACTACGACGACGACGGCTACGTCATCCAGTGGTTCCGCTCCGCCATCCCCTCGAATTCGCTGGCCGCGCTCTACGGTCTGGCCCGCGACTGCGCGGCGCGCAAGGTTCTCGGCGACGACGTCGAGCTGGCCATCCACACCTACGACGAGACCAACACCCGCATCCGCCCCGAGACGCTGGCGGCCATGATCGAAGAGGCGGGCGGCGGGGTGGTGATGCTGGTCGGCGTGCAGTCGAATCAGTTCCCGCGCGCCCTCGATATCGCCCGTCCTCTGCGCGCGCGCGGCATCAACGTCATCCTCGGCGGCTTTCATGTCTCCGGCACGATCAGCATGCTGAACGGCGTCGATCCCGATCTCGACCGCGCCCGCGAACTGGGCGTCTCGCTCTTCGCCGGCGAGGCCGAAGGGCGGCTCGACGCGATCCTGCGCGACGCCGCCGCCGGCGGGCTCGATCCGCTCTACAACTTCATGAACGATCTCCCCTCGATCGAAGGCGCCCCGGTCCCGCTGATCACCGCGCTGCGGGCCTGGCGCACGGCGGGCGGCGTGACCAGCTTCGACGCAGGACGGGGATGCCCGTTCCAGTGTTCGTTCTGTACCATCATCAATGTTCAGGGCCGCAAGTCGCGCCGCCGCTCGGCCGACGACGTCGAGGAGATCGTCCGGGTCAACGTCGCCCAGGGACTGCACAGCTTTTTCATCACCGACGACAACTTCGCCCGCAACCAGCATTGGGAGGTCATCCTCGACCGGCTGATCAAGCTGCGCGAGGAAGAGGGCATCGCCATCCACTTCATCATCCAGGTGGACACGCTCTGCCACCGCATCCCGAACTTCATCGAGAAGTGCCGCCGCGCCGGCGTGCGCCGCGTCTTTATCGGCCTGGAGAACATCAATCCCGACAGCCTGGTCGGGGCCAAGAAGCGGCAGAACAAGATCACCGAGTATCGAAAGATGCTCCTGGCCTGGAAGGCCGCCCGGGTCATCACCTACGCCGGCTACATCCTCGGCTTTCCCAACGACACGCCGGAATCGATCGCCCGCGACATCGAGATCATCAAGAAAGAGCTGCCGATCGACGTGCTGGAGTTCTTCTTCCTCACTCCCCTGCCGGGATCCGAGGATCACCAGGTGTTGATGCGCAAAGGGATCGCCGTCGATCCCGATCTCAACAAGTACGACCTGAACCACGTGACCACGGCGCACCCGCGCATGTCGGGCAAGGAGTGGGAGGATATCTACCAGTCGGCGTGGAACCTTTACTACACAAAGGAGCACGTCGAGACTGTCCTGCGCCGCCTGGTGGCCATGCGCGGCCGGGCCACGAACGCCATCCTGCTGATGACGTGGTTCAAAGGCTCGATCCAGATCGAAGGCGTCCACCCCCTCGAAGCCGGCCTCCTCCGCTACAAGTTCCGCCACGACCGCCGCCCCGGCCTCCCCCGCGTCCCCGCCTGGCGCTTCTACCCGCGCTACGTGATCGAGACCGCCGGCAAACTGCGGCGCTGGCTGTCGACGTACCTCGAACTGCGCAAGATCTACGTCCGCATCAAGAAAGATCCCAGGCGCCTCGAGTACACCGACATCGCCCTCACCCCCGTAACCGACGCGGGGTTGGACACGCTTGAGCTCTTCCGCGAACGCGCGGCCGTTGGATAGGAGCGCAGCGAAAAGCGCGTAGCGCCCGGAGCGCTGGCGTCTCGCCGGCTGGCCCGGGGGCGTCTCGCCCCCGACCGTGCGCACACCAAACATTTCGCTGGTTGCGACGCAGCGTCTCATCCAAATCCTCTTGCACCCTCAGCGGCGAGACGCCGCCGAGCCAGCCGGCGAGACGCCAGCGCTCCGGTCGCTGCGCTCTTTCGCTGCGCTCCTAAAAACAAATGCGCGGGCGCGCCTTCGGACGCGCCCGCGCGGGGATTACTTCACGAAACGGTTCCGCGTCACTTTGTCGGAGTCGTTGGTGACGGCGGTGTCACCGGCGCCGGGGCCGTCTTGGCCTTGCCGTTCCGTCCACGCTTGCCGAGGGCGCGGCGCATGTCGGCGACATGCGGAGCGAGATCGGCAGTCTCGGGAAGTTTGGCCAGACGCTGGGCAATGGCATAGGTGGTGAGTGCTTCACTCCCCGCCTTGTGCCTCGCCGTGATCACGCTGTGCCGGACGAACTGAGCCAATGCTTCCAGCTCATCCGCAAACGGGTCGTACGCATCCGCATACCTCAACAGGTCGCGGAGCTGTGCCGCATCGGCGCCCCCCTTCCGGACGAGTGCCTCGCTGTTCGTCACCGCCACCGCCGTCAGTTCGACGAACTGCGTCGGAACCGTGGCGACGCTGATCAGCTTCTGCGTGGCGATTGGCGAGTCCGGAATCACCAGATCCGGAACCCGAGCTCTCATCGCTCGAACCTCCGCGACGAGCGCTTGCGCGGCATCGGCGCGCGACGTCGGTGTATCTGTAACGGGTACTTCAGGTATCTGAGTCATGATGCTTCTCCTTTTTTTCTCAGTCTCAACTTGCAGTGATCAGAGCGAGCAAGTTGAGACGAGCGGAGGAGCACGGCCCCTGGAAACCCGTCTTGGAGCTTCGGCGACGGTCACGCGAACAGACCGTTGACGCCGGACATGGATGCAACAAATACGATCGTTCTCGATCGACAGGACCCTCGGCGACGGATGCCGGGCCAGGACCGGAACCGGATGGACGCGTCTCTTGAGCAGTTCGGAAAGATCGAGCGGCGCGTTGCCGCCCTTTACGTAGTCCATCAGTTCGGCGAACGTCTCGTCGAACCGATTCGAGAGCATGGCCAACTGTCTGGCGGCCTCGATCCAGCGCTCCATGGCGGCGATCATCCGTTCCGGGGCATCGCCCGCGTCTTCCGGTGCCTCGGCGATGCGAGCGGTGGTCTCGCTCATCCAAACGGTGCTGCGCTCCAGGCGATCCGCGGCTTCGACGAGCAATCCAGACGCGCGCTGCATCTTATGCGTCGCCAGAATCGGATGTTCCACCGCGAGTGTCTCGCACTCGTCAATGATCTGGCGCGACATCGCGGTCAGACGCTCGGTGGAATCGATGGCGCTCTCGGTGCGGCGGAACGAACGACGCCACGATTCCCCGCCACTCCGGCGCGATCCGCGTGAACGCACCCCGGCCCGCCGCGACTTCTTCGCGTTCCTTCCCGAGGTGGATCGAATGTTTGCGTTCGTCATAACGCGGGCTATATACGTCCGAAAAGCCGAAATGTCAATAGGCTACTTAAAAAATATGTAACAACTGGGGGGCAATCCTCTCCACCAGCAGGCCGGACCCCGACATTGACAGGCCCAGGTTTGCCGAATTCAAGTCGAGGCTTGAGAAAGTCAAGTCCAGGTTTGCCGAAGTCAACTCGAGGTTTGACGAGCTCAAGTCGAGGTTTGAGAAAGTCAAGTCGAGGTTTGCCGAGTTCAAGTCCAGGCTTGAGAAAGTCAAGTCGAGGTTTGCCGAAGTCAAGTCGAGGCTTGACGGCTTCAACTCGAGGCTTGACGGCGTCAACTCGAGGTTTGACGACGTCAAGTCGAGGCTTGACATCGACAAACCTGGATTTGTCTAACTCGAACCATTGTCCGAGCGCGTCACCGACAGGGTTCTACTTGTCCAGGCTGGTGCATCGAACATCGACTGCCGTGAACGTTCGCGTCAATCCGGTCGCGCTCCGATCATGTCATCCGATGACGATAGCGCCCCTGGGAGCGCGCGCGTCTCGACCGCCCGCTGAGCAGGATGCTGCCAGGAACACGCGGGCGAGACGCCCGCGGTCCCAGGAAGGGCTACCTCCAGACCGCGGCAGGAACCCGAGTCCGCGTTCACTCTTGTTGCGGCCTGAGGACGCTTGTGGACCGGCGAAACCTGGGACGATGTGAAGTCGCACGAGCGGTTCGTTCTCGGCAATCTCTCCAATCGAGAGCCCTTCTCCCCCAGCGCTTTTCAGCTGGGGGAGAAGGACTCTCGATGAAGGGAGTGGCAAGGCTCTCGAGGGATCAATTCAAGTGAGCGTGTGTTCTCCCGCAACCCAACGTGACGCCAGCCCTCGCCCGGATGCGCGCGAAGGCGCGCTCCACAATCCAGCCCCGCGCCCGGCGCAGCGCGAGCGCGGGGTAAGAGGGTGTCGCCAGACTTGCCGGCCGCGGAGGCGGCCGGGACAACACCGTCCAATTCGCAGCAGAAGCGCGAGTGAGTTTGGACGTTAACGACGCCGCGATAGCGGCACAAAGAGGGTAGCCAGAGGTGCGAGCGCTTTTTGCGAGCGCCTCTGGTTGCGGTGGGCATTGAAATTGTGCCGCGTCAGCGGCACTGGATGAGTGAGACGAATGACGATTGCGACAACTTCCAGTGCCGCTGACGCGGCACGAAATCCATGACATCCTCTCCAGGGGTGCTCGCAAAAAGCGCTCGCACCCCTGGCCACCTTCCGTCGCCGCTAACGCGGCGCAAGCGGGCTTCGCCCGCAACCCAACGTGGATTCAGCAAGCGCGCGTCACCCGCGCCGTGTAAAATTGCCGCTCCCCCACAATCGAGAACCGGATCGCTTTCCGGAAGGATGCTGAACCCTGAGCCCACTGCACAAGATCGCAGGCTGTGACAACCCCCAGCGCAAGGCCGACGTCGTCTTCATCCACGGCCTCGGGGGCGACTACGCCGCTACCTTGGCGGCACGACGCAAACGTTACGAAACGCCCGGAGCGCTGGGGTCTCGCCGGCTGGCCACGGCGGGAGCCTGCCCTGAGCGGAGCCGAAGGGTCTCGCAGCCGGGTTACAAACGAATGTTTCGAGCCCTGCCGGGTCGGGGGCGAGGGTAGTCGTCTTTTCTTGAAGTCGCATCACCGACGAATACGACATGACGAAGAACTGGGAACTTGCTCGAACGGCCTGACGGTGCTACCTTTGCGATCGGGGCGGGAGGGTAAGGAACTCACAGGCGTGGTCCGAAATTGAAAATTTCGGGGCGATCCGTGAAAACCGCCGCGTAGGCTTTCTAGAAGCCGTAACGCTACCACCGCGACGGAGCTGCGGAACCTCCCACCCCATTCCTCAAAAAAGATCGTCGGTCGGTCGTCGCCGTGGTCCCTCGGTAGTGGTCTCTTCTGCGACGATCCGAGGGGGCTCTTCCGTGCCAACTCCGAGAAGTTGTTTACGACCTACCGTACCAGAGAAGGCCACCGGGGCGAGACGCCACTCGGATTGGACGCCAGCCCTCGCCCGGATGCGCGCGAAGGCGCGCTCCACAATCCAGCCCCGCGCTCGGCGTAGCGCGAGCGCGGGGTAAGAGGGTGCCGCCAAATTCGCCGGCCGCGGAGGCGGCCGGGACAACGCAGTCAATGTGGGCCGGCGAAACTTGAGACGATGTGAAGTCGCGCAGTTCGTTCTCGGCAGTCTCTCCAATCGAGAGCCCTTCTCCCCCAGCGCTTTTCAGCTGGGGGAGAAGGGCTCTCGATGAAGGGTGTGGCAAGGCTCTCGAGGGATCAATTCAAGTGAGCGTGTGTTCTCCCGCAACCCAAGGTGCCGCCAACCCGCGCCGGACGCGCGCGAAGGCGCGCTCCACAATCCAGCCCCGCGCTCGGCGTAGCGCGAGCGCGGGGTACGAGGGTGTCCCCGAATTTCCCGGCCGCGGAGGCGGCCGGGACAACGCCGCCCACTTCGCCGCCGAACCGCGATACGCCAACTCCTGTGTCGGCCGCCTCCGCGGCCGCACTTCCACATCACCACCGATACCCCGCGCTCGCGCTTCGCCGAGCGCGGGGCTGGATTGTGTGCGCGCCTCCGCGCGCAACCGTTGTCCATGCCCGCTTCTCCCGATACGCAACGGTCGCGGAGAAGATCTTAGCGTCGTGCTTGTCGAACTTGTACGAATTGTCCAGTCGCGCCGCCCGCGCCGTGTAAAATTGCCGCTCCCCCACAATCGAGAACCGGATCGCTTTCCGGAAGGATGCTGAACCCTGAGCCGACTGCACAAGATCGCAGGCTGTGACGACGCCAATCGCAAGGCCGACGTCGTCTTCATCCACGGCCTCGGCGGCGATCACTCCGCCACCTGGCGGCATGGAAAAGACGACTCAACGTCCTGACCACATTGCAACGTCGACGTCTGGTCCCTCGGCTACGCCACCAGCCCGACGAAGTGGGCGCGCGTTCTCGGCATCTTCACGGATGTACTCGACGCCGGTTACAGCATGTCCCCGACCGCGCCGGAGCTTAAAGAGCAGTGTGTAACGGTTGCAATCAAGGCTCCCTTGTGAGATGCCCCTAGGATCGCGTGATATGAACGGCGGCCGCGAGGCCGCCGTTCATTGTCACGTTCATCGGTTCGTGGCACCCCACACCGCGCGCGGGTTCTTCTTCTTCTGGGCGACGAACAACGCATTCACCTGCGACGTCGGGAGGACGGTCCACGTGTTGCTCGCGCTCAGGGTCGCCGTCATCGAGAAGACGTTCGCCGGGAAGACGACCTGCGCGGAGTTGGTGGTCTCCTGGATGCTCATCACCTGTCCCTGAATGTAACTTCCGAACGTAATCCAGTAGTTCGGTGTCGGCGTGAAGGTGGTGAGGATGTTCGGTTCGGCCTGCACGACATACGTCCCCGCGCCACTCATGGCGACGCCAACCGCGGCGGTGTTCGCTGGAATCGTATTGTCCTGTTGGATGTATAGGTTGCCGGACTGAGGGCCAGAGGTCTGGTTTGTAAACGTGAATGGTGGGCCGTCTGTTAGGGTGACCTGATTGTTCGTTCCGCTCGGATTCGCCGGCCAATTCTGCGACGCGGCAAACAAGACGCCTGGAATGAGCGTGCCGGTTTCGGACCAGACGAAGGAGTAGTCGACCTGCCAGCTGAAGGTGAGGTTGGTCGTAGGGGCCGCCTCCTCAGCGAACCACGCCAGCGACATCACGTCCTGATTGCCGGGGTTCGGCGCCTGCTGATACACGGCGGCTGTCCATGTGTTGCTGGAGTTGTTTTGAAAGATGAGTGTGTAGTTCGTTCCGGTATTGCTGTTGGACATAAAGAAGCTCTCCTTTTCTGCAACGGATACGCTCGTCACAATCATGTTGTGAATTTATCGTCCGATGCATCGAGAACCTCGGCTTGGCGGCGTTTGGCGGCAGGTCGGTCGATCGCCTCAAGTGCCGCGCCACGAGTGAGAGCGACGCGCCCCCACGCGCGCTGCTCGGCGACCGCGCCGAGTCCGTGGAATGTGCGAGCCATCAGACTGGCGACGATCGAGGCGTCCTCATGCCCATCGTCGGCGGCGAGGAGCGCCCACGCGGCGAGCAGTGGGGCAACCGCCTCGGTCAGCATGCCCTCGTCGAACAGCGCCCGGCCGCGCAGGATGTAGAAACGAGCGACGCGCGGCTGGATACGGATCGCCTCGCGCCAGAAGGCGTCTGCTTGCTGCACATTGCCGACCTCTGAGGCCATCCGCCCGGCTTCACTGAGCACGACCGCGTCAGAATGGAATCGCCGTTGAACCTCAGCAATTACGCCGGCGCTCTCCGCTGATGCACCGCGCCAGCCCATCACCCGGCAAAGCTCGATCCAGGCATCGCGATTCGACGCGTCGAGCTGGATGGCCTTCAGTGCCGCCGCCTCGGCGGTCGCCGCGTGGCCGAGGGTCTGACGCACGCGTGCGAGCCAAAGCCAGCCTTCCTGGTGTCGGGGATGGCGATCGAGATAGCGGCAGAGGATCGTCTCCGCTTCCCCGCCCCGGCCACGCGCCAGTGCCGTGAGCGCCGCGGCGGCATGCGTGCCGGCGCGCTCTGGCGCCGCACGCTGCAGTCTCAGAAGCAGTGCTTCCGCGACATCAATGTCACTGGCGCTGCCCAACCCGCCGCGGCAAAGCATGGCGATGCACCGCTCGATCGCCGGCACGTTGATGTTTCCCGATTCCGCGCAGGTCAGCCGCTTCCGCGCCGCGCCGGGGCGGCTCGTCGCCATCACGGCATCGTGCCAAAGCAACGGAACGAGCGGATCGGCCGGCGTTGTGTCGAGACAGCACTCGAGCGCCGCTGCGGCGTCACCCGGCCAGCCGGCGGCAAGGCAGATCGCGCCAAGAGCCCGAGCGTGCCGGGGATCGCCCGGCGCCTCGGCAATCGCGCGACGGAGCGCTTCGCACGCCGCGTCGTACCAGCCAAGCACAGCGTGACCGAGTGCGCGGAGGTGCAGGCGATCGGCTCCGCGTCCCGCTTTCGAGGCGCCTTCCCTGTACGTCGACGCGGCGTCATCGAAGCGGCCCAGTCCTTCGAACAGAGTACCGAGCTCGATCCACGGCTGGAGCGGAAACGGCTGCTTTGCCAAGACGAACCTGTAGTGGTGAATGGCCTCCTCCCATGCTCCGCGCATGGCGAGCAGTCGTGCGATCTCCAGGCGCTTGCGAGATCCTGTTGGATACTGCCGGATGTAACGCTCCAGCGTTTCGAAGCGGCGAGTCACGAGCGGAAGCGAGAGAACGACGTCGTGCTCGACGCCTCCGTCGGTCGTGACCAGCAGCGCGTGGAGAACGGTTGTCGCTCCGCGCTCGACGTGGGTGCCGGCGGGAACTTCATGCTCGATTGCGACCTGCCGGGCCGGAACGGCGTCGATTCCGTGGCGCAGCAGAACGCGCGCCTGCTGGATTCGTTTGCGCACGTTGACCTCGGAGATGCCGAGCTCGCGCGCCACGTCACCGTAAGGCATATCGCGGAAGAAATGCATCTCGGTGGCGACGCGCAGACGAGACGGAAGACGCCTCAAGCACACTCGCACCCGCCGCCACCGCTCTTCGGCGACGAGCATCTGTTCGGGATCGAATCGGGCAGGCGACGCGAACGTGAGATTCTCCGCCAGCACTTCTACGCTCGTGTCGAGGCTCACTTCGCGGTTACGCCGCCGCTCTCGGTGTAAATCCATGCAGACGTTGCGCGCGACGGTCAGCAACCACGCCGTCGCGTGCTCGGAATCGTGAAGCCGTAGCGGCCACTTCTGAAACGCCTGAACGGCAACGCGGCTGTACGCCTCTTCTGCATCATCTCGGCTACCCCCCAGCTTTGCCAGGCACACTCGAAAAACGATGGGGTAATTCGCTTCCCAGGCTTCCACGAACTGAACCGACGGATTGATGAGAGTCTCATGGGCATCGCTGGTGGTCTCGTGCAATGGGCCGTGATCCTCTGTCTAAGGGGTGGCCCTACCGACCGGGGAATGCCGCCCACGGCCGCGTCACTCATCTGATCGTTGGACCCCGCCTCGATCACGTCCTGCGGGAGAGTTTGTGAATTTTGAATGGAGTGACTGCTGTGTTTCATTACGCGGCACCCCAACGGGCTGTGCGATCGCTCTTCTTTGCCTTCGCGTACGCGGTATTGACGGCATCTGTCTGCTGGACCGTGATCGAGTTCTGAGAGCTGATCGTCGCCGTCATCGAGTAAACGTTCGCCGGAAAGGTCACCTGCACCGCATTGGAGATGGGGAGATTCAGAATCTGCCCGGACGTGTAGTTGCCGAACGTGACCCAGTACTGCGCAAGCGGCGGGAAGGACGTAGTGATGTTCGGTTCGGCCTGCACGACACAGGTGGCCGCGCCGGCCATGCCGATGCCGACGGCCGCTTCATTCAAGGGGATCGTTCCGTCTTGAAGGATGTCAAGCGTCCCCGGCGTGTTGCCTGCCTTTTGGTTCTCGAACGTGAACGTCCCTTCGCCCGACGTCAGCGTCACCTGCTCGGGGACGCTCGCCGACCAGACTTGCGAAGCTCCGATCATCGCACCTGGGAGCAACTCTCCGGTCTGCGACCAGACGAAGGCGTACGTCGGATTCCATTCAAGACTGACAGCCGAGGTCGGAAACGCGTACTCCACCAGCCACGCCACCACGGATGCGTTCTGCGGCGGTGCGTTGAGAACCTGATAGATACAGGCGCTGCCGTGGTTGATCGAGTGATTGACGAAAAAAAGTGAATATTGATACGTCGCCATGAACCCACCTATCACACAAACGCAGCGGCGGCGTGCGCGTGAATTCTGCGAATGCGGAGCGGTAAGCCCAACGGGTTAAGACAAGATACTGAGGTCGGACTTTGTGGATAGATGGGTGTGGGTCCGGTTCGTGAGAGTTTTAGTTCACCGAGCAGGTTCTTCCCGCAGCCCCCGAAAGGGGAGCGCCGACGCAAGTCGCCCGGCGCACTATCTTATGTACGACGTATCACCTTACTGCGCCGGCACGAACGTCGGATCCTGCGTCTTCTGATCGATCACCGAACCATACGCGGTGATCTTCCCCTGCCCGTCGATCACCCGCACGCTGATGCGTGCGTTGTAGACGTTCCCCAGGCCCAAGCTACTGATAATCGCGAACTGGCGGGATTCGAAGGCGGCCAGGGGGATATTCACTTTCGGGGCGACTTTCGAGTCGGGGAGGATGACCGTCACCTCGGCGGTCACCGGGTTGCCGGTGATTTCGGCGATGCCGAGGTTGGTGCGGTAGCGGGGGGAGTCTTCCATCTGAAGGAGTTGGAGGGAGCGGTCGCCGATGCCGACGCCGTCCGCTACGGTCACCGCTTGGACGAACTGGCCGAGGGTGCCGCCGGGGGTGTCGTCGTAGGTGCGGGCGGTGACGATGAGAGGGGTGGCGACGGCGGTGGTGACGTGGAGCGCGCCGGCGGCGTTCGGGTTCTGGAAGGTGGCGTGGACTATGTCGTCGAGCGCGAGCACCTGGCCGGGCTGGATGGTGACGTCGCTGGACACGCTCGATGACGGGGAACCGATCGGGTAGAACGTCAGCCTTGCCGTCGACGGCGTGATGCTGCCGTTGAAGATGCGGACGTCGCTGCGCCAGGCGGCGCCGGTGTTGAGGCTGGCCACGCCGGGGACGACATAGCGAGTAGCACCGATGCCGCCGATGGGGACGCCGGAGACGAGGAGCGGGTCGGTGCTGCGGTCGTCGATGACCGAGGCGTAGGCGGTGACCTTGCCGTCGCCGCCGGTGACCGAAACTTCGATGTGGCCGTTGGTCAGCGTAATGCCTTTGTCGGCCAGGAAGGCGTTGAGCTGGAGCTGTTGGGCGGCGCCGAGGACGACGGGGAGGTCGAGGAGTTTGCTGCCGCTGCCGTCGAAGACGCTGACCAGGAGGTTGACCGGCTTGCCGATCGCTTCGACTAGGCCGAGGTTGGTGCGGAAGGTGTCGGACTGGGCGATCTGCTGGAGGGCCAGGATGGAGGCGGCGCCGGGGGCCTTGCTGATGAAGTTGGCCAGGGGGACGGCCGGGATGAACTGGCCGAGGGTTCCGGCGGCCGAGGCATTGAAGGTGCGGCTGGAGACGACGGTGGATTTGTTTATGGAGACATCCGGCTTGCCGGTGGCGTCGAGCTGCTGAACGGTGAGAACACCGTTCGACGAGTCGCCGGTGGCGCCGACGCCGTACCAGTTGCGGACGACGTCATCGAAGGCCACGGTGGCTCCCGCGGCGACGTTGATGACGGTCGACTTGACCGCGGTGGAGGTGGCGCTGCCGCCGTTGAAGGTGAGCTGCACGGTCTTGAACAGCGCGCTGATGTTGGCGATGCGGATGTCGCTCTGCCACTGCGAGCCGAGTCCGGCCAGGTGACCGACGGAGGGGATGACCAGGGCCGTCGACGCCGGCGTGGAGAAGGTGCCGGCGGTGACCGGCGAGGTGAGGCTGATCGAGACCGGGATGGAGGTGGGGGGCGTGGTGCCGAGCGCCTGTTTGCCGCCGACGACGCCGGTGCCGAAGACGATGATGACGGTGCCGGTCCATGTGCCGTCGGTCAACGAGCTCGGGTCTGCCGAAATGAGGAACGTGAGCCCCTCGGGGGGCATGATGCCGCTCCCCGGCGTCAC
>JADGNY010000218.1 GCA_017883235.1 Thermoanaerobaculia bacterium | reverse complement strand
CCCTTTCCTGTTTCTTTCGTTCTTCGACAAGACAATTGAAACACGGGGCTTTTCGAGTCTCCACCTCTTTCTCACATCATTTCTTCGCTTGTTTCAGGTCTAGTTGCGATCGACAAGCACGGGAAACAGGCAACCCCTGGAAGACGTGCTCCTGAACTTTAATGATGGAATCGTTGTATTTGCCGGTCAGCCGATGCGCTTCGTCCGGAGTCATGCCTCGAACAGGACTCGCTTCTTTGTAAAGGTCAAAGAAGTCATTCACCACCTCCGCTAGCGCGCGTTCAACCCAATGACGATTTACAGACCCTCGGTCCTGCAAAGCCTGTTCGAGAGTCAACTCCATCTGCTCGCGAATACGAAGAAAGCGTGATCGAACCTCCTTCCTAACCTGCCTAGCACGAACGTCCGCCGGGAAGAGAGCCGTGCTCCTTTCAAGGAACGCGGCGAAGTCCGCAGCATAGTCAGCTACGGTTGGGAGCGAACGCGTACCGAGGCTTCTTCGGTAGGTCTTAAGGACCGTCTCCCAGGGTATGCCCATGAAGGATGCGCTGCCATGCACCATCGCGGCAATTGGATCGCGCGGGGTGATGCCGAAGATTTTGTCAGCAGTCGAGAACGCCCTACCCCCAGATGATGGCTTGAGGGACGAGTCGAGCGTCACGGCGCTGTCGGCCGCCAAGGCAATCCCCTGTGCGTTCATTACCGCAACTTCGGCAGTCATATTTTTGGTTGACGGGCCGACCGTGACCCATGGGCGAGCGGCGATTATTGCGTAAGTGTGGCGCGGAGTCCACCCCTTTCGCCGAATGCGGGATGCCTAGCTCTTCTTCGAGCGGCTTTTCTGTGGCGGCGGTGTCCCTAGAAAAGCCTTAATTGCATCTTCGAACGACAGCGGTATCAGCGGGACCGTTGGTGCCGTCTCACGCCGCTTTCGCTTCGCTCCACATGCCCAGCCTGAGCATGTCGGCAGCCGTCCACCGGTAGTCCGTGAGTCCGGCAACCATCGCCGGAGTCTTCCCGCCGAGTGACTTGTGCGCGTGGCAGTAGTTGTAGAAGACGACGGTCAGCGCAAGCATGTGGCAGTGGTTCTCGAACTTTTTGGAGAACGCATTTGTCAACCTCGTGAAGCGCCGGTTCCCCATGCGAAGGGTGAGATTCCGGTAGTGGTAGCGTTTGGATGTCAAGTTGTAACAGGGGTGGGCAGGTGATCGAGTCTCACCAACTCGGCGGTTTATGGAATGTACCGATTGAATCGGCAAGCGCATCGGGAAACAGCGATGCTCTCAGCGCGCCGGAGCGGATTCGACGCGATGTCGTCGCATACTGCCCGAGCTTGCCGCTTGGGTGTTTCGTCGGGTGAAGAAGTGCGACACCCTTCCTCAACGGTAGTAGAGGCTGAACCCGTCCACGTACACATAGGCCCGGAGCTTTGCCATGAAGGAAAGATACCAGAAAAAGCTGAAGCCGCCTTGCGGCGGCCTCGCACCCTTTCACCGAAGATCCAGGGTAGTAGATACCAGTAAGTTAGGCGGTGACGTGACTAAAGTCAAGCTATCACCCTACTGTTGCTCAGCGCACTGCAGCTATGACGGCGGGGTCTCGGATCCGCTACCACCGCCCCCACCACCGCGACGGCGCCGGAAGCGTCTTCGCCGTTTGGGACCGTCGCCCTCGGGGCGCGGTGTTCCGCCATCCTCGCGAGGAGGCTGGGGGTTGGGGCGCGCGGCCTGGGGCGGACGCGGAGGACGCGGCTCGCGCGGCGGCCTCGGCTGTTGCGGTGCCGCGTTCTGGTTGGCCGCGCCGGGTTCTGCTGATTTGCCGCCGCGACGACGGCGGCGACGGCGTCCCGTCCGCTCTCCCTCGGCTTGCGGTGATGTCTGTTGCTGCTGCGGCGGCCTCTGCTGCTGCTGAGGAGGACGCTGTGGCTGCGGACCGCCGCGTTGCGGCCGTTGCGGGCGGCCATCGCGGCCTCGCTCGCGCTGCTGTTGTTGCGGCCTGGCATCGGGCCGCGGAGGACGTCCGCCGCCACCGCCACCCGCGCGACGCTCATCCTTTTTCCCCGTCCGCTGCTCGAACTCCTGCAGCTTCCGCTGCATGTACTTGCGGATTGGTCCGTCCTGACGAGCCCGCATCTCGTCGAAACCGCAGTAAGGGCAGCGTCTCCAACCTTCGGGATAGGTTTTCCTGCAGGAGTTGCAAAGGATGCTTTTAGGGAGCGGCATTGTCGGGCGGGGCGCATTGTACACTTCCGATCGTGGACAGCATGGAGCCTCGGGACGATGCCGCGCGCCGCAAAACACTGCGGACGCTGATCGAACTGGCCGAGGGCTCCAGTCCCTCCGACTGCTGGGACGATGCCCGCGCCGAGGATCTGCTGCGATCGCAATCGACGCCGGACGAAGTGCGTGAGCTGGGGATGAGCGAAGAGATGATTGCCAGAGTCTTTCGGGAGTCGGGGGTCGGGGGCCGGGAGTCGGAGAACCGACAACCGACAACCGACAACCGTTTCACCATCCGCGTCTCCGCCCGCTTCGAGGCCGCGCACTTCCTTCGCGAATACCGCGGCATTTCCGAGCCGCTGCATGGGCACTCCTACAAGGTGGAAGCCGACCTCGCCGCGCGGGCGGGGGGCGTCGACTCCGATGCCATCGCCATCGATTTCGTCAGCGCCCGCCGCAAACTCGAAGCGCTGGCCAAGCGGCTCGACTACGGCTGTATCAACGACGTTCCCCCCTTCGACGAGATCAATCCTTCCGCGGAGAACATCGCCCAGTGGTTCGCGCGCCAGCTCGGGGATGCTGTGGCCGGGGAAGATGCCGTCGTTCAAGCTGTGACGATCTGGGAAGGACCAGTGAACTCGGTAACGTTCCGTCCATGACCATGAACAAGATTCCGAATCACACGTCGCTGAAAGAGTGGACTTCCGTCATCGACGCCCTCGGGAGCGGCGATCAGATCGTCCTGATCCGCAAAGGTGGCCTCGCCGATCAGACGTTCGGCGTCGAAGCCGCCCGCTTCTACCTCTTTCCTACGAACTACCACGACGCCGGTGGCGCTGAGCCGTCGCATGTGCGGATCACGCATTGGGCCGAAGTGCTGAAGACGTGGCAGATCCGCGACAGCGAGCTGCTGCAACGCCTCGAGCCGCTCACGGTCCTCGACCGCGACACCATCAACACCCGTTACCGCTTCCGGCCCGACCAGGCCATCAACGTCATCGCCGTACGCGCCTACCGGCTGGCCAGGCCCGCCGAGGTGGTCATGAAACCGGAGTACGCGGGATGCCGGAGCTGGGTCAGCATCGACGAAGAGATCGACATCGACGGCTCGCTCCCCGCTTTGGGCGAAGAGGCAATGCGAGCGCGCATCGCCGCGATCGACGCGTTGCTCCTCCCCGTTCACGCGTGACCCTTCCTGTCATGGCCACGTTACGAATCGATCTTCAGGATGGCTTTCAGGACGATGACGTCGTCGTGAAGGTCGATGGCGAGGAGCGGCTGCGGCAGGCAGGGGTGACGACGAAGAAGGTACTGGGACTGGCCGGCAGCGTGACGGTGGACGTTCCGGAAGGGCAGCGGTCGATCGAGCTGTCGGTGCCGGGCCGAGGCGTGACGAAGCAGGTCGAGTGCCGTTCACGCATAATCGGTCCGTGGAGCTGACCGTCGTCATCATCATGCTCGCCGTCGGCGTCGGGCTGGCGGCCTCGATCATCATCACCTTTGCGGCGGCGCAGCGCGAGGCGGAGATGAGCGGCGCCACGCGCGCCAGTGTCGCGCCGGACCGCAATCACATCGCTGCTTCACTCCTCGTCAATCTGCTCGTCGCCGGAGGAACACCTCCGGACGCCGCAAGGCGCGCGGTCCGGCAGGGAGCAGGAGTGGCTGCGCCCGTCATATCGTCGATCGATGTCGTCAGTTGGAGCGAGCGTTACGCGAAGCTGGCCACGCCGGAACAGCGCATGTGGCTCCTCGATACCGCCGTCCGGCTCGTCGCAGACCGGACCACACCGGTTCCGTTGCGCCAATACTCGGCCCTTCTCGATCTCAGCTTCGGCCTCGGCTTCCAGACCGACGCCCTGGCTAAGTTACGTGATACCTATGGTTTCGACTATGTCGACTACGCCAAGGACGCCCGGCCGCGGAGCGCCGGCCGCGGCGGAGTGACCACGCCGCTGTACTCCCGGGACCAGCGTGAGACGTCGGAGTTGCTCCGGATCATCGGTGTCGAAGGGCCTGCCTCACGGGCCATCGTCATCGCCGCCTACCGCAAGCTCGCCGCGCAGCATCATCCCGACAAGGTGTTCGGCCAGCCCGCCGAGGTGCAGACGGCGGCAGCGGCGCGGTTCATCGAGATCACCCGCGCCTACGAGACCCTCCTCGTCATCTACAGCGATTAGGCCGGCACGGCCGGCGGCGTTGGTTGCCCAAGGCTCAGCCCCAATCTCCGCTCGATCGTTCTGCCGCGCAGGCTCCTAGACGAAGGGCTTGCCCTTCGCCGGTGACCGTGTATAATGCCCGTTCGGGAATTCGGGTTGTTCACTGGTTGTTCACCGGCACTTCCCCTCCGTAGACCGTAGTAAATCTCGACGACAACAACTTTGAGGACGGACGTGTCCGGTCGCGGTGACGCGGACGCCGACGGTTCACCGGGTCGCAGAGAGCGTTTCAGCAATTGCCAACCGAAATCGTAACCCCTGCATCGGCAACGACTTCGGTAGCAAACCCCGGAAACTTCGAGGCCCTTGGTAACCATTTTATCGATCGCCGCATCTAACAACGAGAACGGCACGACTTACGCATTTTTGGGAAGTAGACGTTCGGGAGACACGATGAAAACCGCTGTAGCGACTGATCACGAGCAGGGATGGGACTTCGAGAAGGCAGCCATGCCTTACGTCGACTCCCTCTACAACACTGCCTATCGCATGACGAGGAACTCCGAAGACGCGGAGGATCTCGTCCAGGAGACCTATCTCAAGGCCTACAAGTACTACGACAAGTTCGAGGAAGGCACGAACTTCAAGGCGTGGCTCTTCAAGATCATGAAGAACACGTTCATCAACAATTACCGGAAGAAGAAGCTCACGCCGCACAAGATCGACTTCTCCGAGATTGAAGAGTCGTACGAACGGGTCATCCAGAAGAACGCGCCGGACCTGATCAAG
>JADGNY010000038.1 GCA_017883235.1 Thermoanaerobaculia bacterium | reverse complement strand
AGGCTGGGGGTCCTTCGGCGCGCTCTGCCCCTCCGGGGCTGCCGCCGCCTCAGGATGACAGTGAATTGAAAGGCTCTTGACGTCCGTTTCAATATTGAAACGACACTAGGAGTCTGCCAGCAGAAACGTTCTTGCGCGACTGTCGGCAGAGCCTTGGGCAACCAACGCTGCCGGCCGTGCCGGCTAGTCATCGCCAGAGCCGCCAGGTCGACGCGCCCCACACCACCGCCCATAGGATCGCGATCGAGGCTACGCCGACGGTGGCGACAGTCGGACCGAAGCGATCCGAGGCAATGCCGGCACCGAGGCTGGAAATGCTCATCGTGAGCGTGACGAAGCCGTAGTCGGCGCCGAAGACCCTGCCGCGGATCCAGTCGGGCGTTTCGCGCTGCAGGCCGTAGGTCGACGTCTGCCACTGCGCGCCGCCGCCGAGGTGTGCGGCGAAGACGGCGATGGCGCCGGTCAGGAGCGACCGCGACAGGCCGAGACACATGTAGCCGGCACCGAAGATGAGGATGCTTAGAGCGATGAGCCGGTACTGAAGCTCGTCACGGCGCGCGACCGCGCGAATGAGAAATGGCCCGAGCAGCGCGCCAAGGCCGCGCGCGGCAAAAAGGAGGCCGATGCCGAACGCGCCGGCGCGGAAGATCTCCTTGCCGAAGATGCTGAGCATGGCGATGACGCCCGCGCCGAGGCCATAGCCGCCTTTCGACGTCAGCAGCGCCAGCACGCGCGGATGGGCGCGGGCATAGCGCAGGGTCTCCCGCATCGATTCGAGGAGCGGCGGATGTTCATGACCGGCCGGCCGCTCCTCGGCGAATTGCGCGCGCATCCGCCAGAGGATCGCCGCCGAGACCAGGAAGCTGATGGCATCGACGACGAAGGAGACATCGCGTCCGAAGCGCATCGTCACCGCGCCGCCGATGGCCGCGCCGACGGCCAGCATCGTCCCCCACGTCGATCCCATGAGCACGTTCGCCGCGCTCAGCTCTTCGGGCGCGACGATGTTCGGAAGCGCCGCCTGCGAGGCCGGCTCGAAGTAGGCCGAGCCGATGGAGATGGCGATCACGCCGATGTAGGCGAACGGGAGCAGCGCCGGCGTGCGCGCGAAGAGCGGCAGCAGGCAGGCGATGGCGCGCAACAGATCGACGACGATCATCAACTTGCGTCGGTCGAGGCGGTCGACCGCGCGGCCGGCGATCGGCGTGACGAGAAAAATCGGCAGCGTCTGGCAGAGCAGCATGAGCGACGCCAGCGTCGCCGAGCCGGTGAGCTGCAGGACGAGATCGAGCAGCGCGACGGTGAGAAACCAGTCGCCGCCGAGCGAGATCAGCGATCCGGCGTAGAGCAGCCGGAAGTCGCGGTTATGGCGGAGGAGCCGCACGTACATGCGGCGCGCATGCTAACCCTCCTCGGCGATTACATGCTCCTCGGGGCCGGCACGGTCGTAGGTCAGGAACGAGTACGGATAGTCGTTCTTCGCGTCGGCTTCGAAGTCCTCGCGGTCGGTGAGCCGCCACTCGTTGACGTCGTCGAATTCGGGGAACCAGGTGTCGCCGGCGACGTCGGCGTGGATCTGGGTGATGTACATCCGGTCCGCGCGGTGGAGCGTCTGCCGGAAGATCTCTCCCCCGCCGAGGATGAACACCTCATCCTCGGATGCCGGAATGGCGGCCAGCGCCTCTTCCACCGACGATACTCCGACGACATTCTCCTGCGGCGCGATCGGGGAACGGCTGACGATCACATGCGGACGCCCCGGCAACGGCTTGCCGCCGATCTCGTCGAACGTCTTTCGCCCCATGATCACGTGATGCCCCATCGTCAGCACCTTGAGTCGCTTCAGATCGTTCGAGAGATGCCACGGCAGTTTGTTGTCCCGCCCGATGACGCCGTTCGCGGCGACCGCCGCGAGGAAGGAGATGCGCATGAGGCGGGGATGATACATGCGCGGCTTCGCCGCGCGATGGAGTTTGGACGCCGCGATAGCGGCTCAAGAAGGTAGCCAGGGGTGCGAGCGCTTTTTGCGAGCACCCCTGGTCTGGGTCGTCTCTCGAAAGCGTGCCGCGTCAGCGGCACTGGATGGAGTCCTCGATTACTCCAGTGCCGCTGACGCGGCACCAAACCATGCCTCTCTTTACCAGGGGTGCTCGCAAAAAAACGCTCGCACCCCTGGCTACCTTCTTGTTGCCGCTAACGCGGCAAAATGCGCGGCTGCGCCGCCAGGCACAGACAAGAGTGTCTGTGCCACATTGGTCCCGGCTTCGGTCGCCAGCCCTTGCTTGGCGATAGGACTCTCTTGCCACATGAAGGTCGAATGTGGCACAGACACTCTTGTCTGTGCCCCGGCGCGCAGCGACGGCGTATCGCGGCTCACACCGCGATCGGCGCCTTGATGCCCGGATGCGGGTCGTAGTTCTCGAGGCTGAAGTCGGAGAAGGTGAAGTCGAAGATCGATTTCACATCGGGATTGAGTTTCATCGCCGGGAGTGGACGGGGATCGCGGGTGAGCTGCTCGCGGGCCTGGTCGAGGTGGTTGACGTAGAGGTGGGCGTCGCCGAGCGTGTGGATAAAATCGCCCGGGGCGAGGCCGCAGGCCTGCGCCACCATCATCGTCAACAGTGCGTAGGAGGCCAGGTTGAAGGGGACGCCGAGGAAGACGTCGGCGCTGCGCTGGTACATCTGGCAGGAGAGCTTGCCGTCGGCGACATAGAACTGGAAGAGGGCGTGACACGGCGCCAGCGCCATGCGATCGAGTTCGCCGACATTCCAGGCGCTGACGATGTGGCGGCGCGAGTCGGGATCGCGTTTGATCTGCTCGATGACGCCGCTGATCTGGTCGATGTGACGCCCGTCGGCGGCCGGCCAGGAGCGCCATTGATATCCGTACACCGGTCCGAGCTCGCCGTTCACATCGGCCCATTCGTCCCAGATCGTGACCTTGTTCTCGTTGAGGAAACGGACGTTCGTGTCGCCGCGAAGGAACCAGAGCAGCTCGTAGATGATCGAGCGCAGGTGCACTTTCTTCGTCGTCAGCAGCGGAAAGCCGGCGCCGAGGTCGACGCGGAGCTGGTAGCCGAAAACGCTCAGCGTCCCGGTGCCGGTGCGGTCCGACTTCGGAGCTCCGTGGTCGAGGATGTGATGAACGAGTTGAAGGTATTGCTGCATGGCTCATTTTACCGCGCCTATAATTCGCGCGCTGAATGCTCCACGTCACCGACCACATCCTCCACATCGGCAACGTCCCCGCAACTGAGCTCGCCAACGCCTACGGAACGCCGCTCTACATCTACGACGCGGAGATCATCCGGCGGCAGATCGCGCGCGTGCGCCAGGCCTTTGCCGCCCTCCCCTTCCGCCCGTTTTACGCGATGAAAGCCAACAGCGCGCTGGCGATCCTCGACCTCGTGCGCGGCGCCGGCTTCGGCTGCGATGCGGTTTCGCCGGGAGAGATCCACATCGCCCGGCAGGCCGGGTTCACGCCGGACGACATCTGGTTCACCTGCTCGAACGTCTCCGACGACGATTTGCTGGCAATCGGCGACGAGCGGATCGTCATCAACGTCAACTCGATGTCGGAGATCGACCGGATTCTGGTGCTCGATCTGCCGAATCCCATCGCGCTGCGAATCAACACCGACATCGGCGCCGGGCACCATGTCGACGTCGTCACCGCCGGTGGCGGGGTGAAGTTCGGCATCGACCTCGCCGAGGTCGACTCGGCGCGGATCGTCGTCGAAGACAGCAGGCGGAAGGTGGTCGGATTGCATGCCCACATCGGCTCAGGGATCGATACCATTGCTCCGTTGATCGAGTCGGCGCGGCGGCTGCTCGATCTCTCGACCTCCTTCCCGAATCTGCAATGGCTGAACTTCGGCGGCGGGATCTCGGTCCCCTACGAGCCCGGCACGCCGGAGTTCCCGATCGACGACTACGGCGCGGAGCTGACGCGCATCGCCGACCGCCTGCTACGTGCGCGCGACCTCACGGCTATCCTGGAGCCGGGACGCTATCTGGTGGCGGAGTCGGGCACGCTGTTGTCGCGCGTGACCTCGCGGCGCATCAGCGGCGGTCAATTCTGGATCGGCGTTGATACCGGCTTCAATCATCTCGTCCGGCCGTCGAAGTACGGCGCCTATCACCACATCATCAACGCCACGAACGGCTCGCCGGGGTCGCTGCGCCAGACCTTCGATGCTGGACA
This sequence comes from Thermoanaerobaculia bacterium, assembly GCA_017883235.1. Classification (GTDB taxonomy): domain Bacteria; phylum Acidobacteriota; class Thermoanaerobaculia; order Gp7-AA8; family Gp7-AA8; genus JADGNZ01. The sequence goes on along the minus strand of JADGNY010000038.1, from coordinate 46,356 downwards.
GATGACTGATGAAGTCGTCGTGGCCGGCAATCTCTGCGAGTCGGGTGACGTCTTCACACGCACCGAGGCGGGTCAGGTCATCACGCGGAAGATCGACAGGACCCAGCCCGGCGATCTGCTGGCGTTCTGCGATGCCGGCGCCTACGGCTTCTCGATGGCGTCGCTCTACAACGCCCGGCTGCTGCCCCCGGAAGTGATGGTGGACGGCGGCGACGTTCGTCTGATCCGAGAACGGCAGACGTACGAGGATCTCGTGAAGGGAATGCTGTGAAAACCAGAAACCAGAAACCAGAAACCAGAAGTGTTCGGGCGATCGGCCGCGGTTCAATCCTTTCTGGTTTCTGGTTTCTGGTTTCTGGTTTTTCTTTCTGCCTTCTGCTTTCTGCCTTCAGCCTTTTGACCGCTGGCTGCGCAACGCAACAGACCCGACCCACCACCCTCGATCTGAAAATCGTCAATGGGCGCATCATCGACGGCACCGGTGCTCCGTGGTATCGCGGCGATGTCGGCGTGCGCGGCGACACGATCGTCTCCATCGGTGATCTTTCGAAGGTATCGGCCGCCACGACGATCGACGCGCACGACAACGTCGTCTCCCCCGGCTTCATCGATCTCCTCGGCCAGTCACAGGGCGCCGTCTTCGTCGATCCGCATCTCGAGGCCAAAGTGCGCCAGGGCGTGACAACCGAGGTCACAGGCGAGGGAAGCTCGCCAGGGCCGCTCAGCCAGAAGCAGATCGATGTTGCCAATCCAAGGAACCGGCCCAAGTGGCACACCCTCGGCGAGTGGTTCATCCTCCTCGAGAAGAACGGCAGCGCCATCAACTTCGCCCTCTTCGTCGGCGCCGACAACCCGCGCGAGATGGTGATCGGCGACGTCAACAGACCACCGACTGCCGACGAGATGCGCGAGATGGAGCAGATCGTCGATCAGGCCATGCGTGAAGGGGCCATCGGCCTGTCGACGTCGCTGATCTACCTGCCGGCGATGTATTCGACGACCGAGGAGATCATCAACCTGGCCAGGGTTGCGGCGAAGTACGGCGGCGTCTACTTCAGCCACATGCGCGACGAGGGCGACCGGATCGACAGTGCGCTCGACGAGGCCTTTCGGATCGGGCGCGAGGCGAAGATCCCGGTCAACATCTGGCACCTCAAGACCGGCGGGGCGGCGAACTGGGGGCGGATGCCGTTCGTCATCGAGCGGATCAACGCGGCGCGCGCCGAGGGGCTCGACGTCGCCGCGAACGTCTATCCATACGCGGCGTCGTCGACGTCACTCTCGACGCTCGTTCCCGACTGGGCGCTCGAAGGGGGCTACGCCGAGCTGAAGAAGCGGCTGGCCGATCCGGCCCAGCGCGTGCGGATCGCTGAGGTACTGCAGGCGCAGTTCAAGAAACGGGGGGCGAAGGGGATCTACATCACGCGGATCGGGAACCCGGCCTTCGCGCAGTACGAGAAACATTTCGTCGAAGAGATCGCGGGGCTGATGAACCTCGCGCCGGATGAAGCGATGATGCGGCTCTTCGCCGAGACGAGCAGCTCGCCGAACGTGATCTTCTTCTCGATGAGCGAGATGGACGTGCAGACGGCACTGAAGCAATCGTTCGTCTCCATCGGCTCCGATTCAGGCTCTCCCCCGCCGGCCGCGCGCGCCATGGGCCAGGCGGTGCATCCTCGTGCGTACGGAACCTTCCCTCGCGTGATGGGCCATTACGTTCGCGACGAGCATCTCTTCACGCTGGAGGAAGCGGTGCGCAAAGCGACGTCGCAGGCGGCGGACCGGACGAATCTCTCCGACCGCGGCGTGCTGCGGCCGGGGATGAAGGCGGATGTCGTCGTCTTCGATGCGGCGAAGATCCGCGATGTGTCGACGTACGAGGATCCGCATCACTTCAGTGAAGGAATCCTCGACGTGATCGTCAATGGCAAACCGGTCCTGCGCGACGGTGCGATGACGAACGCGCTACCGGGGCGGGTGCTGCGGGGGCGGGGGTATGGACGCTGAGTTGTCGGTTATCAGTTGTCGGTTATCAGTTGTCGGACCACGATCGGACGAGCCCCTTACAACCGATAACTGACGACCGATAACTCCTCTGACAACTGACAACCGACAACCGACAACTCCTTTGCGCCTATGGCACAATGCGCCGTCCATCCCTCGATGCAAGACAACTCCACCGGGAAACTCGTCCGCGCCGTCGGCTTCTGGGGGCTGGTGGCGATGTGCATCAATGCCGTCGTCGGCAGCGGCGTCTTTCTCCTCCCCACCGAGTCGTACAAGCTGCTGGGGCCCTTCTCACTCTGGGCGCCGCTGATCTTCGCGCTGCCGGTATTCATCCTCGTGCTCTGCTTCGCCGAGGCCGCCAGCCATTTCAGCGAGCCGGGGGGCGCGTATCTCTACGCCAAGACCGCGTTCGGCGACTTCGTCGGATTCGAGACCGGATGGATGAACTGGCTGGCGCGCGTGACATCGCTGGCGGCGCTGTCGAACGGATTCGTCGTCTCGCTGGCGCGCTTTTTTCCGGCGCTTGCGCTTAAGACCGATACAGCCTCCAAAGCCGGTTCCTCGTTCTTCTTCTTTGCCGCCGACGGACACTTCGTTCTGGACTTCTCCCTCGGCGGTTTCTCACCTCGCGACTTGTTCACGGCCCGCATCGCCGTCATCCTCATCTCCATCGCCATCCTCACGGCCATCCACTACGTCGGCGTCAAGTACGGCGCGGCGTCGATCTACGTCTTCACACTCGGCAAGCTGATTCCGCTGGTCGGCTTCATCGTCGTCGCGCTGATCGCCTGGAAGCACAATCCCATTCCGGCGTCACTGACGATCCCCGGCGCGGGCACCGACTGGAGCGGCGCGGCGCTGTTCATGCTGTTCGCCTACGCCGGCTTCGAGAACATGGGCGTCCCCGCCGGCGAGTTCCGCAATCCGAAAAAGGAGCTGCCGCGCGCGCTGCTGGTCGGAACGATGGCCATCGCCGCGATCTATGTGCTGGCACAGCTCGGTGCGATGTCGGCTCTTCCCGACCTCTCGAAGACGGCCACGCCGATCGCCGACGCCGCGGCCGCGCTCATCGGCAGCGCCGGCGCGATCATCGTGACCCTCGGCGCGCTCCTGTCGATGGCGGGCACGAACTCCGGCACCGTCCTCGAAGGCTCCCGTATGCTCTACGCGATCTCCCTCGGCCGGCCGCGCCTGCGCGCCGTCAGCTACGTCCACCCCCGCTTCCGCACGCCGACGGTGGCGATTCTGATTCACGTCTTCTTCGCCGCCGTGCTTGCCTGCGCCGGCTCGTTCGCGAAGCTGGCCATGCTCTCCGCGGTAGCCCGCCTGACGACGTATCTTTTCACCTGCGCCGCGGTGCTATTCCTCCGCAAGCTGAACGAGGGCTTCCGGACCCCCGGCCTGATCATCCCCATCCTCGGCACGGCGATCTCGCTGGCGCTCTTCCTGACGCTCAACGCCTACAACTTCATCGCCGCTGCGATCGCGCTGGCGGTGGGGGCGGTGATCTACGGCGTGTCGCGCGGACACGAAATCCCGAAGCTCAACGGACCTCGACAGTGGTGACGTTGACAGATCCGTTGGCCACGACGCCGATTCGGATCGAATCAGGTTCGCCTGCAGAGATTCGGTAGCAAAGGGCGAATAGCACCAGGCGGTTTCCGACCGTCAACGCCTGACCGCTGAGACCGTGAACATTTTCAACCGCCGTCTCGAGGAGATTGGACCATCTGCCATCAGAAAAGCGTGTGATCACCAGGCGTCCCCCCGCGACCCACCGAATCGTCGGCGTATCACCTGAGCGATCGATCGCTTCGGGTGGAAACGCGAAGTGCTCTCCGGCGGGCCATGGTGGCGGTGCCAGCACCCAATGGGAACCTCCGTCGTCACTCGTGCGGACAGAGAGGTCGTCGAGGCTTAGTTGCGTGAGGTGGGAATCGCGACCCGGATATGTTTCCGCGAGATCCGGTTGTCCGTTGACTGGAATCCGCCGCGGGGAGCGCGTGGCCGAGAATACCCACTGGCCGCAGATGACAGTCGAACGTTCGCCGGGAACGCCTCGAGGCGTGAGAAGGTTACCGGCGGCGGTTCCCTTCGCACGCCATTTCGATCGCTCTTTGCGGAATGCTTCAATGAAGTATTTCTGCTCCTGCAAAGTCTCCAGAAACAGCCACGATGCGCCGCTGCCATCCGTGGCCCACGAAAGGGCTACCGGCGTTCCCCGGGGATGAAGGATTCCCTCGGCACGGAGCACTTCGCCAGGAAGCCTGTACACGCGTACGCCAACTGCCTGCGGGCTCGCGAACCAAAGGCCGTTTGTCGACCCCGGTACCGTGCCCAGTATCTGTCCGGCGATGTCGATGGATATCAATCGCGCGAAAGGTGAATCGACGCTCCACAGAGTATGGCGCATCCGTCGGACGTCGATCTCGATTGGCAGAAAGAGAACTGATGTTTCGGTCTTGCCAACAATGTTAATAAGACCGCAACCGGCCGTAGACTTGATCGCGGCGCTTGCCGTTGGATCACCGACTAACGCGGCAACGGAGCGAACGCCGGAGGCTCTGGATAATTGCGCGGAGACTAGGAGAGGACTACAGAACAGGACTGAAGCGGCGAGAAACCCTTGTAATCTCACCACGACAGTGAACAGTTCGCCTGGACCATAGCGCTGATTTGCGCGGAGGTCTTCGCGCTTGGATCGGGCGGATTCTCTGACATACCCGCTGAGTGAAGCGCCTCATGGATGACGATGGTGGCCGCACCCTGCGACGAAAGATTGTTGAAAAGGTTGCTGCACAAGAACGTCGTATAGCCTCCGACATCAGTTACGGCGGCCGCGGTGGGCCGGTCTGTGCACTTCCTTGATCCCGTGCCGTCTCGGTAGGTCACGGCGTCGATGACCCTGGCGCCGTTGTTTTGCAGATCGTCGAACATCTTCTCGCAGTTGGGAATCGTACTCAGTCTGTCACCAGCGGTCGATTTCGCCTGATTGAGCAATACAGCTTCCGCTGGTGTTAACGGCATTCCGTTTGCTTCGTCGATTGCCCCGCCACTGTCCACTGGCGGTGGGGGGACAGGGTCGGGACTGTATGTCCAGTAGGAACCACAGTCCCATCTGCCCGGTGTCACGACTGGCCCGCTTCCCGAATCGACCGTTCCACCTGAAATCCAGTCGCAATATCCGATCTGAATAGCCATCTCCGGCAATGGAACAAGACGTTTGCCTGGAGATGACGCGCTTTTCCCACTCGTAGCGTTCATCGTCTTCAATGCCCGAACCGATTGGCTCACGACGAAAGGGAGGGTGATTTCAAACGGTTGCACCGATCGAGTGGCGAAAGTGTATTCGGCATGCGGCAGCGCGGGTAGAATTCGAATCGAGCCATCGGAGGTAATCCTAATCTCGTCGTTGCAGTAGGGCACGGACGAGTCTGCGGAAAACACGCGATCGATGACGCTTCCGTCGGCCGTGAGATGGGCATAGGGAGCAAGAACGCCGGCGAAGTAAGTGACGCTGTCACCATCGATTTCGGACAGCGTCTCACCAGTGGGGCCTCGAAACCGAGCGCGCACGGCGGACGCGTCCGCCGGATCATCATAGTCGCGCCTCGAAAAACGCTTGACGATTTGGCCGTTCCACTGCCGGATGATCTTCTCCGTCCATTCAAACGTGGAGTCGTATACGTAGTCGATCACGATCGTACCGACGACGTCGACTCGCCGGAGACGGCGCTGAGAATCGTACGTCCACGTCACAAGTACTTTCCCGGCAGCGTCCAGCAGCCGGGTGGTTGCAGCGTCCGACACGTACGAGTACGAGCCCCCAGCGGAATCCGTGAACGCCGTCGTTCCGCGCGACAGATTGCGCTGAACCCAGAAGCTCCACCTCGCCGTGTCGAGCCATTGGCGTACAAAACCGGATCCATATTCGAAGCGTGCTCGGGCGAGGTCATTGGTGGCACTGGACAATTGGCCATCGTTGCCGCGAGTAGACAAGGGTTGCTTCTGATCGGCACCGTTCGCCTGCAACCCAAGCGTCTTCAGCAGACGCACCACGTCGCCATAATTGCTCGCTTGGACGACGCCCATGAGGTCACCCCCATCGTCATAGACATCCCAGCGGGTGACTCCGTCCTCGCTAACGGATTTCACGCGATTGTGAACGTCATATTCGATTTGCAGCAGCCGTCCTGTGGAAGTGCTTTGGCGATTCCGCCTTCCGTTCGGAAGATAGTCCTGGCGCGTGGTTCGCCCATCCGAGAGCGTCAATTGAACCACACGTCCTGCGGCGTCCATCCCCACCACGCTTCCGGGGACTAGGCCAGGCCGCCAGGTTAGCGCCTTGGGCCATTCTGCCGCCCAGGCGGAGACAGCGAAAGCTAGGATGAGTGCGAAAATAATAGGTCTCACAAAGGATCTCCTCTGGTTACCTGACTAGCGAGGCATATCCTACTGGTGAACATTCCGAGCGTCAATCCGTCGGTGTTTCCATTATCGGTTGCCGTAAATGCCGCGGCGGCACGCCCGTGAATGAGTACGTCCATCCCCGCTTCCGTACGCCGACGGTGGCGATTCTGATTCACGTCCTCTTCGCCGCCGTGCTCGCCTGCGCCGGCTCATTCGCCAAACTGGCCATGCTCTCCGCGGTAGCCCGCCTGACGACGTATCTCTTCACCTGCGCCGTGGTGCCATTCCTCCGCAAGCTGAACGAGGGCTTCCGGACCCCCGGCCTGATCATCCCCATCCTCGGCACGGCGATCTCGCTGGCGCTGTTCCTGACGCTCAACGCCTACAACTTCATCGCCGCTGCGGTCGCGCTGGCGGTGGGGGCGGTGCTGTATGCCTTGTCACCACCAGCGGTAAACATCGCGCCGGCTTAGCGGGCTCACCTACCGAACGTGCACGTTCGATTGGGCGACGGCGGAACACCGTTCACGTCGTTGACGAACTGAACGAAGCAGGGATCCTGATGGATGAGAATGTCCGCTGCGTCTTTGAGCCCTTTCAGCTGCTCCGGCGTCAAGGCGTTGAAGCTGGTTCCGATGTTGTTGACGACGTCGCGAACGGCTTTGTCCTTGTCGGTCAGCAGCGGAAAGGCGATCACGACCGGGTAGTACTTCGTCGGCTGCCCGTGCCTGGCTGTAAAGAGATCGGTCAGCTCCTGGATGCTGTCGAACGAATAGTTGTCCATCGGTGCACCGGAGATCCCGCCGATGATCGTCTTCAGGCCCGGGCCACTCGACGTAGTGTCGATCGATACAGGCCCCGACGCGCCCGCGTTGACGACGATGACGAGCAGCTTGTCGATCTTGTGGAAACCGATGAGCGGCTGAAGCGTGAAACCGCTGAGCTGATTATCCGCGTCACCTTGCGGTTTCACGAACGTATCGCCCGAGATTAGCGCATGGTACGGGCCGCGTAGGCCGATGTTGTCTGCGAGGCCGCCATCGAGCAGGTGGAGATACGTGCGGGCCGGATCGCGATAGCCTTCCAACTCGGTAATCTGCCGCGGGCGCTGTGGATTCGTGTAGACGTCGCTGCGTGCGGTGTCCGTCCATAACGTTGGCTTCGCGTAGTTGGATTTGCATTGCGGGTCGTTGGCGTAGTTCTTGAGCACCATCGGAGGGAACGCCACCGGAAATGCCGACGAGGCGGCCGCGGCCCGAGCCACTGGAAGAGAGGTCATATCGCTGCAGATCGGATCGAACTGATCTTGCGTCCATTGAAACTGGGCACCCATCTCCAGCTCGGTCGCGTTCGCAATGATGAACGGACGGTGCGCGCTCTTCTGCACGTCGAGGAGGTTCTGGAAGGTGTTGGTCCCGAACAAGACCTGCTGATAAAGCTCGGTGGCCAGATCGATGCGGTTGAAACCGGGAGAGGCGAGGCGTATCCAGTTGTAGGGGTTGAAGAAGACCGCATGAATCAGGTCCGACTGCACGGGTTTCGTCAGGAACGCCGATTCGAAATTGTCCGGGCCCGCGTTCAGGATGGCCTCTCCGCGAAGGCCGTAGTCCATGGCCGCGAACGTGCCTCCGGAAACGGAAGAAATCACCTTCACGTGGCTCAGAAGCGACGTTCCGTCGGCGAGCTTAGTGGCGTTGAGCTGCTGCAAGACCTCGTACCCGAGGCCGGCCGCGCGCGTCCCGCCGCCCGAAAACGTCAGGATGACGAAGAGCTTGTTGTCGTCGGTGGGGATCGTCGTCGTCGCCCAGCGGTAGCCATCGCCGAGATTCTGCGGTTTCACCTGCGGCAGGTTGTATGGGTACTGCGTACAAGCGGCAGTGAGAAGGAAGGCGAAAAGCGTCAGTCGTCGCATATCAGTTGAACACAATCCTCATCGGGTTCGGGAAGCTGGTGTCGATGACCGTCACGACTTGCGACGGCGGCGTGGTCGGAGCGCCGCTGAGCGTGATCGTGTGAGTGCCGCGCTGCACGCCGATCGTGTCGTTCGTGTTGCCGCTGGCAAGACCGTCGACGAGGACGATCCGTTTTTCCGGGAATTCGACGTAGATGTATTCCATACCCTATGGAGAGCCACGAGAAGCGCATTTCCCTACCTGGGGAGCAGAAAATCTGCGCCAGCAGCGTTTGATGATGACGTCGAAGTTCAGTCAGGAGGACATGCAGTTCAGGTCCGGGGACGTGACGTTCAGTTCCGCGGGCGTGACGTTCAGGTCCGAGGAGGTGACATTCAGGTCCGAGGACGTGAGGTTCAGGTCCGAGGACGTGAGGTTGAAGTCTCGCGGACGTGAGGTTCAGGTCCAGGAACCTGACAATCCAGGCCAAGCGAGGTGACGTTCAGGTCCATGCACGTGACGCTCAGGTCCGGGAACCTGACGTTCAGGTCCGGGAACCTGACGTTCAGGTTGATCGACGTGACCGTCAGGTCCGGAAACGTGACGAAAACTATCAATAATGGTGAATATCTCTCCGGAAATGGACAGTTGTAGCATGGGGTGAGAGTGTGGTACCATGTCCCTAGGTTGACACACACAGTTATGGCAGATTTGCACGAAGCCGCCCTGAGAAGAAACGCGAAAACGTCGCGGCGGGGCGGGGTGCGTTCGGGCGGACTGCGCCTGAAGGGTCGGGAATCGTGGCGTCGGCTGTTTCAGCGCGGCCGGCGGAATCTCCGTTCCGCGGAGGGTTTCATCGGCATGGCGCGCCAGATCATCGAACGCTGCGAGACGATCGCGCTGGAACACCCGATCCGGGCGGTACATGACATGTATCGCGTAACGGGATTGCTCGTCGAAGCGGCCGATCGACTCGCCCGTCTCGGCAAGTGTATTTGCGAGACGTACGATCGTATCGCCGAGGCACCGGCATACGCCGGCGATGCTCCCGCTCGGATGATCGCTGACCTGCAGCGGTGGATCGAGACCGGAACGAAGCTGGCCCTGCTCGGGAACCGGTTCGACAAGTCATTCGCCGAGCTGATCGAATATGCCCAGAGCGGCAACGCGCCGCTCGATATGTCCGAGCTGCTCAAGAGACGCGTCCATCCGATTCCGGTCATCGCCAAGCATCCACGGCCGAAGGTCCTATCGATCGAGAATGATCGCATTTTCTGCATTCATCTCCGGCGTCAACGGCCCGGCCGCTTGACGGTTGCTGAAGCTCCAACACGGGTCTCCCGAGGCCGTGCTCCTCCTGCCCTCTCAATCTGCTCGCTCTGATCACAGCAGGTTTGAGAAAGGAAAAAGGAGGACTTGTGTCCAACAACACTGAAGTACCCGTTACGACCCCACAGCCGTCCCACCTGGATGAGGCGGTAGCGCTCATCGACGACATTCGCGCGATGAAGCAGCGAGTGCCGAATTTCGTGGTCCCGGAATCGAAAGCGGCCCGCCAGGGACTGGGGAGAGCAGCCTCTGTGCCTCCACAGTTCATCGAGCTCACTACCCTGGCTACTCGCAACAATGAGGAGTTGGCCCGTGGAGGAAGTTTTGGTCCCGCCGAGCTCCGGGATCTGACGGAGTACGCGGATGCCTACGATCCGGTGGCGGATGAGCTGGAAGCGATGGCTCTCTTCGTCCGCCACAGCGTGCGCGTGGCGAGGAACAAGGTCGGGAGCAGCGCGCTCATGACCTACAACATGGCCCAGCGTCTGGCCAAACGTCCCGAGACGGCCAGTCTCGCGCCGCACGTCCAGGACATGCGGATCGCCCTCGGCAATCCCCGCCGCAAGGCCAAATCCAAGCCGGCTCCGGAGCAGCCGTCGCCTGTGACGCCATCGTCACCGGCGATTCCGCCGAAGCAGTGATGATCCGGCTAGTGCAGTAAACGTGCAGTAAGCCCCGCGCGGGCGCGTCCGAAGGCGCGCCCGCGCACTCCAGGCCTACCGGAACATCCACGTACAGATGGCCGCCGCCACGAATGCGGCCACGATGTCCCCCACCAGCGCTGCCGGGATGGCGTGCCTGGTCCGCTTCACGCCGACGGCGCCGAAGTAGACGGCCAGGACGTAGAAGAGCGTCTCGCTGCTGCCGTAGAGCGTTGCGGCCATGCGGGAGAGGAGGGAATCGGCGCCGTAGCGTTTGATGATGTCGGTGGTCAGGGCCAGCGAGCCGCTGCCGCTCAGCGTTCGGAGGACCGCCAGCGGGAAGAGCTCGGGGGGGAAAATCGTCCGGCTCAGGAGCGGGCGGATGGCATCCGTCAGCATGTCCATGGCCCCCGAGGCGCGGAACATGCCGATGGCCACGAGGATGCCCACCAGGAACGGGATGATGCGCACCGCCACCTGGAACCCCTCTTTCGCCCCTTCGATGAAGACGTCGTAGACCTTGATCCCGCGAATGAGGCCGACCAGCGGAATGCCGACCAGCAGCACCGGGATGGCCCAGAGGGAGATGGATTGGAGGATGGTGCGGATCACTGATCCGCCTCTGGTGAGACGGGTTGTCGGTTGTCGGTTATCGGTTGTCGGGTTGGGAAGAATCGCTGCAGGAGTTTTGCGGTCGTTACCGCGGCGACGGCGCCGCAGAGCGTGGCGATGAGGGTGGTCGGGATGATCGAGGTCGGCGCCTGGGCGCCGGCGGCGGCCAGGACGCCGATGATCGTCGTCGGGATGAACTGCACGCCGGCGGTGTTCAGGACCATGAAGGTGACCATCGGATTGGAGGCGGTCTCCTTGTCGGGATTCAGTTGCTGCAGCTCTTCCATCGCCTTGATTCCGAGCGGCGTGGCGGCGTTGCTGAGGCCGAGCATGTTCGCGGAAACGCTCATGACCATCGCCCCGATGGCCGGATGATCGGGCGGGACCTCGGGGAAAAGAATCCTGCTGATGGGCCGCAGGATGCGGCTGAGCATCGACACCAGTCCGGCCTGCTCGGCCACACGCATGATGCCGAGCCAGAGCGTCATGATGCCGACCAGGCCGAGGGAAATCTCAACCGCCGTCTTGGCCGACTCGACCGATGCCTTGGTCACCGCGGCGGCGTTGCCGGTGAAAATAGCCACGATGAGCGCGACCGCCATCAGGCCGAACCAGATGTAATTCAGCATGAGGGCGATTGTAGCCGCGGTCCCAGGAGTTACTTCACCGTGCGGCGCGGCGGCGAGTTACCGAACCGAAGGCGCGTGTGAAGACGCGGGCGACATTGGCCGCCGCCGGCTCGACGCGGTCGTAGGCGATGACCACGCCCGTCGTGAGCGCCGCCGCTGAGGCTGAGCCGTTGGGCGGTTGATCGGCAACGAGGAGCACCGGTTCGCCTGTCGGCAGAAGCGACTCCGGATCGACACCAACCCCGGACGTCGTGGTGGTCGTGATCGAGCCATCGTAGTACTCCTGCGTCGTGAGCAGCAGGAGGCTGGCGCCTACCGCGACGAGGCGATGCGAGAGCGGGTTGAATGACGCCGGCAGGATCTGACGCGTCGCGTCGGTGACCCCGGCGGAACTGATGTGCGCGCCGAGGATCGACCCATCGCGCCTCCAGCTCACCGCGTAGCTGTTGCCGGTCCAGGCCATGGACGGCAGCTCCTGCATCACGTTCGGCGTGCCATCGACCACGAGCGGTGCGGCATCGAGTGCGTTGCCGTCAGCCGCCAACCGCAGCGCCAGGATGCGCGAGGGAAAGAGGGTGTCGCACGGGTAGAAGCAGAAGTTGTCATTCCACGCGATCAGGTAGTCGTGACCATTGCTGGCGATCGAGAGCTGATATGCGGTAACGCTGGTGGGGATGGTCTCGTTCAAACGGAGCGGCGCACCGGAGTCGGTGGCGATGGCGCGGGCGCGCAGGCAGCGTTCGTACGTCTGACAGACGACGGTGTAGACCGCAAGCACGCCGTCGCCGTTCGAGCCGAGGACGAGCTCGTCCGCGTTTGCCAGCGGAACGGGCTCCGCATCAAGCCACATGCCGGTCGTCGCCGAGAAACGCCGAAGGAGGTAGTTGTTTCCGGTGGTGGACGAGGTGGTGGACGAGATTGCCCAGGCAATCACATACGTATTACCGGCCGCCGCCACGCTCGCGGCGATGGCATGCCCGTTCGGATCACTGGCGACCTCGATCGGTGCCGCGTCGAGGGGCGCGCCGGCCAACGCCTGCGAGAACCGGCGCAGATAGAGGCGACTCGATCCATCGGGACCGTACTCGTTCCACACCACCGCGTATCCGTTCGATGAGGAGGCCACCTGCGGCGCCGCCTGAAGAGTGGCGGTCAAGGAAAGCGCGGGGTGAAACGGGCTGCTGGTCATACTGACGACAGAGTCGATGCTCGTCGATACGCCGGCGCGGAAGGCGTCCGTGATCACGATCAAGCTCGATCCGGCCTTGGCCATGACAACGCCGTAGCCTGTGCCGGTCCAGGAGAGAAACTGGCTAAGCGGAGGGGACGACACGCCGTTTCCCGCCGGCTCACTGATCCCCCAGGTGTGCGCGCTGCCATCGGCTTCCGAAGTCGTCCACGCGATCTGATACGCAGTTCCGTCGAACACGGCGCCCGGCTTTGCCGCGGGATTAGAGATACGCAGGGTTTTGTCATTCGGCGCGAAATTGCCGATCGATTTCTTCACGCCGCTCTTGTCCAGATGGGCGAGGAATCCGGTGTGATCGGTCGATCCGCGGCTGACGAGTAGGTACTCGTCAGGTCCACCGGCAAGGGCAAGAGTGCGCCCGGTCTTGGCGAGAGTGAGGCCTGTATCGGCCGTGCCGAGGAACTTGCCGTTGCGATCGATGCGGTCGGCGGACAAAGGTCTGTCGGTTCCCGGCATCGTATAGAGAACCAGAAACTCCGAGCCGCTGCTGGCGGCTGCGACCGCCAATTCCAGGAACGGTATCGCCAAATCGACGCCGCCCACCACGATGTTTGCCTGGCTGTCGAGAATCATTGCCGTGTGATCGCCCTCGAAGAGGATGCGGGTGTCCGATCCGGTTCCCATCGTCGCCGTCAATTGATTGACGATCTGTTTTGATTTGCGGTCGGTGATGACGCCCTCGGGCGTAACGAACGAGAACGTCGTCTGAAGCTGCTGCTCCGCGATCACCACGAAGGCCGTGCCGTTCCAGAAGACGTCTCCGCCGGTCGCTCCGGCGGCGATCAGGATTCCGAGCGGGTCGAGCGGCACGCCGCCGGCGTCGATTCGGGAGCCGTAGAGGTCCGTTGCGCCGCGGCGCTGATCGAGCCAGACGGCGAAGGCCATCTGCCCGTTGGACGCGACCGCCAGTGTTTGCTGGCTCCCGGCCGCCGCGCCAAAGGCGTATGCCGAGGCCGGCTGCTCCGGTGACATCGCAGGTGGAAATGCCGCGGCTCCGATTGCGGTGTTGGCGGCGAATGCAGCGATGAGGAGGAGGGATCGCATCGGCTTTGGTCATTATTACTTATTTCGAGTCACTGATCGAGCGACTCCGCCATCTCCCTCCGCGTTTCGAAAGGGAGAGCGGGCGTCCGCGCCTGCTCCCGACGGGCGTCTCGCCCGGCGGTGGGGACGAATGCGAACGTAAATGTTGGGCAGAGACGGCGATGCCTCCATCCTCGGTTTCAAGTTCGACTCTGCTGTCGGCTGGACCCACCGCCGGGCGAGACGCCACGGCGGGAGCAGGCGCGGACGCCCGCTCTCCGTCCCGTCCGCCGTGTGACTGTGAAGAGAAATGCGAGGTCGTGTTAGAAGTAGCGGCGATGAATCGGAATCCGCTCGCCGCCATCGCTCTGGTCACCACGGCGCTCGTCATCTCCGGGTGCCGCAGGGAAACGACCCTCCCACCTCCCCCTCCCCGCCCCTCGATCCTCTTCGTCACCCTCGACACCACGCGTGCCGACGCCGCCGGCCCGGAGGCGGTTGGCGTATCGACGCCCTCATTCAATGCACTGGCCGCGCGAGGCCGGCGCTACCGCTGGGCGTACGCAACGGTGCCGCAGACGCTGCCGTCGCATACCTCGATGCTGACCGGCCTTTATCCCGCGGGCCACGGAATCCATGAAAACGCGCGGCATCTCGCCGGCACGCAGCCGCTGCTCGCGGAGCGCCTCCACGCCGCCGGCTATCGCACCGCCGCCTTCGTCTCCGCGTTTGCACTGGCGCGCCGCTTCGGCCTGGCGCGCGGATTCGATACCTACGACGACGAGCAGCCGGCCGGGGTGGCCGAACGGACGGCGAAGGAGACCACTGATCGCGTGATTGCATTTCTGCGGGAGTCGGGAGTCGGGGGTCGGGGGTCGGACACGCCGCCTTCCTCCGACTCCCGACTCCCGACCCCCGACTCCCGCGTCAAACAGCCGTTGTTTCTCTGGGTCCACTACTACGATCCTCACTACCCGTACACGCCGCCCGAGCCGTTCCGCAGCCGTTACGCGGCGCAGCCGTACTACGGAGAGGTGGCGTACATGGACGAGCAGCTTGGCCGTCTGGCTGCCGCCTTCGAACGGCAGGTCAAAGGGCCTGTGGCCATCGTCCTGGCCGGTGATCACGGCGAGGGGCTCGGTGAGCATGGGGAGCAGCAGCACGGAAACCTTCTCTACCAGGCCACGATGCACGTCCCGCTCGTCGTCATCGGTCCAGGCGTACGTCCCGGAATCGGCGACACGCCGGTCAGCACGCGGCGCGTCTTCCACACGGTCCTCGATTGGGCCGGCATCGATGCGACGAACAGCCTTCTCCGCGGCGATGCCGAGGTGGTCGTCGGTGAAGCGATGAAACCGTTCCTCGACTTTGGATGGCAGCCGCAGGTGATGGCGGTGGAGGGGAATCGCAAAGCGATCCTGGCAGGCAAGCTCGAGGTCTACGACGTGGCCGCCGATCCCGGCGAGAGGCACGACCTCGCCGCCGGCGCCAGTCTGTCGCGCTCCGCGCGAAGGGCCCTGCACGACTATCCGATTCCGTCGATGGATGCGCGGCAGAGTGACGCCAATCTCAACGACGAAGAGCGCCGCAAGCTGGCCGCGCTCGGATACGTCAGCTCCGTGGCCAGGCCGGTCGTGCGCGCCGACGCTCCCCGTCCTGCCGACATGGCCCCGATGTTCGCGCTGCTCGACGAGGCCGCGCGTCTCTTCGTCCAAGAGCAATACGCGCGGGCCATTCCGCTTCTCGAACAGATCCTGGTGAAAGATCCGCACAACCTGGATGGCGCGTTGCGGCTGGCCACGGCGCATTCGGCCCTGGGCCAGGAACAGGCCGCGGTCGACGCGTACCGTGCCGCCGAGCGGATCGCCCCCAACTCGCCCGACGTACGGACGTATCTGGCGCTGCACTACGCGCGCACCGCCGAGTGGCCGAAAGCGGTTCCGATGCTGGAGCGGATCATCGCCGAGGCGCCGGAGAAGGTGCCGGCACTCGAAGCGCTGGCCCTGCTGCGGGCGCGGCAGGGCCAGATTGACGACGCCGTCCGTCTGCGCCAGAAGGTCTACACGCTCCGCTCCCCCACCACCGCCGAACTGACGCGCCTCGGACAGATGGAGATGGCTCTGGGTCAGACGGCGCCGGCGATCGATTCGTTCGAACGGGCTCGGGCGCTCGAAGGGACGCCGTTCAAACACGACACGGAGCTCGGCGTGCTCTATCTCGCCTCGCGGCGTTTCGACGATGCCCGCGGCGCCCTCGACCGCGTCGGTCCCTCCGATCCCAACTACCCGATGGCGCTCTTCAAGCGCGCCCAGGTCAGCGTGCTGCTGCACGAGCCTGACGCTCCCGCCCGTATCGCGGCCGCGCGCACGCACGCCGATGCCACGACACGGCAGCTCATCGCACGCGAACGGCTCTTCCAGCAGAATTGAAAAGCCCGGCCTCGCGGCCGGGCTTTCGTAAGTCGATGTGGCGTGGGATCAGAACTGGACGCGTGCAGCGACCTGATAACGTCGCGGGCTCAGGAAACTGTTCGGCGACGGCGCATTGATGGACGGCGCGCCGGCGATGTTCGTCGAGATGCAGTTCGACGTGTTACAGGCGCCGAGGATGCTGACCCTGTTTTCGAAGTTGGTGCCCGTCTGGCTGTTCGTCACATTGAACATGTCGAAGAGAATCTGGAGATTCATGCTGCGAATCAGCGCGATGTTCTGCGTATAGTTCAAGTCCAGTTGGTGAACCGATGGACTGCGGCGACTGCCCGCCGGCTCCGCGTATTTCGCCGTGTCGACTGTACCATCGGGAAGCGGCAGGCCCAAATACGGGAGGTTGCTCCAGAGTGCATACGGCTGGCCGGACTGAAAGACGAAGAACGCGCCGACGGAGGATTTCCACGGCAAGGAATAGGAGCCGAAGAGCTTCAAAAGGCTCGGGCGGTCGCCGCGGAGAGTGCCATACATGTTGTTCCAGAGCTGATGGCCTGCACCGTCAGCGATGTTCGACGATCCGATGAAGACCCCTCCGTCATTGGCCAACGATGTCGTCGAATTGTCCTGGTCGAAGTTGCCATAGTAGTGGCTCCAGGTATAGGACCCTTGGAAGAATATCTTATCGCCGCTGTACGCGGTCTCGGCGGTTGCTTCGTAATATTTTGTGAAGGCACCATCGAGGTTGGCGACGACGTACGTTGAACCGCTGCCGATCGCCTTGAGCCGATCGGGGAGATCAGGAATGTACGGTGTCTTGGGGACGCCGGCCGGAGCATTCAACACCACTCGCGCCGTATTATTGGTGTCCTCGACGTAGTGGTCGCCTTTCTTGTAGCGGGCGTACAGACGCGTCGAGAAACGTGGGCCGAACTGTTTGGCGGTACCGATCAGATACTCTTTCATCTCCGGCGGCTTGGTGCCGGGAACCCAGAGCTTGCCGCTCGAACCGGAGACCGGAGCGGTGCCCAGCAGCACGCCGTTCTGGTCAAAATTCGCGGTAACCGTTTTCGTGACAAACGCACGGTCCCATGACGCGGCGCGCGCGTCGGAGTTCGCTTCCTGGTTGTAACGGGCGTAGCTCGTGTACACCGTGTCGGTGCCGTTGTAGGCCCATGTTGCACCGAGACGTGGCTGAATCATGTCTTTGAACGGGAACTCGTACATCTTGTATTTGTTCCCGGGTGAACCGACCCAGCCGGCAAGGTTGTCGGCGGGCTTGAGCCCCTGTCCGTACAGCGAGTCGTTGCTGGCGAGCAGGCCTGCGTTGAACGTCCAATTCGCCATGTGAATCGTGTCATTCAACTCGAAGCTCTGGGAATGAAACTCAGAGTGGAGTTTGCTCGGCACGTTCGGCACGCCGATGGTCTGCGCGTTGAAGACGGCCTGGAAGAACACCGGCTTTGCCGTTCCGCAGATCGCGGCGCTGCAGGTGACCGTTCCTCCAGGGATGGTGATGGCGCCCCAGCCATTCGAGATGCGGAACAGATCCTCGGCGTCGTTGTGCCGCAGGTAGCCGACGTGAAGATCTTGCGTGATCTTGGACCCCAGCGTAAGGTTGTAGCCAATCTGGCCGCTTTTGCGAAAAAAGCTGTCGTCGTTCTGAACGAACGAACCGAAGCCAACCGTGCCGCCGCCAGTGGGGACACCATTGGAGACGTAGCCATACTTGTTGATAAACGGTTGTACGAAGGCCGCTTGCGCGGGATTCGTTAAGAGCGCCGTCGGAACCGTGACCAGGCCCATCTTGTTGAGGTTGTTGAGGTCCAGCGTCGCGCCGGGCGTCAACGAAGGAGTGATCCCGGTACTGAAGTCAGACCCTCCGAAGCCAGGGTTTTTGAAATCAGTGAATTTGAAGGTCGCAAAGCTTCTGTTGTTGATGATCTTCGATCCTTCGAGCGTGCCGATCTTCAGATTCACTGTCGATGCGGAGCCGGTCGTCGGCGAGCCGGTGTTCGAGAAGCTCCCCGTTTGGGTGTGATGCGAGCTTCGGTACGTTGAATTGAAGAGCCAGGACTGCGTCGGAGTGAAGGTCAGCTTCCCGAATACTTCGTTGCGCCTGTCCAGGTAATCGGGGAGCGCGCCATATACATTCGTTTGATTCCCGAGCTTCGCATTCGGGCGGTAAAACGAACCATAGAAGAACAGTCTATCCGAGAGGATCGGGCCGCCGACGTTCGCCGTCGACCAACTGTTGTCCTGCCGGTATTGAAGAGCCTTGGTTCCCGCCACCTGGGCAGCCACCATGCCGGGCTTGAGCAACTGGTATTCGACTTCGCCCATGATCTTGTTCGTGCCTGATTTGCTCACTGAGTCGATCTGGAAGCCACCAGCACGATAGAAGTCGACCGCTTTCGCTCCACCCTTGATGACGTTCACCTCTGCGATGTCGTGGGTGGCCGGTTCCGCGACGAGGATGCCGTAAAGCGGCATCGTGACGTTGGCTCCGTCGAACAGGTAGACGTTGTCCTGTCCGCTCGAACCCGCGCTGGGGCCGCGGAACGTGTCCTGCGAATACATGACGCCGGGGATCAACTTCTGCAGGTCGCCGTAGCTCTGCGCGACCGGAAGCTTCTGGATCTCCTGCTGCGAGAGACCGTCCTGAAGCGCTGTCGACTCTTTGTTGACCAGCGTCGATTCGGCCGTGACGGTGATGTTCTCGGAGACGCCGCTCACGCCCATCTTCACGTCCGCGGCATTGTCCTGACCGAGGAGCGCATCCGCTCTCCTGGTCGTAGTCTGCATGCCGGAGAGGGTGAACTGAAGCGTGTAGGTACCGGGTTGCAACTGCGGGAGACGGTAGTCGCCATTGCCGTCGGTCACCGTAACGCGTGGCTGCGGCAGCACGTTCGACTTCGCTTCGACGGTGACGCCGGGCAGCGCGGAGCCGTCCGTGGCCGTCACCCTCCCGTGAAGTGCTCCCGTTTGTTGGGCAAAGACCGAGGTGGCAGCGAAAACCACCAATAGACAGCAAATCAACCTGCGAAGTTGCGGCATAGGTTCCCCCTCCTGATTTTCCTGAGACCGGCGTTGACCGAAAGTTCACAGATTCTACACCGGCTCTTCACCGGCTCAGTCCGTAGAAATATCAGGAAAGCGGCCAGTCCAATTCGCCGAGAAAACGCTCGTCCTCGCGCCACGAACCGTGAACGGCGACATGCAGGTCGAGGAAGACCCGGGCGCCGAGAATGGCCTCCAGCTCGACCCTGGCCTCGGTACCGATCCGCTTGATCATGTCGCCGCGCTTTCCGATGATGATCGGCTTCTGCGTCTCGCGCTCGACGACGATCGTCGCGTAGATCTTGATGAGGTTCTTGTCCTCTTCCTCTTCCCAGCGATCGACCGCCACTGCCGTCGTATAGGGCAACTCTTCCGAGGTGTGATGCAGCAGCTTCTCGCGCACGATCTCGGCGGCGAAGAACCGTTCCGGCTGCGTGGTGAAGTCCTCGGTCGGATAAACGGCCTCCCCGAGTCCGACGCTCTCGAACAACGAATTGACGAGCTGTTCGACACCGTCTCCGGTGGCGGCGGAGACCGGAACGATCTGATCGAAGAGCCCCGTCTCGTCGTACTGCTGGATCAAGGGGAGGAGTTTGTTCTTCTTCAGGAGGTCGATCTTGTTGAGGATGGCGAAGCGAATGGACTCCGGCTCGTTCTCCTTCTGCTGGCGCATCATCTCCAGAACGAACTCGTCGCCATGACCGAAAGGCTGACTGGCGTCGATCAGCACGGCCACGACGCCGGCCTCGGAGAGGCTGGCACGGACGTGCTCCATCATCCGCACGTTCATCTTGTGCAGCGGACGGTGGATTCCGGGCGTGTCGAGGAAGGCGATCTGTCCCCTCGGGTCGTTGAGGATGCCGACGATCCGGTTCCGCGTCGTCTGCGGCTTGGCGGAGACGATCGAAACCTTGTGATCGAGGATGCGGTTCAGCAGCGTCGACTTGCCTGCATTCGGACGGCCGACCAGCGCCACCACACCGAAATGAGGCTTGCGGGGGGATTTGGTGTCAACCACGGGACTCTCTCTCCTCTTCGTCTTCCCGTGTCCAATCGGGATCTTTCGAAACGCGCACGCGATAAATGCGTCTGCGATCGGCTCGGTCGACGATGAACTGGTATCCGTTCTTCTTCACGACGGCGCCGGCTTTGGGGATGCGGCCGGTGGACGTGAAGATCAGCCCGGCCACGGTCTCGTAGTCATCGCCTTCGAGATCGGCATCGAGCAGCTCCTCGAGCGCTTCGACGCGCAGGAGGCCGCTGACCATGTATTCGCCGTCACCCATGTCGACGATGGTCGCTTCCTCTTCCTCGTGCTCGTCCGCGATCTCGCCGACGATCTCCTCGACCACGTCTTCGATGGTGATGATGCCGGCAGTGCCACCGTACTCGTCGACGACGACGGCGACCTGAATGTGCTCGCTCTGAAACTCACGCAGGAGCTCGGAGACTTTCTTCGTCTCGCTGACGAAATACGGCGCCCGCGCCAGCTCCACGACGGGCCGCGTCTCCCCTTTCACGATCGTTTCGAAGACTTCCTTGACGTGGACGATGCCGGTGATCTTGTCGACGCTCCCTTCGTAGATGGGGATGCGGGAGTATTTCGATTCGCTGAACAGACGCGCCAGCTCGTCGAATGGGTGCGTGGCGTCGAAGGCCTGAACATCGATGCGCGGCGTCATCAGCTCGCGGGCCACCCGGTCGCCAAAGTCGACCACCGACTGGATCATCTTTCCTTCGCTGGCCTCGAGGATCCCCTCCTCCTCACCGACGTCGATATAAGCCTGCACTTCCTCGTCGGTGACTTCCTCGTCTTCGTGCGCTTCCTCCTCCTCACGGTCGAGGCGGTCGAAGACGCGGCGCATAGGAAAAAGCACCGGCCAGAAGAGGTAGTAGAAAAAGTGCGAGAACGGGATCAGAGCTTTGAGGATCATTTCCCCGATGTCTTCGGGAACGAAGGCGAGGACAAACTTCCAGAGAATGACCACGAGCAGCCAGGCCAGAGCCGAGACGCCGCACGCGAACGCGGCCGACTCGCCGTCGAGAACGCGAATCGTGGCCCCAAACGCGCTGATGAGCGCGATCTGCAGAAGCGAGCCGCTGACGAGCTGGAGATTGCGCGGGTCGAAGTGAAGCCAACTGCTGCTGCGCTCCACGGCCTGATCGCCAGACCAGCGCCGCAGGGTGACCGGGCTGATCTGCTGGGCAAAGTAACGGATGGCGTCGAAGATCAGGAAAAGGATGCCACTGATCGCGCTGAGGACGATCCAGGTGACGTGCGAGAGACTAATCCAGTTCGGCACGGACGCAGATAGTAACGTTTACAGGACCGCTACGGGGATCAGGACGATAATTTGCCCATGCACTCCCTGGCCATCCTTCTCCTCGCGGCCGCGCTTTCCACGTCTCGGCCCATTCCCACGACCACGCTGATCCTGCACAACGGCACGCGCTTCGACGTCGATGGGCCGATCCAGGAGGAGCAGGGCCGCATCATTTTCCGGACCGCCGGCTCACTCTATTCGATCCCGCTGGGCGACGTCGATCTCGACGCTACGCGCGCCGCCGTTACGAGGATGGTGATCGTGACGAATGACGGCGACCGGAAGTTGAAGGTATCCGCCGCCGAGCGGGACCGCCTGCTCCGCGAGCTGGAGAAGAACCATTCCGGCAAGCCGGCGGAGGAGTTGAAGCTCGAGAAGGTCGCGGAGCCGCGCGAGGCGCCGGAAAAGGGTGACGAGTGGTCGTGGCGCACCGCGGCGCGCGCACACGAGGACGCCGTCCGCCGGGCCAAAGAAGATGTCGACCTGCTGCGCGACCGCGCCGAGGCGCTGAAGCGTCAGGTCGAGCAATTCGTCTCCCTCGGATATCGTCCCAACCAGTTCACCTATCAATCGAGCGAGCTGCAGCTCACGCTCGATCAGATCCCGGCCGCCGAGCTGGCCATCACGCGCGCACAACGAGCCCTCGACCAGTTCCGCGAGGACGCTCGCAAGCAGGGCATCATGCCCGGGTGGCTGCGGTAACTGCGCGCTTCGCGCGCGTTGTCTGCGGCTTCGCCGCGTTGTCGGTTGTCTGCGCGCTGCGGCGCGCGTGGTCCTGGTCGGCTCTCGGTTGCTTTCACGTCGGGATTAGTTTGGACAAAACGGCGCTTGGGACGATGTAAGTCGCGCGAGCGGTTCATTCTCGGCAGTTCCTCCAATCGAGAGTCCTTCTCCCCCCGCAAGAAACCGCGGGGAGAGAAGGACTCTCGACGAAGGGAGTCGCAAGTGGTTCAAGCAGACTGTGAGAAATGCGGTAGCCGGGGGCTAGCCGCGCTCTCACCTGGAACGGCCACGCGCGCCGCAGCGCGCAGGGAACCGACAACGCGACGAAGCCGCAGACAACGCGCGCGAAGCGCGCAGTTATACTCGGGCGATGCACGCGCACAATGCAGCCGTGACCGAGATCGAGGAGCTGGCACCGAGCGTGGTGCAGATCACGGTGGCGTTCGACGACGAATCGTTTTCGTTCGAGCCGGGGCAGTGGGTGAACTTCCGCTTTCCGGACGGAGTGTCGCGCGCCTACACGATCGCATCCGCAGCGCATCGTCCGGGGGCGGTGCAGCTCTGCGTACGGGTCGGTCCGGGCCGAGGCGGCAAGGCCCTGATGCGTCTGGACGCCGGCGCTCAGGTGACGATCGATGGTCCGTACGGTGATTTCGTCCTGCCGCCGAACGACGGCCGCAAGATCGTCTTCATGGCCGGAGACACCGGCATCGCCCCGATCCGCAGCATGGTTCTGAGCATGCTCGCCAATGGCGACCCGCGAAAGATCTGCGTCCTTTACGAGCCCGATCAACGGAACATCCTCTATGCGAGCGACTTCGACCCGCTGGCGCGCGACGGGGCGATCGTGCACGAGAGCGGCAAAATCGAGGTCCTGATCGCGCGCAACCGCGAGGCCATGACTGCCGCGACGTTGATGGCCGCCGGCTTCGATCCTTTCCTCGGCCGCGTCGCCGATGCGCTGCATGAAAACGGGATCGATACGAAACGGCTGATCAGCGAGACGTTCGGACCGATGCCGTAGCCACGGGAGTCGGGGGTCGGGGGTCGGAGACCACTACTGCTCCGACTCCCGAACCCCGACTCCCGCGTCATCCCCACATCCCCGACTTCACCAGCTTCTGGATCTTTTTCATGATCCGTTCTTTCTTGAAGCCGCGGAGGTGGTCGACGAAAAGGGTGCCGTTGAGGTGGTCGATCTCGTGGCAGAGGGCGCGTGCCATGAGGCCTTCCCCGCGGATCTCGCGCTGCTCGCCGTTGCGGTCGGTATAGCGGACCTTGACGCGTTCCGGGCGGGTGACCACTTCGACGAAATCAGGGATGGAGAGGCAGCCTTCCTCTTCCGTGATCTCCCCTTCCGCCTCCAGCATCTCCGGATTGACGAAGACATGGAGGCCGCCTGGACGCTTGCCGACGGAGAGATCGATCACCGCCAGGCGTTTGGAGACGCCGACCTGATTCGCGGCCAGGCCGACGCCGGGGGCGGCATACATCGTGTCGACCATGTCGTCGATCAATTTCTGCAGCGGCACGTCGATCTCGGTGACGGGTCTCGTGGCATCGCGTAGAACCGGATCGCCGTATTTGACGATGGGAAGAACGGCCATAGTCTGAAAAAAGGATGAAGGCGGAAGGATGAAGGATGACGGCGCGGGTTGCGCCATCGTTCCTCATCCTTCAGCCTTCATCATTCATCCTTTCCTTTTCAAACTCTCGATCATCGCCTCGACCGTATGCTCCGCGCGGCGCTGATAGAACTCGTTCAGCACTTTGCGGATGCCTGGATACTTCGCCAGCGCGTTGTCGAGCTTTTCCTTGTCCAGCCGAAGCAGCTCTGTTCGCTGCGACGCGGTAATCGTCGCGGTGCGAGGTTTGCCGGTCAACATGCTCACTTCGCCGAAAAAATCCCCTTCACCGAGCTTGGCCAGATAGACCGTCGTGCCGCCCGGACCGTTGGTGAAAACCTTCACTTCACCGTTGGCGATGATGTACATCGATGCTCCGGGCTGACCCTCGCCGATGATGACGCTCCCCTCGTCGTGCGACTCGAGATCCATCTCCCGAACGAGAGCGTCGCGTTCCTCGTCCGTCAATACTTCGAAGAGCGGCGACTTCGGCACGGGCCTCGTGAAAAGCGGCTCGCTCTTCCCCGCGGTGACCTCCTTCGGTTGCGACGCGGCAAGCCGCTCGCGCAGCTTCTCGCCCTTCTTGGCCACGGCGATGGCCTGCACGGTCAGGCCGTTGTCCTCGTAATACCGCGCCGTGTGCTGGTACTGGGCGATCGCTTCCTCGGCCTGACCGGCTCCGGCCAGGGCATCGGCGTACTGAAGGCGGATGCGGGGATTCGACTGGTACTTACCGAGATCGCGTTTCAGGAGAGGGACGGCGCGCGCGTACTCCCTGCGCGCCAAGAGCGATGCTCCGCTTTCGGTTTCGTCAGGCATGGAGTGGGGATTGTATCGGCAACTCAGTACCGAACCCGCTTCATCTCAAGCTTCGCCGAGGAGGCGGCGGTCGAGTACGGGTAGCGCTTGATCACCTCTTCGAAGGTCTTCCGGGCCATGCCGAGGTCGCCGGTCTTCGCAAACGTCAGTCCGATCTTGAACATGGCGTCGGGGGCCTTGTTCTGCTCGGGGTACTCCTTCGTCACCCGCTCGTAGAAGCGCATGGCGCTGCTGTAATCGGCGCCCGCATAGTACGTCTCGCCGATCCAGTAGAGGGCGTTGTCGGCAAGCTCGCCGCCCGGATCGGCATCGAAAACCCGCTGTAGAGCCGCGCGCGCGTCGGCCATCCGCCCTTTGCCGTAGAGAATCAGCGCGCCGCGGTAGCTGTCGGCAATCGCGGCCGACTGGAGCGGTCCGCTTACCGATGCCGGGCGCACTGGCGCAGGCGCCGTGACAACCGCCGGAGCAGGTTCCGCCGCGCGCGGCACCGGCACCGGCTCGGCCGCTCGTACCGGCGCCTGCACGACACGTGGCTCGTTCTGCGACGATTCCAACCTGGCGATCCGGGCGTTGAGCACATCCATCCGCTCGAGAAGCTCCGTCATCGACGTCTGCAACTCCGCGAGCCGGGCCTCCGTGGCAGGGTTCGTTGGTACCGCGACGTCAGCGGGCGGCACGAGGGACGGCGGCTCCTTCTCGCCGGCGTGCTGGGTCGCGCACGCCGTCAGGCTGAGGAGGAGAACGATGGCCGCCACGTACGTTTTCATGCTGTCTTCATGTTCCCCAGCTTCTGCTTCGCCTTGCCGGCATACGTGCTTTGCGGAAACTCAGAGAGCACCCGCTCATAGTAGAGGCGGGCCTCGGCGGTCCGTCCGAGCCCCGACAGCGCGGTTGCGAGATCGAAGAAAACGCCGTCGCGCGAGCTGTAGTTCGGATACGTCTCCACGATACCGTTCAGCCGCTGTACCGCGGCGTTGTAGCTGCGACGCTTGATGTAGTACTGGGCGATGATGTGATCGTGCCTGGCCAGACGGTCGAGCACGTCCTGCAACCGCTTGTCCATCTCCGGCCGGAGAGGACTCTTCGGGTAGCTCTTCACGGCATCGCCGAACTTCTCCAGAGCCTCACGCGTCTTCTGCTGGTCCCGGTCGGGACGCTCCATCTGTTTGTAGGAGCACATCGCGATCTGCACCATCGCGTAATCCGCGCGGTCGCTGCCGGGATAGCGATTGATGAAGTCGCGGTATTTGTACTGCGCCTCGACAAGATTCGTCGCGTCACCCTGCTCGTAGTAAGCGTCCGCGACGCGTAGGAGAGCGCGCCGGCCCAGCGGGTCGTTCGGGAAGGTCTCGTAGACGTGCGAGTAGTACTGGCGGGCCTTCTGGTACTTCTTCTTCGCGAACTGGTCTTCGCCTAGCTGGAACACCTTTTCTTTCGGCATCTTCGCCAGCGCCGGATCAAAGCTCGTGCGCATCGACTTGGTGGCACTGCTTCCGCCTCCGCCGCCGCGGAACGTGTGCCGGCAGCCGGCGAGCGCGACCGCAAGGATCGCGATGAGGGTCAATGTCTTTTTCAATCTGCCTCCGATTTTGAGTGACCAAGCGGCCACTAAACTCTCACGCTAACGCTGTTTCGGATCGCTTCCATTGCCGCTTTACGGTCGGGCTGTCCGAAAACGGCCGAACCGGCCACGAGGATGCGCGCGCCGGCAGCCACCACCAGCGGCGCCGTCGCCGCATCGATGCCGCCGTCGACCTCGATATCGACCGGAACACCTCGTTCTCTGATCATCTGCGCTATATGACGGATCTTGCCCACCACAGGTTCGATGAATGTTTGTCCGCCGAAGCCGGGGTTGACCGTCATCACCAGAACGAAGTCGCAGAACTCGATGGCCGTGGTCAGCGATTCCGCCGGCGTCGCCGGGTTGATGGCGATCCCTGCCCTGGCACCGCCATCGCGGATCATCTGCAACGCCCGCTGCAGATGCGGCTCCGCTTCCTGGTGAACGGAGATCATTCCGGCACCAGCCTTCAGGAATGCGTCGACGTAGCGCTGCGGCTCGGCAATCATCAGGTGACAGTCGAACAGCAGCTTCGTCTGCGCCCGGCAGGCCTTCACCACCGCCGGCCCGATGGTCAGGTTCGGCACGAAGTGGCCGTCCATGACGTCGAGATGGAGAAGGTCGGCACCGCCTGCCTCGACATCGTGCAACTCCTCCGCAAGCCGGGAAAAGTCGGCGGAGAGGAGCGACGGCGCGATCTGGATACGGGTCATTGTGTGCTGGTTGGTGGGACGGCTGCCGGCTGCTCGATGATGCTGCCTTCCTCCTGCCGGCTGACCACGACCGTGATCGGATCGCGGCCGCCGACCGGTGCGCCGCGCAACGGGAACTGGCGAATGATAATGCCGTCCGCGATGCCCGGATACGACTCGAACTTCACGTTCGAGACGTTGAGCCCGCGGCCCTCCAGAACCGGACGCACCGCGTCCAGCGAGTGGTCGATCAGGTCCGGCATCACGTAAGCCGGAGGTGATGGCGGCACACCGACGAGCAGCGATACCGCCGTCTGCGCCGCCACGACCGTTCCCTTCGGCGGGTCCTCGGCCATGATTCCGTGAGGCACGGGGCTGTCGACATAGGCCAGATTGCCGAGTTTCAGGTTCTGCTGCCCGAGGCGCAGAAGCGCGGTGCGCGGCGATTGGCCCGCCAGATCGGGCACACCCAGCACCAGCGGACCGGCGCTCAGCTCGACATGGATGTCCGTTCCGCGCTTCACCAGGTTCGTCGTACCGGGCGTGCGGTTCTGCCAGACGATGTTGCCGGCGGCGATCTTGTCGGAGTTCCGGCGATGATCCGTCTCGACCACCAGGCTCACGCCCAGCTCCTGGCAGACCGCTTTTCCATCGTCCACCGACCTGCCCACCAGATTCGGCGTCGAGACCGAACGCCCGCGGATGAAGAAGTTGAAACAGAGGTAGGTACTGATACCGAAGGCCAGGACGACGAGCGCGGCGAACAGGAGATTGTCGAGCAAGCCGCCTTTCATCGTTTCTTTCATCGCTGTTCGGGCCGGTCGCTCTTCGGATGCTCGGCTTTGTACTCCGCGTCATCGTACTTGCGGCTGCTTGGACGCGCCACAACCAGCGGGA
The DNA here is from genome assembly GCA_017883235.1 of Thermoanaerobaculia bacterium. Classification (GTDB taxonomy): domain Bacteria; phylum Acidobacteriota; class Thermoanaerobaculia; order Gp7-AA8; family Gp7-AA8; genus JADGNZ01. Next base: position 18,437 of record JADGNY010000038.1, on the reverse strand, counting down.
TCAGAGTTTCTTTCCAGACGTTCTCGACGCGCTCGGCGAAGATGAAGTTGAGTCCTTGCTTCACTTCGTCAGGCACTTCGGTGAGATCTTTGCGATTCCCTTCCGGCAGCACCACCGTCTTGATGTTGGCCCGCTGCGCTGCCATCACTTTCTCTTTGATGCCGCCGACGGAGAGCACTTTACCGCGAAGCGTGATCTCGCCGGTCATTGCCACATCATGCCGCACCGGCCGGTCGCCCATGACCGAGGCGATGCATGTGGCGATGGCCACGCCTGCCGAGGGCCCGTCCTTCGGAATCGCTCCGGCGGGGAAATGGATGTGAATGTCGTTCTCCGTGAACTTCTTGTCGTCGATGTCGAGGTCCTTCGCCTTCGAGCGGACGTATGAGTAGGCCGCCGTCACCGATTCGCGCATCACGTCGCCGAGCTGGCCGGTGACCGTGGTCCGTCCGCTGCCCGCCATCCGGGTCGCTTCGATGAACATGATCTCGCCGCCGAACTGCGTCCAGGCCAGACCGGTGGTAACGCCGACTTCCGGATGCCGCTCCGCGAACTCGTGTTCGTACGACGGCAGGCCGAGGTAGGCATCCATGTCGCCTTTCTCAACCGTGTAGTGATCCTCGGACCCGCTGGCCACTTTGCGGGCGATCTTGCGGAGAATGGTCGCCAGTTTGCGCTCCAGGTTGCGAACGCCCGCCTCGCCGGTGTAGTCGCGGATGACCTCGAGGATCGCCTCATCGCTGAGGGTCACCTGTGCGGCGACAAGGCCGTGGTTCTCGAGCAGTTCGGGCACGAGATGCTTCTTCGCGATCTCGAGCTTCTCCATCTCGGTGTAGCCGGAGAGCCGGATCACTTCCATACGGTCTCGCAGCGGGCTCGGGATGGTGTCGAGCATGTTGGCTGTGCCGATGAAGAGCGTGTGGGAGAGATCGTACGGAATCTCGAGATAGCGGTCGACGAAGGCGTTGTTCTGCTTCGTGTCCAGCACCTCCAGGAGCGCCGAGGCGGGATCGCCCCGGTAATCCTTTCCGATCTTGTCGATCTCGTCGATCATGATCAGCGGGTTGTTCACGCCGACCTGAATGTAGCTTTGGATCACCTTTCCCGGCATTGCGCCGATATAGGTCTTGCGATGCCCGCGGATCTCCGATTCATCCGTCACCCCGCCGACGGCCATGCGCACGAACTTGCGGCCGAGGGCGTCGGCGATAGCCGCGCCGAGCGAGGTCTTGCCGACTCCGGGCGGGCCGACGAAGCAAAGGATCGGCCCTTTCAGGTCGCCCTTCAGTTTGAGCACGGCCAGAAACTCCAGCACGCGCTCCTTCACCTTCTCCAGCCCGTGATGCCGCTCATCGAGGATCTCCTCGGCGCGGACGAGATCGAGCCGGTCTTCGGTCTTCTCCGCCCAGGGAACCTGGAAGACGGTGTCGAGGTGGCCTTTGATGACGGCGTAATCGCTTGACGAGGGCGAAAGCTGCCCGAGCCGGTTCACCTCGCGGCGCAGCGATTGCTTGTGATCCTCGGACAGCGGAAGTGTCTCCACACGATCGCGGTACGTATCCGCCTCCCGGTCCGAGGCGTTCGTGTCGCCGAGCTCGTCCTGGATGACCCGGAGCTGTTCGCGTAGATACGTCTCGCGCTCGCGGCGGTCGATCGACGTCTGAATCTGCCGCTGCAGTTCCTTGTCGAAGGTGGCTTTGCCGAGATCGCGCTGGATCGAATCGACGAGCAGTTCCAGCCGCACGATCGGGTTCACGGTCTCGAGCAGGAGTTGCTTTTCCTCGAGCGCGAAGTTGACGAACGAGGAAAGGAGGTCGGCGAAGGTGTCCGGCCCTTCGGCCATGTTCATCCGCAGAATGTTGAGTAGCTCGTTGGAGTACTTCGAATCACTCTCCACAAGCTTCTCGAAGAGCGACATGGCCTTGTTCATCAGGTTGTCGGTCTTGACGTTCTTCGGGCTCGGACGCGGCGCGACCTCGCGGAGCACCCCTTCGAAGTACGGCTCGGTCTGGAGCATCTGCACCAGCTCGACGCGCCCTTTCCCCTGCAGAAACACCTGGTAGCGATCCGACGAGAGCGGCAGCCGCTGGACGATGGCGGCCAGCACGCCGATCTGCGAGAGGTCCTCGGGTCGAGGATTCTCCTTGTCACCGCTCTTCTGACAGAACGCGGCGATGAGATTCTGATCGTCGCCGAGGCTCTTCAGCAGGCGGACGTTCCGGTCGATCCCCACCTGCAGCGAGAGCACGCCGTTGGGAAAGAGAACGGAGGAGACCAGCGGGATGATGGGAAGACTCTTCGGAATCTCCCCCTCCGTCCCCTCGGATGGGGCTGCGTTCGCCGGTATTTTTCGGTTCGTGGCCATTTGCGCTGTGGGCTACACTCTCGTGCCTTCTTCGGCGGCACGCGAATTGTAGGACTGGTTGACCAATCTATCTGAGACTATTGCAAACTCGATGAACGACTCAACGACTGTGCAGATCCTTGCGGATCCCCAAATCAAGCGGGCCGATCTGCACTGCCATAGCCGCTATTCGGTCTTCAAGTACTTCCGCCGCGCCAACACCCGCGACTGCTACAACGCCCCCGAGGACGTCTACCGCATCGCCAAAGAGCGCGGCATGTCGTACGTCACGCTCACCGATCACGACTCCATCGATGGCGCACTCTATCTCCTCAACAAGTATCCGGACATGACCGATTTCTTCATCGGCGAAGAGGTGGAGACGTACTTTCCGGAGACGAATCAGCGCATCCACGTCGGCGTCTGGGGTCTGACCGAGGCCCAGCATCGCGAAATCCAGCGGCTCCGGCCCGACATCCGCGAGCTCATTCCCTACATGACGTCGCAGCAACTGATCTTCGGCGTCAACCATCTGTTTCAGAACTATCGGATGAAGAACGTGGCCGCGACCTACATCGCGGAGCTGCTGGAGATGTTCGACATCTTCGAGGCTCTGAACGGAGCGATGGCATCGTTCCACAACAAGATGGTCCAGCAACTCGTGAACAGCGTTCAGAAGCGCGGCCGTCACGCCTCGATGGTCGGCGGATCGGATGCGCACACGCTCAAGCACGTGGCCAAGGTTCACACGGTTTCGAAGGGCGAGACCACCTCCGAGTTTCTCGAGAACATCCGCAAGGGTGACTGCTTCGCCTGGGGAAGCGAGATGCGCTTCCGGGAGCTGATCGCCGATATCTATCTCCTGACCATCGCCTACAACGGCCAGGCCCGCGCCGATCTGATGTCGCAGGATTACAGCATGGCCGACAAAACGATGCAGCTCGCCGGCCGCCTGGCCTCGATCCCCGCCGCCATCTCCGGCATCCCCGTCGCCATCACGTCGCTCAACTACCTCAAGCAGATCATCGTGACGAAGGGGATCTCGATGCGCTTCGAGAAGCTGGTGGAGGAGATCCGGCCGGGGTTGAAGTAACTCAGAAATTCACTGCCAGCCCGCCGATGTACCGCCGCGTGTTGCCGTCGGCGTCGAGGGCAGCGAGGAGGATGCGCGAGTTCTCGGAGCGGGCCAGCTCGATGCCGAGGAGTACCTTCAGATCGAGCGGGAGATGCAGCGACTGCGCGACGCGAACGTCGACGCGCTGGGTTCGATAAGGATCGGCGCCGTTCGGCTGCGGCTGCTGGATCTGCCGGTAGGAAACCGCGAGCGTCGTCCGGGTCGGAGAGAAGGTCGACTCGACGTCGCCCGCCAGATAAAGCTTCTCGGTCCCGCGCGTCACCGCGCCATGCGCCGGTCCGGCCGTGCCGGCCATCGACGAGACGTCCAGCAGCAGGCGGCTGCCCAACTCCTTGCGGTATGCCACACGCACGTCGCGGCGGACGTCACCGGCGTCGATGTACAGGCCGTCCCAGAAGTGCTCGAGGCCGTCGGTGAAGACGATACGGAGCGGCGTATCGGCCGCGCTGACGCTGCCGATCACGCTGAAATGTTCGTGAGCGGGATCGCCGGAGACAAAACCCGCTGAATACGCGTAGTGCGGCAGGAGCCGCGAGTCGTCGGACCAGACGACGACGCTCGGAAGCGTGTTCTGGTGCGTCGCGTCGACCGCCTTGTACATGCCGGAGACGACGAACGTCGTGTCTTTGCCGATCTTCAGCTCCGCCCCACCGCGCGGCGCCCATTCCGTTCCGTACAGACCGATCCGGCTCGACATCCCGTAATCGAGCGTGAACGCCGGCACGAGAAGGAACTTGGCGTTGGTGGTCAGATCCGCCGTGCGCAGCGTCGGTCCGGTGACGGTGCCGGGCGTGCTGCGGATGCTCTCCTGCGTCGCGCGCAAGGAAACGCTGACGTCGTTGCGAGAGGTCTGGATGACGTTGGTGCCACCGACGATCTCGATGAGATCGGAGCCCGGCGTGGCCACAAAGAGGTTCTGCTGGGCGAGGTAGTGGACCTGCACGTGCGAGTCGCCGTGCTGCCACTCGAAGTTGTGCGAGCGGATGTCCGCCTGATGCGCGTCGTCAGGAAGTTCGTCGCGATACCGCCACCACGACCGCGTCGATGCGAGCCGGTACGAGTCGGTCGGCGATGAGCGCAACTCAATCTGCGCCGCACTGGCCTCGGCGGCCGGCGTACCGAAGGACTGGTCGCTGGTGGGGTCTTCCACCCGATGGAGGTTGCCGCGGAATCCGATCTGCCAGTTGTCGCCAACGCGGCTTTGCAGGCCGAGCGCGGTCTGCGCGAAGGCAGGACCGGAAGATGACGTCGCGCTCGAGCCGGCCGTCATTCCCGTCATCGACGTCATCTCGCCCCGGAAGCGCGGGATCTCGTAGGCGGTTGCCGCGGGCCCGATCGGATCGGGAGGCGGCGTCATGACCATGTCGATCTGGCGAAGGATGTCCGGTGGCAGCGAGGCGCGGATCTCCCACATCTGTTGATTACTGCTGCGCGCCTGCTTTTCCGCCTGGAGTCTGAGCTTGAGGCGATGATCTTTCGTCGTCGGAACGATGGTCTCGATGGCCGGCTCAAAGCCGTACTTCATGGCGACGATCTTGTAGACGCCCGCGGGTAGCTGCGGCATCGAGAAGGAGCCGTCGCTGCCGCTGAAGGTCTGGATGGCGTCGAGACTGTTGAGGTTGAGAGCGATGACCAGCGCGTTGCCGACGGGCCTGGTCGCGCTCGTCACGTTGCCGAGAACCCGAAGGAAGGCCGGGAGAGGGACCTCGGATTGCGCAGGGACAGCAAGGATCACGATGGCGGACGCAATCGCTATCGCACGAAGTCTGCGCATGGTTCTCCCTCCTTCTGATCCCAGCCTCCGAGTCTAAGGAGTCGCCCGCCGGGAGTCAAATGCGGAAACGTGAGGTTTCGGTGAGGATTTCCCTGATCGCTGTCTCGCGGTCGCGAGGTCCCGGGGGCTCGGAATTGCTGCGTTGCCGCGTCCGCTGATTCAAAACGTCCATTTCTCACGGCGCATCATGCCGAGCAAATTGATGCAGGGAACGCCGAGGCTTCGGCACACGTCGGGGATGTAGTAACTCTGCCTCGGCCGATGCTTCTCGTCTGCGGAGGTCTCCTGCGAGACGACAATTCCTCCCGCACTCTTCGCGAGCGCGATCACGTATGCGTCTGCCGAGTCGTGCAGACCCTTCGGATCCATCAGTTCGGGATACGTGGACTGGATCGCAGCCGCCTCGAGCTGGACATCCGATGACAGGCTTACAAAGAGCGTGGTGTGCTTCGTGGTCCAAGACCTGATGTCCGGTGTGCCGACGGCATGCAACTCTTCTCGCACAAGCTCGACGGCGCGACATTCTCCCTGGTCGATGAGCTGCTCGATACGGTCTTCCAGGCTGGCGAAGAGGTCGAGTGGGTAGTATCGGGCCTGCCAGTCCATGAAGAAGCTGGTGTCGAGAGAATACACGGCGTCAGCTTTCGGAGTGGACCGCGTTGCGTTCGCGCAACTCCGAGCGCAGTCCATTGAAATGGTCAAAGCGAAGGTCGAGATACTGCGACGCCTGCGCGGCTGTGATGCGGTTGGCGTCCATCGCCTCGATCACTAATTGCACGAGGGGCCTCCCCGCTCTTCCGAGCGTCTTGTCGATGGGCGATGCGAAACCGCCGGAGCGTGGCGGGAGCGACTTCACGAATCGGTCCCATGCCTCTCGCCAACGCTTGTATCCCGTCCATGTGAACTGGCCTTCGGCTCGCAAACGAGTAGCCATCGCCAGCGGCGTCACCTTGAACCGGCGCGCCAACGACCGCACCTGATCGACCGTCCACGCGTCGCGGGTAACGGAAACCCCGCGCAACATGAGCGAGAGGGTTTCCCTCGGGATGATCACCGCGCTTGCCACCTCCTCGGCGAAGCGCTCGAGCCGCGCCCAGTCCGTCGCGTTGCGCGTTTCGTGAAGCGCCGGCCGTTCTTCGCGAGCGGCGGCAAGTGCCAGGTGAGCAAGTTCATGCGCAAGCGTGTAGATACGCGCCCCTGCCGAGCCCTCTTTGCTGTTCACACCGATTGCGGGCGTTGGGAAGCGCAACAGCGATACGCCGCGTGCTTCCGGGAGTGGGACCTTGGGAAACTGAAAAACGAGCACTCCAACCGATTCCGCCGCGTCTCGCCATCGGGACCATGCCTGCCATTCGTTCTTCCAGGACAGCTGTTCTTCGATTGACACACCGAGCGCCGAGCGCAGGCGCGCCCCAACGACGTTGGCGTCTTCGCCAGGATGCGCGGTGAGCCGGAAAGAAGGCAGCGAGGTCCCCAGCTCTTCAGAAAGCTCGGTAGCGGTCTCCCGTCGATACGACATCGTACGGATCGCAAGACGCAGCTCCGGCGATTCCACACCCGGAGTCACGCCGGTGAGCCGCCGATACTCCGCGGCCAGTGGAGGCAATTCCGGAGGTTGTGGAAGAAAGAACAGGCCGAACGGGCGATGGTAGAACCTGGCGAGCGCCTCGACCTGACGGACGGTGGGCTTTCTGTCCCCGCGCTCCCACGCCAGAAAGCGCTCAACCTTGACCGAGAGCCGCTTGGCGACCGTCTCCGTCGCGTAGCCGCTCTGCTCGCGCGCCCAGATCAGGAGACTGGGATTAACGAGTGCCGGGGTCGAGATCGCCATGGATGGAACTATACGCCGCGCGGACTGACAGGCGCAGATGCCCGTGAGAAAGGTGAGACGCTATTGCGATCAATCTAACAGTTCACGTACACCGTCGGCATCCGCTGCCCTCGCCTGAAATATGCGGCGCGGCCGGCGTACTGCGAGCGAATCGACTGGTCGGCGCGTCGTCCCGTAAACTCCCACCGATCGACCTTGAGCTTCGTCGCGTCGCGCGTGGCATAAGGCGTCGTGCCGGCTGGGTGCCATGCTTCGATCTCGTACACCTCCCGAACGACTCCCTCGAAGACCGCGAAGGCATAGCGCACTCCCTTGCGCCGATCCCCGAGCTTCCACGTCCCTCGGGTGGCCTCGTACAACTCGAGCGGCGTCATGTCGTGGCGGTAGAGGAGATTGATCCGGATCAGGAGCGCTGGGACGCTGACATCAACCGGCTTGAGCGGGTCCCGTGTCATCACAGCGCCACGTCGAGCGGCTTCTCCTTCATGGCGCTGACCCGGAGCACCGAGAAACCGAGGACATTCCCCTCCTCGTCGACCTTCTCCATCACTTGGTCATTCTCGGTTTCGCGGAAGTATCCCGCCTTCTGGTCGAAGATCACCTCGATGTAGTCCCCCTCCGCGTCGTACCAGATCTTCAGGTGCTTTTGCGAATCGGCCATAGCCGCTCTCCTTTCTTGATGCGGTCGGTCAGGTACGCCGTCAGCACGAACGCGCCAGCCTCACCCATCTTCACTACCACGCAGAGGAACTTTCCGCCAATGACAGTCCGAAAATAGAAGCGATAGTAAAGGCGCACCTCGGGATCGCTGATCGATTGCACCACTCTCTCGGGTTCTTGCCGGGTCTCTTCGATGGCGAGCCCCATCTCCGCCATTTCGGGATGCTCGAGAATGTGGCCCAGCCGCTCATCGGTGAGGCGGATCGCGAGCCCGTCAAGATCGTGAAGTACCCTCGTGGCGCCTCATCGATTGACGCCCGCTCGTAGATCCCTCGATCGTTGCGTGACCTCATTGGCTGGGTCTCCGCAGGAGGCGGCCGTCGCGTTCGAGCTCATCCTGACGCAGGAGTCCGTTGATGGCCGACTTGAAAGTTTTTGAAGTCTTCGGTCCGGTTCGCCGAAAGCCGAGGTAGCGCGTGCCGGTCCGGATGGCGTCATCTTCGTCCGTCCAGGTGGGGCCGATGACCGCTTTGAGGACCGTTTTGAGGAAGTCGCGGTGGTAATCGTCTATGGAGCGCGTTCAGACGACGAGGCCGCACCGGCGTAATCGCAAGCCCCCCTGGGAGCGCGGGCGTCTCGCCAGCCCGTGCTTGGACCGCCGAAACACCTCGCCGAGGAGAGCGGGCGTCTCGCCTGCTCCCGACGCGGTAGCCTGCCCTGAGCGGAGCCGAAGGGTCTCGCCCGGCGGTGGGTCCCGCCACAAGCAGAGTTGAGCGTGAAAAACGCGGATGGAAAGGTCGCCGTCGCTACCCAACGGTTACGTTCGACTCACCCCCCACCGCCGGGCGAGACCCTTCGGCTCCGCTCAGGGCAGGCTACCCGCCGGGAGCAGGCGCTTACGCCCGCTCTCCTTTAGATACCAATCAGGGACGGCCTTCCTCCCGTCTGGCACGAAGTCTTTCCGGGTACTCGCGGGTGCTACCCATCCCGGCATTGCATCGTCTGGAAGGATGGGGGGCGGATCGCGGGCAGATTGGAGACTCTCGTCGTTGAAATGCAGCGGTGGCAGCGTGAAGCGAATGAATCGACAGGGAGACCCCCGATGAATGACGTTCGACGATTTACAGCGATGATCTACCGGGAGAACGACGGCTACGTCGCTCTTTGCCCCGAGCTTGATGTTGCCAGCCAGGGATGCTCGGTTGAGGAAGCGTCAACCAACCTCCGAGAGGCCGTGGAGCTCTTCATCGAAAGCGCGGACGCCTCGGAAGTCGAAGGACGGCTGAGGGGCGAGATGTATGTGACGGCGCTGGAGGTCTCGGCTGGCTAAGCTCCGGGTTCTCTCCGGAGCAGATGTTTGCGCGCTCCTTTCGTCACAAGGATTCCGCGAGGTCCGCCGTCGAGGCAGTCACGTCGTGATGCAGAAACGCGCCGCCGATTCGACGATCACGGTTCCGGTTCCCGATCACAGGGAACTGCCGCATCGGCACCCTTCAGTCCATCATCCGGCAATCCCAACTACCGCGAGAGCTGTTCGAGACCCATACATGATCGAGGTGGTTCGTGAGCGGCGACACACTGGAGGAGTAACAAAAGGCGCGAGAAGCGGCCGTTCCCGTCGCGGAACCGATTCGATTCGAACCGCGCCACCATCACCGTAGAGCGGGCGTCTCGCCTGCTCTCGCCGCGGCAGCCTGCCCTGAGCGGAGTCGAAGGGTCTCGCCCGGCGGTGGGTCCCGCCGCAAGCAGGGTTGAACCTGAAAAACGCGGATGGAAAGGCCGCCGCTCTTACCCAACGGTTACGTTCGACTCACTCCCCACCGCCGGGCGAGACGCCCACCGGGAGCAGGCGCGGACGCCCGCTCTCCACTTGTGACCCGGTCAGCGATGGTCTTCCTCCAGCCTGGCGGCGGCGTAGCGCAATACCTGCCGGATGTCTTCCTCATGCAGCCGCGGATAGTCCCTCCTGATCTCTTCGCGATCCGGGCTTTCGGCAAGGATGTGCAACACACGCTTCACGGTCAGACGCGTTCCCCGAACGCACGGCTGCCCGTTCATGACCGCCGGATCGATCGAAATCCGCTCGAGGTTCATCTCGCCTGAGCTTCCGGGGGCACCAGACGCTCCAGTTGGTCAATCAGGCTGGGAACACCCGACTGGACCGATTCCCAGATCTTCGTGAGATCAATATTGCGATAGTCGTGCACCAGGCGATGACGCATTCCGATGATGTCGACCCAGTCGATCTCCGGATGCTCGTCTTTGAATTGCTGTGAGACCTTGGTGGCGGCCTCACCGATTTTCTGGAGCACGTGGAGTATCGCATTCTGATGCAGCAGGCTCTCCTCCAGAGCCTCGAAGGTCAGTGCGGCGGAAAACCCTGCCGCTTCTCGAGCAGCGATCAGCATGTCGAGGAGGTATCCCTCATCGCGCCACATAGATCGTTCTTTGATGCTCCAGGATGTGGCGCCGCTTGATGTAGTTTCTGCTTCTTTCCACGGCACCCTTTTCGACGATGTCAACCTTACGGCCGACAATCAGCTCGAGATCCTCTTCCATGTCGTGCCAGCGGCCCATCCAAGGTCCCCAGTCAGGCTCTGGTTCGTCAAAGGAGACGAGAAAGTCGACATCGCTGTCAGGTCGGAATTCGTCGGTCAGGGCCGAACCAAACAGAGCAAGCTCTTTGATTTGCCACTTTTGACAGAATGCCGCGATCGCGGCACGGTCGATGTCGAGAGCAAGGTGCGGCTGAACGCTCATGCCAACTCCTTCACCGCGAGCAGCCCGTTGCCTCGGTCATCGATCAGTTTGGCGGCAATCTGTTTGTGCTCGTTCATCTGCTGCGCTTGTGACCATTCAACATCCAGGCATATCCTACCGGATCAGCCCATGAGTCAGGGATCTCGCCGTCTCATCGGATCACTGGGCCGATACGGCGAAAGGCCCGTCACGGTATCGCCGTCGTTTTCGATTCGAACCGCGCCACCATGACCGGAGAGCGGGCGTCTCGCCTGCTCCCGCCGCGGCGTCTCGCCCGGCGGTGGTCCCGCCGCAAGCAGGGTTGAAGTATCGGTTCTGTCGTTCGTCAAGGGAAAGTTCATACCGACTGATGGCCGCACGAGGTGACTACTTGCAGCTCTTCGGCGCCCGCCTGCGCGAGCTCCGCACCGCCGCCGACCTCTCCCAGCGCGAGCTCGCCAAACGCTGCGGCACGAGCGCCGCAGCGATCAGCAACTTCGAAGCAGGGAACAACGCTCCGACGCTGGGCACGCTGGTCCGGCTGGCGGAGGCGCTGGGGTGCAATGTCACGCAGTTGGTGGAAGTGCTCGATCAGAAACCGAGCCGCTCGTCCAAGGCCCGGAAGGGTTGACCCGGTCACGCGTCATGCTTTGTCCTTTTTCTGAACGGGCTCTTGTTAACCGCAACCTGCGCGGGCTCGCTCACATCCTCTACGCTCGCGCGTCCGCAACGATCAAGTCCTGGTTTTCAACGAGTACCAACGTGAAGCTCTGCGATTTCACAGTTGCTTGGTTTGATCGTAACTGCTGTACGATTACTGCATTCCTTCAGCATTCGTGATTATCGCGTGTCGTCTACGCCACGGAGGTGTTCATGACTTCGGGTGAAACCATGGGTCGTTTGGCTGCGCATTCTCTTCAGGTGCTTAATCCTGCGGAAAGACAGAATCTCCATCAGTCCGGAAACATCATTCGCGCGGCGCTGCAGGACGCGCCGGAGGTGGCGATCGGTGTATACGAGTCGGAAATCAAGGCGGCGACCACTCCGCTCGTTGCCAATCGGCTCAAGGCAGTGTTCGAGCCACACATCGATTATGCACGTATCGGGTCGACGATACTCGATGGAGCTCCGGCGCTTACCGCGATCGCGAACGCATATCACGGGGCGCGTCGCAGCGACCGCCGCACCCTAGTGAAGGCCGCTTCGCAGGCCTTGCTCCGGCTAGGACTACACGCTGATGACGACGCCGCTTCGATGGGAGCCCTCTCCACTCTTGCCGAGCGATTGCCCCGATGGGTGCTCGACGGCACGGTGCAGCAGCAGGTGGTTTGCAAGCTCGCCATCCACCTCGGCCTCACCAATGCTACGCCGCCGCGCGCTCTGGTAGATGTGCTGCGGAACAGCATGAGTCCAGCGCTGCAGACGGTTATCGACATAGGAGCTCCCGCGACGCGCGACATTGCCCTAGAAGGGCTCGGCGCACTTCTGAAGATTCTGCCTGGTCCCAAGTGTCTGGCGCCGTTGTGGACCAATCATGACGGAGAAGGCGATGCAGAGATCAATAAACGGTACGTTGCTCGGCGGCGACGGCGATACCTGTTGGTGGGCGCGATCGCGGGAGATACTGAGTCGCAGGTCAAGTATTTCGAGAAGCTGCGCCAACCACCCGACGAGGACTTCGACGCGCGTGTCGCGTATCTTCGCGCGCTGCCGGCGATCTGGCGGCAAACAGCTGCACCGACGCCGGCGGTCCTCGACAGCTATGTCGGCTTCCTGACGCAGGCTGCTTCCATCGATCGTGCGGAAGCCGACGGATTAGGTGTTTCTCGTGCAGCGTTTGCACGCTTCCGGGAGGGCGTCTTTACGACGATTTCAGTGATGATGCGTCGTGACGCGAGCCCGCGCGGCTTTGACAAAGTGATCGCTCGAGCCGTGGAACGCCTTCCTCTGACGCTTGTCGGGACAGCCGCGGACGGTAACGCTGAATCGCGCGCGACGATCGCGATCATCACAGCTGCCGGGAACGTCGTCGCGGCCGCTGATGTCGAGGCGGCAGAAGCCAACAGTCACGAAGAATCGGCCTGTCATGGCGCCCTGGAAGTGTTATTTGGGAACTTGGACCAACTGCATTCCGTCTGGTCGAATCCCGGCCTCGCCGAAGGATGTTTCCGCAGCCTTCCAACCATTCTAGCCGGTGGCAAGAAGTGGGCGGCGAAAGGCCTCGATGGAGCGTTGAAAACACTGAGGAACGACGTTCCTTCGAACGATTTCGTCGCGCTCCACCGACGCGTGATTGCCAATGCGTGTCTGCGAACGCTACTCGTGGCTCTAGTCGACCGCATGCATGACCGATTGCTTGAGTTTCATATCGCCGCTGACGAGCAGGTCTATGAACGCGATCTTGATCACGCGGTAGCGATCTTGCTCGCAGAGCCGACGGCACGAAATATTCAAAAGGTTTTCGACCCGAAATACAACCCTGTTGCGGGTGCACGTGGCGATCTGCCCTCTTCGCTCTCGGAGAGCGTCATCACGGCAGCGGCTTCGGCGAATGATCTTCAGCGAAATTTGGAATCATCGTACGCCGCGTGGACCAAACTCGATGCGCCGTGTCAGCTACTACTGACGCGTATTCTCGCGGCTGAATTGCGTGCTTCATCGCAGGAGGCCCGCGAAGTTACACGATACCCATTGCTCAGGAAGCGCCTCGACTCAGTTTCGAGTGTTGTGGTGAGTGATGAGGAGCGGCAGGAGCGTCTCTGGAAGCTCCTTTCGATCCTTCCGTCCCAGGCAGCGGAAGCTGTGCACGCCGATCTCGAGGAGTTCGTCGAATACCGCAGCGGACGATCCTTCGCACACACCTCGAATCTGAGAGAGCGCGACCCTAGCGATCTTCCAGGGTATATCCTTGCGATGATTGACGAGTCCGTCAGTCTCAGGCTGGCGCGACACATATCAAGGGAGGTCGATCTAAATCTTCGCCGCGCACGCGCGAAAAATCCCAATTTCGATTTCGCTGTCCAATTATATCAGGTCACATTGCGTGGTCCGAGCGAGGCGATTTTTGACCATCTCCTGTCCCGGATCGATGATCATGTCGACCGCGGGCTCGTCTCGCTTTTCCGGCGCCATGTTGCCAGTGTCCGTGCGACAGGCGACGGGAAAGCGAGCATCAATAGGTTTGTCGAGGATATCGGCCTGCTGCTGCCCGACATCGCGAAGCATCAGACTGCTGCCGGTTCACGGAGCAGTCACACGCTCGACGCCCTCGCAAACGTACTGCAGTTCTATCTTGAGCTCGCCGCGCGTGACGAAACTATCTGGTCCGCGATGGTTGGAGAAGCCTCGAAGGTGCGACCCGGGGCTGATGATGCGAGCCTGGAAGGCGGGTTTCATAAGTTGCTCGTCAAGCTCGACCGGATCGCGAGCGAGACGCATGTCCGTCACCACGATGCCATCGACGATGATCCCGAGTATCCGTCGGGAAGGCGGTCGCTGGCCGACTTGTGTGAGGAAGACTGCTCTCAGTTGCGTGCCGAAGTCACTCATTACGTGAGTCTCCCAATCAAGCAATTCGAGGAGCGGCATCGAGCAATGCGTCACGCCAGCGACGTAGTACAGCGGATCGAAGACCTCCTCTCGAAGGAGAGGTCGCTGCAACCCCCGGAGCAGATCCTTCTGCGCGTGCTGCTCGGCTACTGGCGCGACGTGTTCAACGGTACGAAAGAGTGGTATGTCGATGCCCCTAGGCGCTGCGTCGAAACTAAAAAGCCGGACACGTTCTGGGCTCTTTTCGCGAGCGAGCCGGAGAACCGGACCGAAGAACAGGAGCGGCAGCGGCGGTTCGCACAGATGATCGTTAGGGAGGAGAGCCTCGTCGACGGTCACATCGACACATATATGCGCGAGCGGTATTCGGGCCGCCAAGTGCCTACGCCCGCGGACTTGGGGCTGATCGGAGCTGCACCACCGGCAATTGCGGAGCAGCGAGAGAATTTCGAGCGCTTCTACGTTGACTGGATGTCCTCCGAGCTCGACGTCGATCATCTGACGTCGGCGCTCAATGACCGATGGGAAACATGGTTCAAGCGGGCGTATTTTGTGGCAACGAATCTCCCAAGTGTCATCCTCTTCACCGCATTGCCCTTCATCGTTGCCGCCTTGCTTCATGCGTTTGGCGGTGAAGCCGGTCGCCACTTCGAGGGAATTCTGTTTCTTGCTTACGCGGCGGCTATCGTCGGGGCGACGCTCTACCTTCTGACTCGCCGCCTGTGGCGGATCACCGAAAAGCTAAGGTACTCCAGAGAGCCCAAGAAAAACGAGAACGCCGGAGAAAAGCACTTGCCGCCGCAGTATCTCTATCAATGTATTCTGCCGTCTCTTTTTCGCCTCATCATCGTCCCGTTCGTCCTGCTGGTCGAATTCGATCACAGCTATACGTTCCCTATGTACGCCACCGACGGCACGATAGTGCTCTTGATGGTGCTCGCTTTCTTGACGACTCAGTACTTTGTCAGGCGGGAGATTCTCCGACACGACGATGATCGCGACGCCGCGCAGGATCCGATGCTGGAGCAGAGACATGCTCAGGTGCAGCAAATAGTTGCCCTCGCGCTTGCACAGTCGTTCGCACTCGCGCTCATCTTTTCGTTGATCTTCGAGTCGAACACGATCTCGCGACACAAACAGCAGGTTGCACACTTCGACGGCATGGCAGCAGGTCAGGCAGAATCAGTGTTCCTGGGGGTCGTTCCGAAGACGGCACAGGTGGATCTGGGGACGGTCATGGTGCGATGGCATTTGATCAAACCACCGCAGAAGGCGCGTTTTTGTTGGGACGTGTACCCCACGATGATTCTGAGCTGGACCGCGCTGGGACTGTTCTTCGGAGCGTTTCTCGAGGGCTTCATCCGAGGGGAACGGCTCCGCGGAGAGGTCGCGTAGGTTCCAAGCGAGGCGACGCGAGCGACGATAATGAGTGTAATGATTGATCTGCACATCCGTCCCGAGGTTGCCGAACGCCTCGGCTTCTACGTTTATCTCTACGTCGACCCACGGAACGAAAAGCCCTTCTACGTCGGAAAGGGACAAGGATCGCGCGCGTTGGCGCATCTCAGCGCATCAGCGGAGTCGCGAAAGGTCGCCGTGTTGCGGGAGCTGAGTGAGGCTGGGATCGAGCCGCGTATCGACATCCTGGCGCACGCGTTGCGCGATGAGGAGACGGCGTTTCGGATCGAGGCGGCGGTAATTGATCTCCTCGGATTCGATGATCTGACCAACGAGGCGCGCGGATGGCGAAGCGTGCAGAGCGGGCGACGCCGGCTGTCGGAGCTGGCGTTCTACTACGCGTGCTGAGGCTTAGTTGCTATCGCGATTCCGAGGAGTCCGACAGCCGCGCGGAATTCTTCGTCAAGGCAATCGGGCTTCCGGAGATCACGGAACAGCATCTCTTCAACGAAGCCGTCGGCAACCTGCTCGCTCGTGAGCTCGGGGTTCTCACTCCCGACGTCGGGCTGATCGAAATCACGGAGGATTTCACAGACTTGCTCCGAGCTCAGGCCCATGTGATCGCGCCGCCTCGGATCGCTGTTGGCGCACGGAGCCTTGGGTCAAGCCTATCTCCGCCTGTATTCGGAAGGATGAACGCCGAGCAGTTGACACAGGCCGCTCGCATCTATCTGTTCGACATGCTGGTTCAGAATCCCGACCGGCGTCAAATCGCCGAAAACTGCTTCGTCGTGGGTGGTTCTCTGGCGGCGATCGACTTCGCGGATTGCTTCAGCTTTCTCTACCCTGTGGTCGGAAGCTCAGCAGTCGCCTACCGCGTCCCGGTTGGGATTTCGAGCCAACATCTCTTCGAGGTAGGCTCGACCAAGCAAACGTGGATTGGTCCGTGCTGTTCGCAAGCCTAGACGATATGCTCGACGCGGTTCTCAGCAGTTCGATGTCCTGGATTCCGGAACGTTGGGAGATGTGGATGGATCGGGTGCGAGAGCACCTCACGGCGGTGCAGGCGCACCGCGATGATTTTCAGTGGGAGATCCTGGGGAGTGTGTCATGAGTAAGAAGCCCTATTCATTCTGTGTCCTGCGCTACGCTCACGACCCGATCGCCGGTGAGTGCCTGAATATCGGCGTGCTGCTCGTCTCCGAACAGGCAGCATTCCTGGACCTGCGCCTCGAGTATCACTTCGAGAGACTGTCCAAGGCGTTTGCTCGATTCGAAGGCGATCGGTTCAAGCAGGTGCTGGGGCACTTCGAAGCAGCCGTGGAGGACGAACGGCGCGCGATGTTCGAATCGACGCAGCTATTCGTCGCGGACCGGAGCGATATCACCGCTGACCGAATCGCCTCGCGGGTGTGGAGAGATGCGGGACTGAGCTTCCAGGCAAGCGAACCGATGGGTGGGCTTTCGGACGACCTTCCGGGAACCCTGGCCACGCTGTTCGAGCGTTTTGTCACATCGCAATATCAGCGGACGCAAGAGGAAACCGTCACGGATGATCAGGTCTGGTCCGCATTGCGGCCGCGTCTTGATCAGACCGTTACGAGAGCACTGAGGCCAAAGAAGTTCGAGACGACCAGCTTCTCTCTCGAGTTTCCACATGCGTTTCAGAACGAGCGCTGGCACCTCATCCAACCGCTTTCCATGGACTACACGCACGCGGCTCGCATCCAGGAGAAGGCCGCTCGCTGGCTGGGGAACACGACGGCGCTCGAGGAAGATCCTCAGGCGCGCGTCTCGAAGCTTTACCTCGTTCTTCATCGCCCATCGATCGAGCGCCACATTGCTGCATACGAGAAAGCGAAGAACCTCCTGCACAAGATTCCGATGACGCACGAAATGTACGAGGACGAAGACGTGGAGGCGTTGTCGGCGGAACTCGCGGAACATCTTGCGTAGATCGACCTTCGATGACTTTAGACCGAATCTCGTCTTCGCGGCGATCGACCGTACGGTCGGTTCCTTCAGCATGGCGGACCTCCTGAAAGAGTGTCCTGGCGTCAGCGTGGACATGATTCGCCACATTCTGTAGAACCTGAGGGGAAGCGGTGCCGTGGAGTGCCTCGGGCGAGGACGGAGTGCGCGGTGGCGAAGCGTGGGAAGAATTGGGTAACAGCGAGATAAATTAGGTAATGAATTGGGTAATGTCAGCCGCAGGCCGCCGTCGGAGGGGGCTCGATCCGTCGAGGTAAGACTCCCTGCACTCCTGATCCGGATCAGTCGTCTCTACCGCCACGACATGACGCCGCTCGAGTTGTATGAGGCGACCCGAGGAACGTGGAAGCTCGGTGAGCGGCGTAAGGGAGCGCGGTATGCCTTCGCGGTCTTCGAGGGAGTCGTTCGCGAGGTGTACGAGATCGAAGCGTGGCATCACGCCGGCTCAACGCCGTACGCCACGCGCGACGCGGCGAAGCTCAAGCTCGATCGGTGGGAGTTCACGGGCCGGCCGGCGGACGAATCGATCCGATCGGAGTACGTCGGAGGATCGGTCGCAGCGTACTTTCGCCGCGGGCAGCAGATGCCGACGTTGTACGTGAACTGTTAGGCACGAGGGGCGGAGCGAGCTTCGTTTCGATGCTCGCTTTCCCCGTTTTGCAGATCGCTTTCTTCGTTTCGATCTTCGCGTGCTTCGTTTGGAAGGTCGCGTGCTTCGTTTCGTCGATCGGTTGCTTCGTTTTCACCCTCGCGAGCTTCGTTTTGATGCTCGCGTGCTTCATTTCGATGCTCGCGTGCTTCGTTTTGACCCTCGCGTGCTTCATTTCGACCCTCGCGCGCTTCGTTTTGACCCTCGCGCGCTTCGTTTTGACCCTCGCGTGCTTCATTTTGACCCTCGCGCGCTTCATTTTGACCCTCGCGTGCTTCGTTTTGACCCTCGCGTGCTTCGTTTTGACCCTCGCGTGCTTCGTTTTGACCCTCGCGTGCTTCGTTTTGACCCTCGCGTGCTTCGTTT
>JADGNY010000037.1 GCA_017883235.1 Thermoanaerobaculia bacterium | reverse complement strand
CCAATGGCATTGCGGTGTTAGAATAGATACGATCATGTCTGGCAAAGTCATCATCACCACCCCGTTCCCGACTCCGGATGAGGTGGCCGCGTATTACAAGATCCCCGCGAAGCGTGTTGCTGAGCTACGGCAAATGATGGATGACATGCGCGCGGACAAGGCGTCGAAGGGAAATCGCAAGAGGAGCGGCCCGCAGGGCGCCAGCAGAAAACCTTCGGCTCGGCGCAAAGTCACTAGCTCAAAGCGGTGAGGTCGTACAACGGTGGCCGCAACAACACCGGAGCCGCCGATCGCCTTCATCAACGTTCCCTATTCAAAACGATACGAGCGCGTATACCTCGCCTTCATCGCCGGCGTTTCCGCGTACGGACTCGTACCTGCGGCAGCCGTTCGCGATCCATCGAGCCGCTTTCAGCTCGAACGAATCTACGAGCTGATCGCGGCGGCGCAGTATTCATTTCACGACCTCTCATTCATGTCGCTTGATCGGCAATCACCTCAGACACCGCGGTTGAACATGGCGTTTGAGCTGGGACTGGCTGTAGCGGTCAGTCGGGCTGCTGGCGCAAACCATCAATGGTTCGTTTTCGACACAGTCCCTTATCGCCTCGATAAAGCGTTGAGCGATCTCGGTGGGATACGGCCACGGATCCACGATCGATCGCCGGAAAGCGTTCTCCGAGCCTTGATGAACGTCCTCGGACGACTGACCGACCGACCGACGTTTGCAGACCTGATGAACGTTTATGACGAGGTGGAGAGAAGTGCGCGAGGTATCAAAAGGGGCTACTCACTCGATCTCTTCGATACGAAGCCGTTCGCGGAATTGATCTTTATCGCCAGCGAAGCAGCTCGGCGCTACCTGCCATTGCTCGCCGAGTAGCCTGCTCGTCTCAGGCTGAATCCCACCGCTTGTACTCGGGCAAGAGGAGTGACTACGAGTTTTCACGCCTCCTCTTTCGGCAAGGTCCCCGAGAAAACCGCCTGAGGGGCGCGCTTGATGATCTCGTTCCTGGCGATCGCATAGCCCAGGATGGCGTCGACCAGCATCCGCCGGCCGTCGTGGGAGAAGAGGATCAGAACCTTTCGCTTGATCTCGCGGACTTCGACGATGTCTTCCCACCGCATCCATTTGCCGCGCCTGCCGAACTGCTTCAGAACCCAGTTCTCGTACATCAGGCCATCGTCGCTGAGGTAGATGTGATCGCCGTACTGCACGGCGGCGGCAGCCAGCGTGCCGAGAAAAAGAAGGATGAGCGCCACGATCGGCAGCGCCTCGATCTCTTTTTCACCCTTTGACAGGTAGTCGAACAACAGCGCCGCCGATGCGAACGAAGCCGCGCAGGAGATCAATCTTGCCACCGGCGTGCGGTCGAATTTGAGGATGCGGGACATGGGTGTGAAGTATAGGTTTCGCGGTCTCGGGGTGGGGTTTCAGGGTTGCCGACCTTGCAACCTTCCAACCAGCACCCGCGAGACCGCGTAACCCCGCGACCCCGCAACCTCGATTACAATCCCCGCCCCATGCGCTGGAGCCAATACTTCATCAATACGTTGCGCGAAGTTCCCGCCGACGCCGACGTCATCAGTCAGAAACTGATGATGCGCGCCGGCATGATCCGCAAGGTCGCGGCCGGCATCTACACGTACCTTCCCCTCGGCCTTCGCTCGATGCAGAAACTCGAAGCCATCGTGCGCGAGGAGATGGGCCGTGCCGGCGCGGTCGAGTTGTCGATGCCGACGATCCAGCCGGCAGAGCTGTGGATGGAATCGAAGCGCTGGGAGCGCTATGGCAGGGAGCTGCTGCGCGTCAAAGACCGGCACGAGCGCGACTTCGTCTACGCTCCGACCGCGGAGGAAGTCATCACCGACACCGTCCGCGACGCCATCAACTCCTATCGACTCCTGCCGGTGAATCTCTATCAGATCCAGACGAAGTTCCGCGACGAAGTGCGGCCGCGCTTCGGCCTGATGCGCGGCCGCGAGTTCGTCATGAAGGATGCCTACTCGTTCCACGCCACACGCGAGTCGCTCGATGAGACGTACGAGAAGATGCGAGTGGCATACACCGCGATCTTCAACCGCTGCGCACTCGACCACGTCGCGGTCGACGCCGACACAGGCAACATCGGCGGCTCCGCGTCGCACGAGTTCATGGTGCTGGCACAGTCGGGCGAGGACGCCGTGGTGTCGTGCCCGAACTGCAGCTACGGCGCGAACATCGAGAAGGCGACGTCGAAGTTCTTTCTCGACGAGCCGGAACCGGCGCCGATGACCGAGCTCGCGCCGATCCACACACCGGGCACGCAGTCGATCGACGACGTCGGCAAGTTCCTCGGCAAACCGACGCTGCACCTCGTGAAGACGCTCGTTTTCGACACCGACAACGGTTGCGTGATGGTGCTGGTACGCGGCGACCGCGATGGGAACGAGGTCAAGATCAAGAATCACCTCGGCGCGCAGTTCCTGGAGATGATGCCGGACACGCGTTTCGAAGAGGCTACCGGCGGTCCGGTCGGTTACTGCGGTCCTGTCGGCACGAACGCCAAGCGCGTTCTCGCCGACATCTCGCTCAAGGGACAGGTGAACTGGGTCGTCGGCGGCAACAAGCGCGACACGCACCTGTCCGGTGCCAATCCCGGCCGCGATTTTTCGGAGCCGGAGTATGGCGATTTCACCACCGTCTTCGCGGGTGATCCCTGCCCGCGCTGCGCGACGAGTCTGCAAATCCACCGCGGCATCGAAGTCGGCCACGTTTTCAAGCTCGGAACGAAGTACTCCGAACCGATGAATTGCACGTTCCTCGACGAGAAGGGCTCCCGCCAGCCGATGATCATGGGCTGCTACGGCCTCGGCATCGGACGTACCGTCGCCGCCGCTATCGAGCAGAGCCATGACGACGACGGCATCATCTGGCCGATGCCGATCGCGCCGTTCGAGGTCGTCGTGACGCAGATCGGGAAGGAAGAGATCGTCCGCGCAACCGCCGACGATATCTACCGGCAGTTGCGCGACGCCGGCATCGACGCACTCCTCGATGATCGCGACGAACGCCCGGGCGTAAAGTTCAAGGACGCTGATCTGATCGGCTTCCCGCTCCGCATCGGCATCGGCGCCAAGAGTCTCGCCAACGGCCAGATCGAGTGGAGCTTCCGCAAAGACCGGGCGAAACAGCTCGGCGCAGCAGGGGAAGTGGTTGCGCGGGTGATCGACGAGGTGCGCAAGGCACGGGTGTAGTGTCCGCGGGCTGCCCGCGAACACTACACCTCAGAGACTCAGTGAATCGGTGGCTCGGAGCCGATCGCGCTCTCTGCCTCCGGCAGCTTCTTCGCCAGCGGTACGATCGTCCCGTCGAGGGCGTGAATGACGACCTGGTCCATCGACTCGACGAGATTGAACTCCATCTTCTCGCGGACGTCCGAGGGGATGTCGTCAAGGTCACGCTCATTCTCGGCGGGGAGGATGATGCGCGTGATACCGGCGCGGGCCGCTGCCAGGATCTTGTCTTTCACGCCGCCGACAGGCAATACCTTGCCTCGCAGAGTGATCTCACCGGTCATGGCGATGTCGCGATGAACCGGAATGCGCGTGACGGCCGAGAGAAGAGCCGTGGCCATGGTGATACCGGCCGAGGGACCGTCCTTCGGAATCGCCCCCTCGGGGACGTGAATGTGAATGTCCATGCTGGCGTGGAAGTCGGCGTCGAGACCGAACAGC
This sequence comes from Thermoanaerobaculia bacterium, assembly GCA_017883235.1. Lineage (GTDB taxonomy): Bacteria > Acidobacteriota > Thermoanaerobaculia > Gp7-AA8 > Gp7-AA8 > JADGNZ01. The sequence goes on along the minus strand of JADGNY010000037.1, from coordinate 47,047 downwards.
TCCGCGCGCGAGCGAACGTAGGAGAGAGCGGCGCGGGCCGACTCCTGCATCACGTCGCCGAGCTTGCCGGTGAGGATCAGGTTGCCCTTGCCGCGTGAAATCGCCACTTCCGTCGACAGAATCTCGCCTCCGACTTCGGTCCAGGCCAGCCCGGTAGCCAGGCCGATCTCGCTCTTGTCGTGAATCATCTGTGACCGGAACTTGGCCTTGCCGAGGAGCTCGCGCACCTTGGGGCGGTCCATCGTCGTCTTGATATCGGGGCCATGCTTTACGACCTGGCGTGCAACTTTGCGAAGCACGGAACCGATTTCGCGCTCCAGGCTTCGGACGCCGGCCTCGCGGGTGTACGAGTCGATCAGCTCCTCGATGGCGTTGTCGAGAAAATCGACCTGGCTCTCTTCGATGCCCTGCTCCTGCTTCTGTTTCGGCACGAGGAACTGCTTGCCGATGGCCAGCTTTTCGAGGTGTGTATAGCCGGAGAGGGAGATGATCTCCATCCGGTCCTTGAGCGGTGCCGGGATGGTGTGCGTCACGTTGGCGGTGGCGATGAACATGACCTTCGAGAGGTCGTACTCCACGTCGAGATAGTGATCGGTAAAGGCGTTGTTCTGCTCCGGATCGAGAACTTCGAGCAGGGCGGCCGAGGGATCGCCGCGGAAATCCATCGACATCTTGTCGACCTCATCGAGGAGGAAGACCGGATTGATCGTCCCCGCCTTCTTCATCCGCTGGATGATCTGGCCGGGGAAGGCGCCGATATACGTACGTCGATGGCCGCGGATTTCCGCCTCATCGCGGACGCCGCCGAGAGAGAGACGCACGAACTTGCGGCCGGTCGCCCGGGCGATCGACTTCGCCAGGGAGGTCTTGCCGACGCCGGGAGGTCCGACGAAGCAGAGGATCGTTCCCTTCGGTCCTTTGACGAGCTGACGTACGGCCAGAAACTCGAGGATGCGCTCTTTGATCTTGTCGAGACCGTAGTGGTCTTCGTTGAGGATCTGCTCGGCGAGATCGATGTCTTTGATCTCTTTCGTCGTCTTCTTCCAGGGAACGGAGACGAGCCATTCGATGTAGTTGCGCGAGACGGTCGCTTCGGCGGAGACGCCCGGCATCGCTTCGAGACGTTTCAGCTCCTGCAGAGCCTTTTCCTTCGTCTCCTTCGGCATGCCCGCTTCTTCGATCTTCTGGCGGAGCTCTTCCACCTCATCGGAGCGATCGTCTTTGCGGCCCAGCTCGTGGTGGATCGCCTTGATCTTCTCGTTGAGGTAGTACTCCTTCTGCGCTCGCTCCATCTGCTTCTTGACCTTGGAGTTGATGCGCTTGTCGATGTTGATCTTCTCGATCTCGACTTCGAGGAAATCCTGCAGCTTCTGAAGGCGCTCGTACGGCGAGATGGTCTCGAGGAGTTGCTGCTTCTCGGGTGTGGTGATGAGGATGTGCGAGGCAAGCGTATCGGCGAACTTGTCGGGATCGTCGAGCTTGAGTGTCGACATCACCCCTTCGAAGGCGAGGTGGTGGGACATCTTGGCGTACGTCTCGAAGATCTCGACGAGCTTCTGCATGTACTGCGCGACCTCCGATGTCAGCGGCACACCGCTTTCGATGTCGCGGACGACGACGGTGACGTAGCCGTCAGCCTCGTTGGTCGAAATGATCTCCGCGCGCGTGAGGCCTTCGACCATCACCTTTACGTTCTGGTTCGGAAGCTTTAAGTTCTGGACGACCGTGGCGATGACGCCGATCGGGTAGATCTCGCCGATCGAGGGATCGTCGATTTTGGGGTCCTTCTGCGTGGCGAGGAAGATCTTCTTCTCGGATGTGGAGAGCGTCGCCTCGAGCGCGAGGATCGAGGCGCGGCGCCCGACGACGAATGGCGCCATCATCGAGGGGAAGACGACCATGTCGCGCAGAGGGACGAGAGGAAGGGTCGTGGTTTCTGGTTGTTTGGGCATTGTGGGTTAGTTCTTCGTCCTATGGGTTGCAGCGTGGCCAGGTTGCCGAGTTGCCCGCATCTGTTTCAGGCCAACCGGGCAACCTGGAAACCCGGCAACCTTCTTCACCTATCCCGCTTTCCGGTACATCGTGATGGGCTGGCTGCGGTTGATGACGACCTCACGGGTGATGACACATTCGCTGATCGCGTCCTGCGACGGGATCGTGTACATGATCTCGAGCATCAACTCTTCGATGATGATCTTGAGGCCACGCGCGCCGACGTTGCGCTTCAGCGCTTCCTCGGCAATGGCTTCGAGGGCGTCGTCGTGGAACTTGAGCGCGACGTTCTCGAAACCCATGATGGTCTGGTACTGGCGTACGAGCGAGTTCTTCGGCTCGCGGAGGATCTCGATCAGCGTGCCTTTGTCGAGCTCATTGAGCGTAGCGACGACCGGCAGGCGCCCGACAAACTCGGGGATGAGGCCGAACTTGATGAGATCCTCGGGATGAACCTGCGCCAACAGCTCGCCGGTGCGCTTCTCTTTCTTCGTGGCGATCTTCGCGCCGAAACCCATCGAGGTCGATGACAGCCGCCTCTCGATGACGTTCTCAAGCCCGACGAATGCGCCGCCGCAAATGAAGAGGATGTTCGTCGTATCGATCTGGATGAATTCCTGGTGCGGATGCTTCCGTCCGCCCTGCGGCGGAACGTTGGCAACAGTTCCCTCGAGGATCTTGAGGAGCGCCTGCTGGACGCCTTCGCCGCTCACGTCGCGCGTGATCGAGGGGTTATCGCCCTTGCGGCAGATCTTGTCGACCTCGTCGATGTAGACAATGCCGCGCTGGGTCTTGTCTTTGTCGTTGCCGGCGGCCTGGTAGAGCTTGAGGATGATGTTCTCGACATCCTCGCCAACGTAGCCGGCCTCGGTGAGGGTGGTGGCGTCGACGATGGTGAAGGGAACGCTGAGCATGCGCGCCAGCGTCTGTGCCAGAAGGGTCTTGCCGGTGCCGGTCGGACCGATGAGGAGGATGTTCGACTTCTGCAGTTCGACATCCTGCCGGTTGTTGCGCGTGTGATAGTCGATGCGCTTGTAGTGGTTGTAGACGGCGACGGCGAGCTTCTTCTTGGCGCGTTCCTGGCCGATGACGTAGAGGTCGAGGAACTCTTTGATCTCTTTCGGCTTCGGCAACTGGCCGGAACCTTCCATCGTTCCCGGCTCGTCTTTGCGGTCCTCAGCAATGATGTCGAGACAGATGTCGACGCACTCGTCACAGATGTAGACGGTCGGGCCGGCGATCAACTTCTTGACGTCGCGCTGGCTCTTGTTGCAGAAGCTACAACGCAGAACGTCGCCGCTGTTCCCCTTTTTCGACATGAGGTGCTTGGATCCTTTACGAGGTCGTTAGATTCTACGCCGCGCTTTCGTGAACGTGAAGCCGTCGCGAGAGCATTCCTACACTTTCCGTAACAAACTCCTATTTCACGCCTTACTCACTCCCGTTTTGCGATGACCTGATCGACCAATCCGTATTCGACCGCTTCCTGAGCCTGCAGGATGTAGTCGCGGTCCGTGTCGCGATCGACCTTCTCGAACGGCTGGCCGGTGTGGTTGGCCAGGATCTGACTCATCCGCGCCTTCATCCGCATGATGTCTTTGGCGTGGATGTCGATCTCCGACGCCTGCCCGCCGAGCCCATGCATGAGCGGCTGGTGGATGAGGACGCGAGAGTTTGGCAATGCGAAGCGCTTCCCCTTCTTTCCCGCCGCGAGCAAAACCGCCGCCATCGACGCCGCCTGGCCGATGCAGATAGTCTGGATGTCGGGTTTCACGTACTGCATCGTGTCGTAGATCGCCAGGCCGGCGGTGATCGATCCGCCCGGCGAGTTGATGTAGACCGAGATGTCCTTCTCCGGGTTCTCCGCTTCGAGGAAGAGGAGCTGCGCAATGATCAGGTTCGAGACGGTGTCGTCGATCGTCTGACCGAGAAAAACCACGTTGTCTTTCAAAAGGCGGGAGTAGATATCGTAGGCGCGTTCGCCGCGACTCGTCTGCTCGACCACCATGGGGATGAGAACCATTCGGTTATTTCTCCTGGAGCCGCTTCAATGCCCGGAGTCTAGCGCCTAATTCCTCGGCGCATCCTGACCGTTTGGGTAGGGATTTCGGCCGGCACGGCCGGCAGCGTTGGTTGCCCAAGGCTCGTCAACAGACGCGTAGAGATGGCCCAGACGTACCAACGCCTAAGGCGCGATGATGCGCAGCCGTTCGCCGGCCAGCGAAAACTCCACCGGCGTCGCCGTGATGCGCTCGCCATCGGCGTAGACGTCCATCGGCCGCTCGGACGCAAATGTGAATGAGGTTCCGTGGCCGGTCTCGACAAATGGGCTCTTCACATGCGCGCCGGTATAGGCCCGAGGCAGGGTCTTCAGGAGTTGGAAACGGGACGTCCGATGGACGACGCAGAGGTTGAGGCGGCCATCATCGATCAGCGCCTCCGGCACGATGCGGATACCGCCGCCGTATTGCCGCGAGTTGCCGACCGTCGCGAACATGATCTCTTCGTTGCGGATCCCGTCGATGGTTACGCGGTGCGGCGTGAACCGAGGCAGGACGCGCAGGATGGCGTAGAGATAGACGAGCGAACCGCGCAGTAGCTTGACGTTGTCGTTCGCATAGCGCGCGACCTCGGAATCAAACCCGAGTCCGGCGACGCCGAGGTAGCGGATACCGTTGGCAACCGCGACGTCGACTTCGCGCGTCGCCCCACGCAACGCCAGCGCGCAGGCGTCGCCGAGGTTGCGAGGGATGCCGAGGACCTTGGCGAAATCATCGCCGGAACCCTGCGGAACGAGCGCAAGCGTGCCGCCGGCCAGATCGAAGTCGCGGACGGCAAGGTGCAGGGTCCCGTCTCCGCCGGAGACAATGACGCGGTCGTAACCTCCTCGCGATGCCTCGGCCGCGGCACGGGTTAGGTCAGCCGGACTGCTGCTGGCGTGCGCATCGACGTCAGCACCAAGCGCACGCAGATGCCGCTCCGCCTCGGCATGATGCCGCAACGCGCGCCCCCGCCCCGCGGCGGGGTTGTAGATGAACTTGACTCTCACGGATAAGTGTCAGTGTAGCCAATTCTGTGGGGTACTGAGAAAAGGAACACCGAGGTATCCTCGGGGACGGACGCAGTTCAGACCGCGCGGCGAAGTACGCGCACTAGACATTCAGCATGAGCAAACCGAAAGACCCAGCCGACGAGGATGACGACATTCTGCCCGAGTACGACTTCAGCAACGGCGTTCGTGGCAAGTACTACCGGCCCGGAAAATCTCCCATCCGGGTGACGATCGAGAAAGATGTAGCGCGCTACTACTCGTCACCGGAGCTCGTCAACGCCGCCCTTCGGGAGCTCGTCGCTGAAGGCCGCGCGCCCAGCGATGTGACGCTTCGAATTTCATGGGACCGCGTCAAGGCTGGAGAGAACTTCAAGAAACATGGTGTGTCTTTTGACGAGGCGAGCGAAGTATTCAACGACCCGCTCCGGGCGACGGAGAACGATGACACTCATTCCGACGACGAAGATCGATATATCAGTTTTGGCTCGGCCGCTTCCGGCAGAGTTTTGTTCGTTTGCTACACGCTGCGGGAGATGCATGTGCGACTGATCAGCGCACGTCTGGCAACAAGGTCTGAAAGGAGATCCTACATGGACGAAGAACAGACGATTTATGACGAGCCGATCGAAGCCGTCGACGATGAAGCCACGCACTTCGACTGGAGTAAGGCCGTGCGCGGTCTCCACTACATTCCCTTGGTAAAAGGTACCGCGACTCTGGACGAGGATGTCTACGTCGTTTTCCGCACCTCAGAAGAGGTCAACAGCGCGCTGCGAATGCTGATCCGCGAGGGACGGATTCCGCACTTCGTCTCGGATGAGGAGTGGTACGCGGAGGGCAAGCGACTCAGGGAAGAATCAGCGTCCCCTCCCGCCCCGCCAGCGCGTCGCGGAGGTGCTCGACGTCGGTGATCAGAACCTGCTTGCCGCCGTGGGTGACGAACTGGATGGCGGCTTCGATCTTCGGGCCCATCGATCCGGCAGGGAACTGGCCTTCCGAAAGATAGCGCTGCGCCTCGACGACGGTGAGGCGGTCGACCATTCTCTGCGACGGTTTGTCGAAATCGATGGCCACCTTGGCGACGCCCGTGAGGACGACGTACATCTCGGCCTTCAGTTCCGAGGCGAGAAGCGACGATGAGAAGTCCTTGTCGATCACCGCTTCGACGCCGCGCCACTGGCTGTCGCGGCCGCGGACGACCGGGATGCCGCCGCCACCCGCGGCGATCACCACCGCGGCGCTTTCGAGCATGTGCACGATCGTCTCGATGTTCAGGATGCGCAGCGGGCGCGGCGAGGGGACGACATGGCGCCAGCCGCGTCCCGCGTCTTCGCGCATCGTCCACCCGAGGTCGCGCTCGAGCGCCTCGGCGCGATAGCGGGTGAAAAATGGGCCGATTGGTTTGGTGGGCCGCTTGAACGCCGGATCGACCGGATCGACCTCCACCTCGGTCAGGATCGTCGCAACGTCGCCGCCGATGCCGATGCTGTCGAGCCGGTTGCGAATCGCCTGTTGCAGCAAGAACCCCATCGACCCCTCGGTCTGCGCCACGCAGACATCGAGCGACTGCGGCGGGATCTTCGTCGACGCTTCTTCCGCCTGCACCAGGATGTTGCCAACCTGTGGCCCGTTGCCGTGGACGACGATCAGTTTGTAGTCGTGGCGGACGATCTCGGCCAGCCAGCGCGCGGCCTGTTTGGCGCGGGCAATCTGTTCTTCCTGCGTACCGCGGTCCTCGGGGCGCAACAGCGCGTTGCCGCCGAACGCGACGACGGCGAGCTTTCTCGGATCGGCCACGCTACAGCTCCTCGCGCTCGAGCGGCATGGTCATGCAGCGCGGCCCGCCGCGGGCACGCGACAGCTCGTGGCCGGCCATCTGGATCGCGTACTTGGTATCGGTCCTCGTCTCCAGCTCCGTGCGGCCGAGCAGGAGGTCATCCTCATCGACGATGTGATACCCGTGCGCGGACAGTTCTTCGGCCGTACGGACATTGCGCTCGTAGAGAAGGATGATTCCGGGCGCGAGCGTGAAGGCGTTGGCGCCGTCCGTCCACTGCTCGCGCTGCTGATCGACCGCGCTCCTGCCTCCGCAGTAGATCGGCTCGAGGTCGAACCCTCGTTTTTTGAGTGTGCCGAGCAACGACTTCTGCGGCGCATAGGAAATCCCCCTCTTCGTCAGATCGATCGTCGTGACGGTCGCGGCCTGGCTTCCCCCGGGAAGAATCACGGGCGGATAGATGAGGCACTCCGTACGGCTGGTGAACGTGAAAACCGTATCGAGATGCATGAAGGAGCGCTGCCGAGGAAGCTCGACGACGATGATCGTCTTCACCGGGCTGCCGGCATCGCGCAACGCCGTTGCGAGCTGGCGCACGCCGGCGCGGTTCGTTCGTTCGGTGACGCCGACGAGGAGAAGGTCGCGCGACGGAACGAGGATATCGCCTCCTTCGATCGTCGGGATGCGGCGATGGCCCGGTTCCTCACCCGACATGAAATCCGTCCAGCAAACGCTGTCGCGGAACAGCGGGTGGTACTTGAACACATACCGCGAGAGGAGCGACTCGCGGCGGCGCGCCTGGGTGGCCATTCCGCAGATGACGACGCCGTCGCCGATGACCACCTGCGGATCGCGCATGAAGAAGTAATTCGGCACCGGCAACAGGTCGAAGGCCGGAAGCTCCCCTTTGCCGTCTTTCTCGTGAGGGATTCCGCCGATCAGGGTTTGCGCGAGCAGGGCCGCCGGCTGCTCGCGAAGCGCCCCGGCCAGTTTTCGGCCGAAGATCTTGCGCGTTTCGAGATCGCGGATGATGAGATGCTTCACGTCGGGGGCTTCGAGCACTTCCTCCAGGAGGTCCTGCACGTCGATGACCTCGGGGGCGATGAAGCGGATGAGCTGCTGGAACCGGCGATGCTCCTCGCGCGCGACCTGACCGTAGAGGATGTCGTCGAAGAGGAGCTGGTTCATCATGGGCGGGATCATCACGTCGATCTCCCGCCCGGGCAGGTGGACCAGCACGCTCTTGAGCCTGCCGATCTCACTCGTCACGTTGAGACGCATTCGACCGGCATTCTATCCCGCGCGTTCAGGCATCCGGCCGCAACGGCTCGTGCGTATCTGACACGGTCTAGTAAGATTCCGGCGTCACGATGAAATCACGATGCTTTCTCGCCGCGGCGCTCCTGGTGCAGGCCACGGCCGCGCTGGCGAGCCCGCCACGGCTTTCGTTCACGAGAACGATGGCACCGGCACACGACCTCGCTCCGGCCGAGCGCCTGGCCGTGATCTACGCGATCGGCGACAGCGCCAAGATCGAGGCGTTCGTCGAGCACTTTGTCGATCTCGTATCGCGCGCGGGCGTGCTGCGCATCGCCAACGCGGTCGAGAACAATCACCATCTCATCGTCGACGAGCCGTCGCTGCGCGCGGTCCGGCGCGAGCTTCACGCCGACGCGTACCTCGGTATCAATCGCTTCTCCTGCTCCGGCGTCGAGAAGAGCGGCGAAGGGAGCGAATACCTCGAGAACGGCGAGCGCGTGAAAAGAATGCATCATTGGATCGACGCGATCTGCTCGGCGCGCATCGACGTATTGAACGGCGACGGAAAAAAGATGTTCTCCTATACCGTGCGGGGCGAGGGAACGTCACCAAGATCGACGGCGCTCACGGAAGACGAGCGCGACGTCGCGTACGAACAAGCCGCGCGCTACGCCGCGGTCATCGCCGCGGATGCGATCACTCCGCGAACGGTGCGCGAGACGATCGAGCTCGACGAACATGCGCCCTCATTCGAAGAAGCCTTCTCGATGATCGGCTCCGAGCGTCTCGAAGATGCCCGCGCCATCTGGCAGGCCGCGGCGGTCCGTCATCGCGATTCCGCCCCGCTCTACTTCAATCTCGCCGCAGTCTCCGAGGCGATCGGCGATCTCGCCGCAGCGCGTGGCTACTACGAGAAAGCATCCCAGCTCTCGCCGAAAGAACGCCACTACCGGTCGGAGCTCAACCTCTTCCGGCGACGCAACGTGAACATACGCAAGTGATGCGCTTTGCCCGTTGTCGGTAGTCGGTTCTCGGTTGGGATTGCGGTTATCCTTCCGCTCGAACTGGCGCTCGCCGCTGACGGTCAGCAAAAGGAATGTTCAATTCGCCGGTATGTTCTAAGAGGCTCGAATGACGGCACTTCCGACCGATCCAGCGAACACAGAGCTCGGCCGTGAGGTGGCGCGCCGCCGTACCTTTGCCATCATCTCGCACCCCGACGCCGGCAAAACAACCCTCACCGAGAAGCTGCTCCTCTACGGCGGGGCGATCGAGATGGCGGGAGCCGTCCGCGCGCGCAAAGGCCAACGCCACGCCACCTCGGACTGGATGGCGATGGAACAGACGCGCGGTATTTCCATCACCTCGACCGCGCTGCAGTTCGAATATGAAGGTTATTGCCTCAATCTTCTCGACACGCCCGGCCACGAGGACTTCAGCGAAGATACCTATCGCACGCTGGCCGCGACCGACAGCGCGGTGATGGTGCTCGATTCGGCCAAAGGCATCGAACCGCAGACGCGGAAACTGTTCGAGGTCTGCCGCATACGGCAGATTCCCATCATCTGTTTCATCAACAAGCTCGATCATCCGGGACGCGATCCGTTCGAGCTGTTGAGCGAGATCGAGAAGGAACTGCACGTCGGCGCGGTGCCGATGAACTGGCCGATCGGCAACGGGCCGAACTTTCAGGGTGTGTTCGACCTGCGCAAACAGCAGGTGCTGCGGTTCGCGCGGGCCGCGCACGGAGCGTCGGTGGCGGCGGTGACCGTCGGAGGCCTCGATGATCCGATGCTCGAAGACGAGATCGGTCCGACGGCCTGGCACGATCTGCGCGAAGCCGCGGAACTGCTGGACGGCGCGGGCGTGGCGTTCACCGCGGAATCCTTCGGACGCGGACGCGTCATCCCGGTCTACTTCGGAAGTGCCATCAACAACTTCGGGGTCCAGCCGTTTCTCGATGCGCTGCTCGAATTCGCGCCGCCGCCCGCCCCGCACATCGCACACGTCGGCGGCGAAGAGATGATCGTCGAGGCCACAAGCGAGACATTTACCGGCTTCGTTTTCAAGATTCAGGCAAACATGGACAAGCGTCACCGCGACCGCCTGGCCTTCATGCGCGTCTGCTCCGGCGTGTTCGAAAAGGACATGCTCGTCCATCACTCGCGCCTGAACCGCGAGGTACGCATGACGCGCCCGCACCGCCTCTTCGCCCGCGAGCGCGAGACGATCGAAAGCGCCTATCCCGGCGACGTCATCGGCTTCGTAAATCCCGGGCTCTTCCACATCGGCGACGCCGTGTCATCAGGCGCCCCGGTGGAGTTCGCGCCGATTCCGCGTTTCGCGCCGGAGCACTTCGCCACGCTCCGCGCCAGGCAGGTGACAAGGCAGAAGCAGTTCCAGAAGGGACTGGCACAGCTCGAGGAAGAGGGCGTCATGCAGGTGCTTTCGCCGCACGAGGGGCTGCGCAGCGAGCCGATTCTGGCCGTCGTCGGCGAACTGCAGTTCGACGTCATGAAGTCGCGGCTCGAGAGCGAGTACAACGTGGAGACCACGGTGACGACGCTGCCGTATACGCTGGCCCGCTGGATCGATCGCGATGTCGATGAAGTGGCGACCAAACTGAATCTCCCCAGCCGCTCCAGGATCGCCGTCGACAGCGCCGGCCGCGCCGTCGTGCTCTTCAGCTCGCAGTGGGAGCTGGACTACGCCGAAAAGGAAAACCCCGAGGTGGCGTTCCTCTCCGCAGCGTAACTCGCGTTTCTGGGATCACGGACGGGATGACGGGCTCAAACCGGTCGCCCATTTGAACGTGTAACTGGCAAACCACCAATTCCGGTAGTGCGGCGCACCGCCCGGAGGTAATTCATTGCCTTCTGGAGTAATTCATTGCCTTCTGGAGTAATTCATTGCCTTCTGGAGGCAAATCGTTGCCTCGTGGAGCCAAATGTTTGCCTCGTGGAGCCAAGTCTTTGCCTCATGGAGCCAAATCTTTGGCTCGTGGAGCCAAATCTTTGCCTCGTGGAGCTAAATCTTTGCCTCATGGAGCCAAATGTTTGCCTCGTGGAGGCAGATGTTTGCCTTGTGGAGCCAAAACTTTGCCTCGTGGAGGCAAACCATCGCCTCCTGGTTACCAGATTTAGTCGTTCGCGTTCCTTCGATGCGTTTTTGCGTTTTGAAAGAGCATCGCTTCGAACCGTTCGCCGTGCCAAACCTGCTCAACGCCATAACGGGCTCGCAGCAGACCGATGACGCGCAGGTCGTAGTCGATTCCGAATCCGCGCGAGCCGTACTCGCGCACATCGCGGCTCACGAGCAGCACTCGATCGGGGGGATGAGCGGTCAACTCCCGCACGATCTCATCTTCGACAGCCGCATCGGCCGTCTCGACCGGCGTGAAGGTGTGAAACGTCAGCGGCGTGCGCGTACGCGTCAGGTAGTTGATGGTGATCCCTTCCGGCATGACGGCGAGCGTGCCGTCAGGAACCGTGGCGATCACCCGATTCAGGATCGCGGCGCGGTCGCGATTCCAGTCGTAGAACGTACCGCGCGGCGAGACGATCGCATACTGCTTCTGCGCATAGCGCTGATGCTGCTGCCAGAGATCGGCACCGGCGTTGGCGACAAACGGTGCGAGCCAGAACAGCGCCATGACATTGCGTCGCGGCAGATAGCAGAACAGCGTATATGCCGCCAGCGCGATCGCCGGCACGGTCAGCACGAAGCCGTACCACGACGGCGAAACGTTCAACGGAATTCGCAGTGTCGTGGCGACGGAGAAGGCCGCGAAGATCACCAGCGGGCTCTCACGGTCGCGGACGAGCCCCCATACGAGGGCTACCCATTGCAGTACAGCCCAGGCGCGGAAAAACGAATGGTCGGCGATCAGGACCGTGGCCACGATGATGGCCACCGCGGCCAGCCAGTGTCTCCATCGCTGCAGGAAAAAGATCGCCGCGATCCCGGCGAGACCGATCGCGATCTGCACGGCATGGTCACGCCAGCCAGCCAATCCGGAGACGACGGCGAAAAAGCGTGCCGCCCGCGCGCCATGCTGCCAGGCGGCAAAGACGTTCTCGCTCCACCAGTGCGTATCGCGAAAGTAGAACGCAACCGCGGCGATGCTGAGCCCCATCCCCGCGCCATACGCGGCAATCTGCCGCACCGTGATCCGCCGCGCCACGGCAAGGATGACCACGATCACCAGCGCCGCAACCGCGTACTCCACCTTGCACCACGACGCCAGCACCAGTGCGGCGATAGCAACGACGTTGCGCGCGTGCACGAACGCGGCGAGCGCGATGCAGAGCAACGTCATCCCAAACGTCGCGCCGTAGCTGTACGGAAACAGAAAGTTCGCTCCCCACGTCGACGCGCCACAGAAGCAGATCGCTACGAATGTCAGCGTTGCCGCGAACGCCGGCAGCGGTTTCCGCAGCGCAACCCACAGCGACGCCGCGATCGTCATCGACTGCGCGATCCCGATCGCCATGTACGCGGCCAGCGAGTTCCCGATCCCCCCTGTGATCAACGCCAGAAGATACGGAGTCAGCGGCGGGTACTGGTAACGGATGTCGCGATAGAGCCTTGCTCCCTTCGCAATCTGCTCGGGAATGTAGAGATCACGTCCGGTATCGATGATCGGATCGAGCCAGCGGGCGTAGGACTGGATGAAAGCGATCGCTGCGACAGCGAGAACGACTATCGCGAGACCAAGCGAAATAGCGGGGGTCGGGAGTCGGGGGTCGGGGGTCGGAGATGGAGCTTTTTTTTCTCCGACCCCCGACTCCCGACTCCCGGCTCCCGACACACTCACTCCCTCATCGTCTCCGGATCGACGCCGAGGCTCCGGCAGAAATCAACGTAGGCAAGCGGCGAGATCTCGGACGGCTTGATCTCGCTGCGTCCGCCCCAGAAGACGTTCGTGTACGACACCGGGATCCCGATCGCGGCGAGATGGGCGTCGATGGCGGCCTTGTGAGCGAGCACCGCATCTTTCTCCGTCCCGTGCGCCACGGCCATGATGTTGACGTTGCGGAACTCCGCTCCTCCCTCGCGCCAGTAGCAATGCGTGAGGATGTGAAACCGTCCCACTTCACGTCCGGCCTCGATCTCCCGGCCGGTCGGCACCGCCCAGTGAAAGAGAGCGTTGAAGCGCGTGACGCGTTCGCCGCTTTGCAGCGGCTTCACATGCTCGAGGAAGGTCGAAAATCGCCCGATGACCTTGCGTGCGTTGAGCGACTCGGCCACCTCGTGGAACGTCTCCAGCGGAACACCGGCCTCGGCGGCGCGGGCGCGCCAGAGATCACGCGCGAACTCGTCCGGCTCCACTTCGCGCTTGAGCGCCGTCAGGACGCGCCAATCGAGCTCGCTCAGCACGGCCTTCGTCGTGTCCTTCTCCTCGGCCAGAGCATCCGATTTAGAACCAGGTTCCATCCCCTTCCGGCGGACGTGGCCTACGCCCAAGGCGAAGATACGGTTGGCAGGCATCACGCGAAAATGCTCCGCGCCGGTAAGGCCACCGATCATCGCGCAGTGCTTTTCGATCGAATAACCCTGCGGCACTTTCACCGTCGTCCAGAGGCGGTATTTCGATCCGGGTGTCGCGGCATCGGTCGAGCGGATGACGACATGGCCGGAGAACGGGTCGTCCTTCACCATGTAGTCGAAGGCCGCCTCCAGCTTTCCCTCCGGGTACTGCCACGCCACGAGCGCACCCTCGGCGAGGTTCGTCGCCATCAGCGTCTGCCGCACGCGCCGGATGGTGCCGGCGCGCATCATGGCGCGCACGCGTTCGATGACCGTCTCCGCGTCGACGCCGGACTGCTCGGCGATGACGCCGATCGGGTCGCGCACAAACCCCTGGATGCGGTCCTCGGAGACCGACAGAATTCTGGCATTGATGGGATCAGTGTGGGCAATCGGAAGTTCGGCAACGGGGGACATAGCGCTTCGAAGATAGCATGTTGATTCCATGCCGGCACGCCTCTTCGCCATCGTTCGTTCGCTCATCGTTGGCCCCGTATTCATTTCGATCTGGACTTGGTTTCTGCCGCGATGGATTGTCGGCACAGGGGCGTTCGCCAACTCTCGCCCCATGGGCTGGATCGCCATCGCGTGCGGCGGCGTGATCGCCATCTGGTGCGTGTTCGAATTCGCATGGCGGGGCATTGGAACTCCGGCGCCGTTCGACCCACCGCGGCGACTGGTTGTCAGCGGCCTCTATCGTTGGGTACGCAATCCGATGTACCTGGGAATGGGCGTCGTCCTGCTCGGCGAGGCCGTGACGTTCAATCGGCTGACGATCCCGATGCTCGTCATGATGGCCGTCCTCTGGTGTGCCACGTCGCTCTTCATCATCGGATTCGAGGAGCCCGTACTTCGGACGAAGTTCGGCGAGGACTACATCGAGTACTGCAAGCAGGTCCGCCGGTGGATTCCGCGGGTCTCGCCTATCCCTCCGGTGAGGCAATCAAGGCCGGAATAGCAGTTTTTCTATCCCCGTTGACAAACTCGAGGCGTGAGACGTATAAGCGCTTCATCATACCACCGTAGGGTGCATTTTTCAGCCCCTACGCATCGACCTACCGGCCGCTACCTCTGGCGGACCGAATTAAAACCCAGGGGGCTTGCGCCCCCTCATTTTTTTCTCCAAGTGCTAGGATCTCTGAGTGACCGCCGCGCGCATCTTCATCGATTACTGGAACTTCCAGCTTCAGTGGAACCGTCGATCACAGAAGGGGTGCGACTGGTCAAAGCTCCCGAATGCCTTGGTGGCGTCTGCCGCTGCAATCGCGCCCCAGTTCGGCTCTCTTCGTCTGGATGACATTCGCGTTTACGCTTCGGTTAATGCCGATCGGCCCAATGACGGAAAGCTTCGTAACTGGCTCGAGACCTTTCTGGATCGCCAGCCGGGATTTCGTGTTTTTATCCGAGAGCGAAAGTCTCGTGTCCAACCGATCCGTTGCCGCGAATGTGGCCTGGAAACCCATGAGTGTCCTCACTGCCATGCGAAATTCGAGCGAGCGGCCGAGAAGGGCGTGGATGCCGCCATCCTCACCGATATGTTCTCACTCGCCTGGGAACAAGCATACGAAGTAGCAATTCTTGTCAGCAGCGATGCGGATATGGTCCCTGCCGTAGAAAAGATTCAGGACAAGGGCTGAAGGTAATCAACGCAACATGGAACAGCTGGGGTCATCAACTAGCAAAGACATGCTGGGCTTCGTTCGACATCGATCCGCTGATCATCCAACTGAGTCGATAGGCAATTGGTCCTGGGATTCCGTTTGACAACTTTGCCGGGCCTGCCGTACCCTCCTCGCTCCTGGACTGATTTGCGGGGCTGCTTGCAACCAGGTTAAAAAAAGCTAAAGAGCCGGCAGCAGATCGCGTTCGACTCCGACTGAAGCCCCGCAATTTCAGCGGGGCTTTTCTTTTTTCAGGAGATTCGAATGGCGCAACCGGACCGTACCGCCGAGCTCAGTCATTTACTCGATCGCCGCATCCTCATCCTCGACGGCGCGATGGGGACGATGATCCAGCGCTACCGGCTCGACGAAGCAGGCTACCGCGGTACGCGGTTCGCGAATCATCCACGCGACCTCAAAGGCGCCAACGACATCCTCTGCCTGACCAACCCCGCCGTCGTCGAAGAGATTCATCGCCAGTACCTCGAAGCGGGCGCCGACATCATCGAGACGAATACCTTCAACGCCCAGGCGATCTCGCTCGCCGACTACGACTTGGTCGAGTACGCCTACGACATAAACCTCGCAGCTTCTCGTTTAGCACGCAAAGCGGTCGACGCCTGCTCCACGCCGGACCGTCCCCGTTTCGTGGCCGGTTCTCTCGGGCCGACAAACCGCACGGCGTCGCTCTCACCCGACGTCAACAACCCCGCCTTTCGCGGCGTGACGTTCGACGAGCTGGTCGATGCCTACTACGACCAGACGCGCGGCCTCGTCGACGGCGGTGCAGACATCCTGATGCCGGAGACGACGTTCGACACGCTCAATCTCAAGGCCGCGCTGTTCGCGATTGAAAAGTACTTCGCCGATACCGGTATCCGCCTTCCGGTCATCGCCTCGATCACGATCACCGACGCTTCGGGGCGAACGCTCTCCGGTCAGACCGTCGAAGCATGCTGGAACTCGATATCCCACGCTCCGCTACTGGCCGTCGGCATCAACTGCGCCCTCGGCGCAAAAGAGATGCGTCCGCACATCGAGGAGTTGGCCGCTATCGCACCGGTCTATATCAGTTGCTACCCGAACGCCGGCCTGCCGAACGCGCTCGGTGAATACGACCAGACGCCGGAGGAGATGGCCGAGCTGTTGCACGAGTACGCCGGCAACAACTGGATCAATCTCGTGGGCGGCTGCTGCGGTACGACGCCCGACTACGTCCGCGCCATCGCCGAGACCGTGAAAGAGTTTCCGCCGCGGGTACCTCCGCGGATCGAGAAGCATCTGCGGCTCAGCGGACTGGAAGCTCTCACCGTCCGCAATGACGGCGGTGAAGGATCGCAATTCATCATGGTCGGCGAGCGCACCAACGTCACCGGCTCGCCGAAATTCGCCCAGCTCGTGAAAGCGGGCGATCTCGAGCCGGCGCTGGCTATCGCCAAACAACAGATCGACGGCGGCGCGAACATCCTCGACGTCAACATGGACGAAGGGCTGCTCGAGTCGGAGAAGGTCATGACGCACTTTCTCCACCTCGTGGCCTCGGAGCCTGACATCGCCCGCGTGCCGTTGATGATCGACTCGTCGAAATGGACGGTGCTCGAAGCGGGCTTGAAATGCACGCAGGGCAAATCGGTCGTCAACTCGATCTCGCTGAAAGAGGGGGAAGACAAGTTCCGCGAGCAGGCCCGCATCATCCGCCGCTTCGGCGCCGCCGTGATCGTGATGGCCTTCGACGAGCAGGGGCAGGCTGATTCGATCGACCGCAAGGTGGCGATTTGCGCGCGCGCCTTCCACATCCTCGTCGACGAAGTCGGTTTCGATCCGACCGACGTCATCTTCGACCCCAACGTCCTCACCGTCGCCACCGGCATCGAGGAGCACAACAACTACGGCGTGGCCTTCATCGAAGCGGTGGGCCGGCTGCACGAGCGCTTTCCGCTGGTCAGTTTCTCCGGCGGCATCAGCAACGTCTCCTTCTCCTTCCGCGGCAACAAGACCGTACGCGAAGCGATGCACGCCGCGTTTCTCTACCACGCCATCAAAGCCGGGCTGACGATGGGGATCGTCAACGCCGGACAGCTCGCCATCTACGAAGAGATCCCGCGCGAACTGCTCGACCTCGTCGAAGACGTGCTGCTCAATCGCCGCGCCGATGCCACCGAGCGCCTGCTCGCCTACGCCGATCGCGTCAAAGGATCGGGGACGACCACGGCGAAGGAAGAAGAAACATGGCGCGGCGGCAACGTCGAGGAAAGGCTCTCGCACTCACTCGTCAAAGGGATCATCGAGCATCTCGACGAAGACCTGGAGGAGGCGCGGCAGACCTACCCGAGCGCTCTCTCGATCATCGAAGGGCCGCTGATGGACGGCATGAACGTCGTCGGCAATCTCTTCGGGGCCGGCAAGATGTTTCTGCCGCAGGTCGTCAAGAGCGCGCGCGTCATGAAGAAGGCGGTCGCCTATCTGCTGCCGTTCATGGAGGCGGAGAAAGCGAAGGCCGGCGATCTCTCGCAACGCGGCAAGGTGCTGATGGCGACCGTCAAGGGCGACGTCCACGACATCGGCAAGAACATCGTCGGCGTGGTTCTCGGCTGCAACAACTACGAAGTCATCGACCTCGGCGTGATGGTTTCCGCCGACAGGATCCTCGACGCCGCCATCGCCGAGAAGGCCGACATCATCGGCCTCTCCGGTCTGATCACCCCATCGCTCGATGAAATGGTGCACGTGGCGCGCGAGATGGAGCGGCGCGGCTTCACGACGCCGATGCTGATCGGCGGCGCGACGACGTCGAAGCTCCACACCGCCGTGAAGATCGCACCGCGCTACTCACACGCCACGGTGCACGTGCTCGACGCCTCGCGCGCCGTCGGCGTCGTCAGCACGTTACTGTCAGATCGTAAAGACGAATTTGTGCGCGAACGTCAAACAGAGTACGAGCACCTTCGCGAAGCGCAGGCGAAGCGCCAGAGCGAGATGAAGCTTCTGTCGCTCGAAGCCGCGCGGCGCCGCAAACCGTCGCTGACGTTCTCGCCCGCCCGCCCGCCATTCCTCGGCGTTCGCGTTCTCGAGAACGTTCCGCTCGAACGGATCGAGCCCTTCATCGACTGGAACCCGTTCTTCTCGGCGTGGGAGCTGCGCGGCCGTTTCCCGCAGATCCTCGACGAGCCGCGCGCGAAAGAGCTCTACGACGATGGCCGCAGACTGCTCCGCGAGATCATCGACAATCGTCTTATCCAGGCGCGCGCCGCCTACGGCTTCTGGCCGGCCAACTCGGTCGGTGACGACGTCGAGATCTACGCCGACGAATCGCGCGGCGACGTTGTGGCGACGTTCCACACCCTGCGCCAACAGCAGGAGACGAACACCGGCCAGAACCTCGCTCTCGCTGATTTCGTCGCCCCGAAAGCGAGCAATATCCTCGACTACATCGGCGGCTTCGCAGTGACCGCCGGAATCGGCGTATCTGAGGTTGTGGCGAGATTTGAAAAAGACCACGACGACTACAACGCCATCATGACCAAAGCGCTCGCCGACCGGCTGGCCGAAGCGCTCGCCGAACTTCTGCACAAAGAGACGCGCGCGGAGTGGTACGCGCCGAACGAAAACCTTTCGAGCGAAGAGCTGATCGCCGAGAAGTACCGCGGTATCCGCCCGGCCCCTGGCTATCCCGCCGCGCCCGATCACAGCGAGAAAACGACGTTATTCTCCCTCCTCGACGCCGGCCGCGCCGGCATCGAGCTGACCGAGAACTTCGCCATGACCCCCGCGGCGTCCGTCAGCGGCCTCTACTTCGCGCACCCTCAATCAAAGTACTTCGCCGTCGGCCGCATCGGACGCGATCAGGTCGTCGACTACCACACCCGCAAAGACATGCCGCTCCCCCTGGTCGAGCGCTGGCTCGCGCCGGCGTTGGGATACGAGCCGGAGGCCGTGTCCGATCCGAATGTCTGCGCTTGCGGGGCGCCGCATGGGGTGGTCGCGGCTCGCTGACCGCGATTGTTGGTTGACTGCGCCATTAGTCGATTCTGCGCAGGAGTTTCCGCTTCTCCCCAAAACCGTCAACTCGTTTCAGACCCACCTTCGATTCCTGCACATGGCCGACATCCTGATCGACGTGCACTAAGCGATAGTGGACTGCTCCGGCGTAAACTCGCGGTGCCGTTTTGTGGAGCTGAACCTGTCCAGTGGAGAACACCTAGAGGTAGGGCCTGCGAAGCCGACATCGGAGCGCGAACAGCGATGACCCGGAAGAAGCAAGGTGGTGGGCACCAGGTCCCCGAGCCCCCCGTCGATTTCGTGATCGTCACGGCGCTTCCCGAGGAGCGTGACGCTATCCTCACGAAGCTCCCTGGTGCCCGGAAGCTCGACAAGGGGGCGAGAGATCTCCACACCTTCTACACGGCCCAGGTAAAAACCCGGCGCAGGGACCGGTCCGAATACAACGTCATCATCACGTGCCTGGTGAAGATCGGGCCGATCACGGCTACCGCCCAGACAGTTTCGGTCGTGACGAGATGGCAGCCGCGTTTCGTAATGCTCGTCGGAATCGCCTGTGGGATCAAAGGCTCCGTGAGTCACGGCGACGTCATCGTCGCCTCGCAGGTTGCGGATTACACCGTCGGCAAGCAGGAAGGCGGAGCCAGGAAGATCAACTGGGATGTCCACCCTTGTGGCGTGTCACTGCTCGATAGCGTCCACGACCTCGGTGGACTGTGGCTCAAGAGCATCGCCGTCGAGCGTCCGGGGAGCGGTGACCCAGCGCACCACATCGGCGTCGTCGCCTCTGGAGGCGACGTCATCCAGGACGACGAGATCCTTGCTACGTACTCGAAAGCGTGGCCCAAGCTGATCGGCATTGAAATGGAGTCCGGTGGCGTCGCGGCCGGCGTCTACCAGACTCCCGAACGTCCAGAGTTCCTCATGGTCAAAGGGGTGTCCGATTTCGGACGGGACAAGCACGATCCGGAGACAGCGCCCTGGCGAGCATACGCGTGCGATGCTGCGGCCGCGTTCGCGCTGACCCTCATCAGAAGCGGTCCGGCGCCGAGTCAAGCACTCTCCCATCGCACCGGCACCAACTCGGAGGCAGAGGAGAAGCGCAGGCAAGGTGAGCGGCAGTGGGAGTATCTCCTCTCCCATCCATTCCGCACGCTGGAGTTCTTTCTTATCTTGAAAGGCGACGTTGGCGGCCCGTGGTTCGACAGCATGCTGGCAGACGCTTATGTGTCGTTCGATCGCCATAGGCCGGCCGTTCGAGAACACTGCATAGGCGATCTCGTGGCTGCCTCGCGTGAGTCCCACGGGCATGGGAAACCGGATGGCGAGCGCGGTCCCGAATACTGGACTATGTACGAGAGGGAAGAGGGGTTCTGGGTAACGCGTCGCGGCCCAGGCGCGCCGGAGAGGCCAGACCGGGTGGCTGGCATCAACTTCTCGGTAGACTGGCAAGCAGTCGCTCCGTCAGGGGTCCAACTCCTACAGGATCTCTCCCGTGTTAGCGAGTTCGGCTTCTCACTCCCCGCGCGAGCATTTGATGTTGGAGTCGAGGAGTTCGAGTTTATCTTTCATGGCGAAGGCTTCTCATTTGATGCTAGAGCCTCCTCGGAGTCAGGAGTTCTGGACGCGATACAAGGGTTCGCTGTCGCCGATCACGAACTAGGCCTACCCATGGGCGAGAGGATGATGCTCGGCACAGGATTCGCCGGGGGACAACTTCTCGAGATGTTCTTCAGACAATACATGCGTCATTGGACAGAGGAGCCGGCGGGATCGAGGAAATTCAAGGGCAGAATCGGTCGCTCGGGATCCTCTGGCCAGGGCATCACCTTCTATCCGGGAGAGCCGAAGAGCTTTCGGGGCAGCGCCGAAGAGAAGGACTACATCTTCACGATAAGCACTCCGGACACGGAGACTATTAAGAAGCGAATCGCGGAACTGGAACGATCGACGCACGATCAACCAGCCAAAGAGGAGACTTACGCTGAACTTGCCTACCGATATGCGCAGCAGGGTCGCTGGGTGGAAGCCATCAAAGTGGTGCAGCGAGCTAGCGCTCTCGGCTTCTCAGGGCCAACGCTACACGGTGTGTGGGGCGGAGTGCTGGGCGAGGTGGGGCGCCACGAGGAGGCTATCGAGCACCTACAGCAAGCGGTCACGTTGGAACCCGAGTCGGGGGGCAGGCGAACCGCGCTCGGGATAGGTCTCTTCCGACTCGGGCGAAAGACGGATGCGGTTGGGGAGTTTCGCCGTGCATTGAGTCTGGAACCGACCAATCTTGAGTTTCAGCGCAACCTGGCAGTCGCCTTGTCGGAGACAAACGAGGACATTGCGCAGGCGATTTCGCTCTTTCAGGCAGTTCTCGCAGCAAACCCGGAGAATACTCTAGCGCTGTTCAAACTGGGCCGGCTACTTGAGCACATGGGCCAAGAGGAAGAGGCCAACCGGTGCTTTGAGACGGCCACCACGGTGCCCAGTGCAGATGTCGACGCCTTCGTGGAGCTTGGGCTGTATCGGGCGCGCCAAGGCAACCAGAGCGCGGCGGTCGCCGCGTTTGAAAGGG
Organism: Thermoanaerobaculia bacterium; assembly: GCA_017883235.1. Classification (GTDB taxonomy): domain Bacteria; phylum Acidobacteriota; class Thermoanaerobaculia; order Gp7-AA8; family Gp7-AA8; genus JADGNZ01. Next base: position 25,214 of record JADGNY010000037.1, on the reverse strand, counting down.
CGCTCGAACTCAAGAAGAGCCCCGACATCTATTCATTGTTGGGGGGATCGTTCGTTGGACTCGATCGCATGGAGGAGGCCGAAAAAGCCTTTCGTGAAGGACATCGCTTGGGTCCGAATCATCAGCGGTGCTTGGCGCAACTCGGAGCGATCCTCGGCCGACGAGGAGCGCTTGATGAGGCTATGCCCCTGCTTGAGCGCGCTGTCGCGCTAGATCCGAAGGACGAGCAATCGCAACACAATCTTCGTCTTTTGAAGAAGAGACCATCTCAATGGTTCCGATCCCGCAAGCGCAAACCTGGCTGATACTCGAGGCCCCACGCGCTGAGATCGTCACGACAATGGGCGGATTGATAGCCGCGTACTGCACATCACAGTTCGCGGCGTTGCCGACGTGCGCTCCCCGTCCGGCGATGCTCCACGTCGTCGCCGAGAATCCTCCATACGAGCGCGCATCACCTGAATGGTTATTCGGCGGTGCGTTTCAGACGATGAAGCCTTCCCTCCTTCGCAAGGCCCACCCAGTCCATGCGTCGGCCCAACACAACCAGCACCAGGAAATCAATCTCCATCTTCGCTTCTCGCAGGTTGTTTAGAATCATGTCGCGATCACGATTCGACGGCTCGGCCGTATGGGATGGATGCGAGTGCCACTCACCCAAGTAGATCTGCTCTCCTACGCTTGCCTTCCACGCCGAGTCCACTGCCCGTTGCGCCACCGTTCGTGAACGCTCGAAGAAGTACCGGCCTGCCTTGTCAGCAGGACTCGGCGTCGTCGCAGCCTCGATGAGGATCTCCTTGGGATACACACGTCCAAGGAGAACACCCCCAGCCTCGACCTTGCCAGTGCGGTGGGCATCAAAGGTGCGGAGCGCCTCGTCGCTGAACCGCAATTGCCGTTCGGAATCAAGGTCGTAAATCGTCATCCGGCGGGAGAACATACCGGACAATCAGGCCGGTGAATGATGGGGTTTTTGTGCAGGGTAAACGGCTCCGCATTCGCCCAGTCGGGATGAATTTCCCAACCCTCGCGCCGCGCGCGAGCGACATCTCCAATCCAGGTGAATACGCAGCTCGTGCTATCGCCATACTCCAGAGCTGCGCGCGTGATCGTGCGCGCAAAGGTCTGTGCGTCTGCCCCGCTGTACGGCAGATACGCGCCCCGGCACCCGGCATCGGCTCGTTCAAATTGGTCTGCGTTCGCCAGCACCCGAATGCCAAGGCGGAAGTTCGAATCGAGGAGACACTCAAAACATCCCTGCGCGGATGCAGGGACGACGACCGCGTGGCCAGCAACAGCATGGGGTTCAACCCAGACGTAGACGACGGTCCCGACCTGAAGCCGCTGCGACACGGCGTTGAGCCGGCGTTCGACCGGGACGCTGGCAACGGCGACGAAGGTGTAGACGGCGGGCTCTAACGTTGCCTGCGCTGATCGCAGAACCTCAAGTACGTCGCTCTCAACTGCCCGAACCTGAAGGGCAGGATCGAAACGCCGCAGCGCCGCTCCAACAGCTTCCGCCTTGTTCCTACCCACGGCCGTGAAGTCGCAGTAGTGGCGCGGAACGTTATGAACCTCGAGGTGCTCGGGATCGACGAGGCGGAGCAGCGATGGTCGAGCGTGGCGCACGGTATCTGCCATGAACCCGCCGAGCGATCCGCAACCGATGATGTTCACCGCCCCCATCCGCTCTTGCATCACTCCCGCGGTACGGCTAGTCAGCCGCGCGTCGTCCGCGCGATCGACGATGACCCGGTCAACCCGAAGGCTCGCGAAGGAGCGCGTGAGTTCCACCTCGGGCGGCAGGCGTCCCGGCCGAAAACCAGGTGCCTGATCCATCTCCCGACGGCTGCGTTTGCCGCGATAGACATCCATGCCGAAGCGTGGATGGATCCATGCCCCGAAAACCCGCTCCGAGCGCACCGGGATCGAGAACAGGATCGTGGATGGCCGTGCGGTGTCTCCGAGGAAATCCATCAGCGCCTCCCGTGCCGCTTCGTCCTCGCTAACCAAACGGTAGGCGTCAGCATTCGTGGCGAGGTTCGGGATCCGGAGTTCGTCCAGGTGGAGATAGAGCGAGGGCTGCGGGTCAGGCTTCGTGGGCTTACGCCCGATGCCGTCCAAGAACTCCAGCGCCGCTGGTTCATCTTCGGCAAAGATGCGCGTGTGCAGTCCTACGGGCGTAGAGAGGCGAACTGACACAACCCTCCGGTGCGGACCCTCCGGCCGCACGATCGAGAATGCTGTCTCCGGCTTGAGCGCGCCGTCGAGCCAGTAGGCTTCGAATTCGTTCGCATAGTCCCCTACGTTCGCGCCCGAGACGCCGTCCCGTAGAAGCTGCTCCGCTCGCTGAATGACCGCGATGACCGACTCGCCGGCACGTTCCACGTTGGGCCACGCTGCAGCATCGTCGAATGTGCAGAGTTGGCGGTGCTCGTCGAGGTGTGGAATGCGCATCCCCTGATAGGTAACGTTCTCGGGCAGGTATACGTCCGGCAGTTCATCCGGAAATGTCCACGGCACGGCGACGAGGAGGTGGGGCACTGGCAACGACCGGTCCTCGAGCTCGATCCGCCAGACGGCCCGATGTCGGCGCTGCGCCGTCACCGGGAGAACGCTGACGGGAACCTCGCCTAGATCGAACGCCGCCGCGACCTCGCGTCGTGCCCGAGCTACCGCCTCCGCGTAGACCGCCTCGACGACAGACTGGGCGACGTTAGGCGGATCGGCCATCGCTTCCGATGATTGCCGGCGCGGAGGTACGGAGAGCCTTCTCCTTCTTCGTGTCATCTTCGGGCTTCGCGTCCGGGAAGCGGTCGCCAAGCACTTTCTGCCAAATCTTCGCCGCCTTCTCCTTGTCTTCTTCGTCGAGCGCGTCGTTGCCGCGGTCACGGAGTTGCTTGAGCCGTTCAAGGAAGTCTTCGCGCTGCTTCGTCGTCCATGCAGCGGTGAGATCCTCGAACGGCGTGAGCGGCTTCCTGATCGAGATGTTCGTGCTGAGCCGTGTGTACGCTGCGCTCACCGTCTTCACGAACGCGATGTCGTCGCGGGTATCGGAGACGAACGTCTCCGTCACAAGGATCGTGAGCGCAAGCCCCTTCGCCACGCCAGCGCCGCGGTCACGCTGATAGTCCTTCCAGGCCTTCGAATAGCGGACGGTCCGGCGGAGCTGGTCATCCTCATCAACCCTCTCGCAGTACCAGTCGGTCATACCCCGAGGGTCGCTCTCGTAGGGACTCACGGGCGCAGAGGATGCGTTTTCCCGGCTCTTGTCGAAGAGCAAGGGAACGTCCGAGGCAGACATCACGTAGCACGGCAGATCGACGTGGTAGGGAGGGTCGCCCTTGTAGATCACGCGAACGCACCGGGGACGATCTTGCGGATCCTGATCCGTGTAGCCGGTCGTGGCATCGACGATCCACTGGTGCACCCTAGCAGCCGTTGGCCACTTCGCGGGATCGTCTCCGAGATGTTTCAAATACACGCCGTCATCGATGTCGTAGTCGCAGCCTTCGGGGGGATTCACGAGCGTGTCCATGCTGTATGAACCCTGCCCGTGGAATTTCGGCACCGTCACCTTTAGCACTTCCTTGAAGTGCTTGCGGATGCGATCCCGGATTGCGTTCCGCGACTTCCGCAACATCTTCTTGCGGGCGGAGGAGACGGAGATTTTCTCGTCGAAGGTTTGAAACAGATCGTCACAGTTGGCCATCGATGTACCTGCTAATTAATTAGTGGGTTGGCGGAAACGAGGGGGAGCAGCCTCCTCGGAGAAGAACGCGGTAATGGACGCAGCGCGATTCCACTCATGGCCGGCTTGCTCGCCGTACATGAGCAGCGTCTTCTTCGACGCGTCCGTTACGACATCAAGGCCGATGTCGGGGAGTTGGTCCGGCGAAATCGTCGGGGACGGAATCCGAACGATCTCAACGGGCACCTTGAACGCATCGCGGAGAAATTCAACCTGGCGCGCGGTTGCGCGCTCCTGCGCGGCGAGTGTGGCCGTCAGGATCTCGCGACCGCCAGTGATTACGGAGAGCGCGGTGTGCCGGGTCACCGATCGCGGCTTACAGTCGTCAACGGTGCCAATGGAGAGCACGCGCACCGAATCGTAGGGGCGGTCCGGTCCTGCGAAGAAGCGGAAAGCCTCTACGAGCCCGACGAGTGTCGGGTTGTTGGCCCACAGACCGCCATCGCAGAACTGCCGGCCGGGGAGGCCTTCGATCTCCGCGACGGGGAAGAAGGTCGGAGCCGCTGATGTGGCGCGGGCGACATCGCGCATGAGCCAATCACTATCCCGTGTGAGCGCCGGATCGTGATCGGTCTTGAAGACCCAGGGCGACAGCGTCGGGAGGTTGAGGGTAGGGATGCAGAGGTAAGAGTTGGCGTCGCCCATGCGCGCGTCGCCAAGCACGTCTTTCAAGGCCTCGCGCAGTTCGGTATCGACGTACTTCCCGTCGCCGGCGATTTGACCGATGGCCCGCCGGAGCCGTTGCCACCGAGAGCCGCGCGGAAAGATCCGATCACCCCAGTCGAGGAAGAACTGCTTCACGTCTGCGGCGCTTTTCCCCGCAGCGAGCGCGAGCGCGATAAGGCCGCCGATGGACGTTCCGCAGAGAAGGTCAAAGTGCTGCGTGAGCGGCTTATTGAACCGCTCAATCTCCGCGAGAACAGACGCCGTATACAACCCCTTATAGCCACCACCATCCAGTGACAGGATCTTGAAGGGCCTGTGGTTCGTCTTAAAGGGGGTTGCGGCCTGGGTGGTCATACGTCATTTCTGTAAGCGGCTGTGCGCTCGCGCTCGGCTTCACTCTTTGCGAATACCTTTGAACGGCTTGTCATCCGACTTCTGGTCGATGAATCGTCCGTTCGTCGTATCCCGCTTCACCCAATGGTCCGTCCGCGGGTTGTAGGTCTGCGACCGCTCACGGACTGCTCCGTTGCGGTGGCCGTCACCGGTCGGGGGATTTGTAGCCATCGAAGACCTCCATCAACTGATCGGTTCGTGAAACAGATTCTCGATCCTGAGACAATGGTATTATCTTGGCGTCTCTCTTGTCAAACCTTTTCTCATCAACTAAACGGAGGCTTCTATGACCCTGCTCAGCCTGGGGAAGCTACTCGCCGATCGGCGTGGTGGTCACGGCATCCGTGAGTTCGCCCGCGATCTCGGCATCAGCCCTGCCACCCTGTCTCGCATCGAGAACGGGAAGCTGCCCGATCTCGATACGTTCTCGAAGATCTGTTCGTACTTGGAGCTCGATCCCGCCGAGATCTTGCAGGTCGATGTTGCGGCGAAGCGCGCCACCGAAGCGTCGGCGCCACCGGTCGCATCCGTCCATTTCAAAGCTGACCAAGTGCTTGATCCGGGAGCGGCGGCCGATCTAGGGGCGTTGATCTTCGCCGCCGACCAAGAGCTTCGGCGCGTCAAGGCATAAGTGAGATGTTCCGACGCGGCTTCAAGGCGTGGTGCGAACAGATCGCGACGACGTTGCGGTGCGACAACGATCTCGCGCCAACTGCCCCGTTGCCTCCGTCTGTTGTGGCGGAGGGACTGGGGGTGCGCCTCATTCCTGCCGGAGAATTGAGCGGCGTCCCACCAGATGTTCTCAACCGCCTGCTTATTCAGCACCGTGCCGTCTGGTCTGCCGTCACGATTTCCGCCGGCGATCGGCATCTCGTCGTCTATAACTCGTCGCACTCCAAAGCGCGCCAGTCGAACGACCTGATGCACGAACTCTCCCATCTGATCTTGAAGCACACGCCGAACATGAGCTTCATGGACCCGACCAAGGGGTTGCTCATCCGCAGCTACGACAAGAATCAGGAAGACGAAGCAAATTGGCTCAGCGCGTCACTCCTCTTGCCGCGGCAGGCGCTCGTGGTGCATCGTTCGCGCCGCACTCCGGCAGAAGATCTCTGCGAACTTTTTGGGGTGAGTCGCGATCTCCTTACCTTCCGCCTGAACACGACGGGCGTCGAACGGCAACTCGCACGCCGTACGGCGATGCGCCCCGGCCGCTCGACACGCTGAGTTAGAACTGAGAAAGATCATGTTTTGCAAGAGAGGACAGTCAAGCCTCCTCAAACGAAGCCAGCGAGCGATAAAGGGCCTGAAGGCGGCCACGTTGCAGAGGTGATGAATCACGGCGGTCTGGGGCACAACCCGAACCGATGTTGCACAGACCCCTCTGTCTGTGCTCCGTGGTCTCTACCGCCGCGCGATCACCGCGATCGACACATCGTCCTCCGGCGCCCGGCCACCCGTGAACAGGTTCCATTCGCCGATGAGTGTTTCGACGAGGGTGGCGGCCGAGGCGGCGTTGTTCCAGCCGACGATGGCGTCGACGAAGGAATCGCCGAATTCTCTCTCGTTGGCGTTGCGGGCCTCGGTCAGGCCGTCCGAGTGGAAGAGCAAACGCTCGCCGGGCGCGAGTGATCCCTGCAGCTCCTCCCACTTCATCCCCGTCTTCACGCCGAGGGGATAGGAGCCGGTGCCGATGCGGTCGACGACCTTTCCGGATGCAATCTTCACGATCTGCGGATGGCCGGCTACGGTGGCGGTGAAGCTGCCGTCACGGTCAAGGAGAACGTAACAGCAGGAGAAGAACGATCTGGGGCCGCCGGTCCGGCAAAGGATGCGGTTGAGCGAGCCGATGATCGGCGGCGGCGACGGATCGACGTCGAGCTGTGTCCGCCACGCCGCGTGCGCGACCGCCATCACCAGCCCGGCCGCCATCCCATGCCCGGAGGCGTCGCCGAACAGGACGGCCAGCCGGCCATCGGGCAGAGGGACGAAGTCGTAGATGTCGCCGCCAACGGTGTTGGCGATGCGGTTGAACGCCGCGATCTCGTACGCGTCCGTCTGCGGCGGCGACTTCGGAATCAGGTCGGCCTGCAGGTCGCGGGCGAGCTCCAGCTCATCGCGGTACTTGATCTTGTCGATCAGCTCCATCGCCAGCAGGAGAACGATGATCATGAACGACGCGGTCATTTCGACTAGAGGCCACGCGCTGAAGTGGCGGTGATAGCTCAAGGCGGCTAGCAGAGAGAAGAAAAACCAGACGAATCCGACGAGAAAGAAAACGCGGCGATGCGGCGCCAGCCGTTTCGCCAGCCCGAGAAGGATCGCGCTGCGCGTCCTGAGGAATCGCCGTAACCGTTTCGGATCGCCGTCGATCTTCGACTGGTAGTCGGCGATCAGCATCTTCCGCGTCTCGGGCCATTCGAGCGCGTAAAGGTTCGTGACGTCCTTCGTCTTCAGCGACGAGAACGTATCTTTCCCCAGGTTGACCCAGTCGTGCAGCTCTGCCACTACTCGATTGTACGTAGAAGTAGCGGTCGGGTTCGGCGGCTGTAAACTCCGCCGATGCTCCGATGGGTGCGGTGCCTCCTCCCAGCGCTCCTCGTGACCCTTCCTCTCGCCGCGGAGGAGCTCCCATTCCGCCATTTCACCTCGAGCGATCAGGTCAACCCGCTTTCCTCGGCCAGCGTCCAGAAGGTGACGCAGGATCACCTCGGCTACATCTGGTTTGCCTTCTACTCGTCCGGCCTGACGCGCTACGACGGTCATGCCATGGAGGAATACGGAACGGATGACGGCCTCCGCGATCTGACGATCCGCGAGGTTGATGAAGACGGTACGCATCACCTCTGGGTGGGCTCGGAATCGGGACTGGTCGTTTCCGAAAAACCGCTCGATGTCTACGAGCCGGGCAAAAGAGTGAAATTCGTAAGCGCCGTCGGTAGCGAGCGGCTGCCGCAGATGCGCGTCCGGCGCAACTGTCTGGTCACGGGCATCGACGGCTGGATCTGGGCCGGCGTGCAGGACCGGCTCCTGCGCTATCGCTTTCGTGGAGACACGCTCGAGCGCGGCACGATCGACTCCGTACCGATGACCGCGGGCATCGCCTGCATGCTGATTCGGCGTGACGGGACTGTACTGGTCGGGCTCAACAACGGATCGGTGCTCCAGTTCGACCGCGAAGGGAAGTTTCGAGGACCGCTGCAAGGCCTGCCGCCGTGTGTAACCGGTGCGCTGACCGAAGCGCGCGACGGCGCGCTGTGGGGAGGATGCACGAATGGCGTCGTCTGGCGGGGACTGGGCGAACGCTACGACATCGTCAATCACGATCTCAGCGAGCGGATCGTGTCGATCCTCGAGACGTCGCGCGGCGAAGTGTGGATCGCCAGCCTCGGGTCCGGAGCGGTGCGGATCGACGGCCGGAACGTCGCCGACCGCCTCGTCGTGAACAGGACGAGCAATCTCCTCGGCGATACGCTTTGGGCGCTCTTCGAAGACCGCGAAGGAAACATCTGGTTCGCGCAGAACGGCGGCATATCCAGGCTGCGCAAGGACTACCGCGCCTTCGAGGCGCTGACCGGCCACTCCCATTCCGGCGAGCAGCCGGCACTTCCCGACCCGAGTGCATTCTGCATATTGGCGCGCGAGGCCGGCGCTCGCGGACCGTGGGCAAATCAGATGTTCATCGGCACCGGCGGCGGCCTGGCGATGTTCGCTCCCGACAGAACCAGAACGCTCCTGCGCGTCAGCGAGGGATTGCTCAGCAACTCGGTCTATTCGCTCGCTCGCGATGCCGAGGGACGCATCTGGATCGGTACCGTCGGCGGGGTGAACTGCCTTTCGACGGTTGCCGATGCACCGTCGATGATGGCGGCGTCAACGCGAAAGAGCATCACGATTGCGGGCGTACCGGCCGTCAACACTTCGTACCCGGTCGACACGACCTATCTCGTGCAGCCGTTCACGATCCAGGGTGCGGAAACGATCTGGCTGGCCGGCATTCACGGCCTCAACTGTCTTGCTGGCGGACAATGGTTCTCCTTCGGCACGCGCGCCGGGCTCCCGCCGGCAGGAACCACCGCGGTGGCGGTCGACGACGACGGTTACGTGTGGGCCGGCACGCCGGACAGCGGCCTGCTTCGCAGTCTCGCGCCGTTTAGTCCGGCAGCCGCGCCTCCGCTTGACGAGAAGAAATTCTTCGCGCCGGCGTGGTCGCATGCCACCGGCGCGCGCACCGACTCCGTACGCACGCTGTTGTGGGCCGGCGGGAAGCTTTGGAGCGGCACGGCCAATGGTCTGGCCATTCTCGATACCAAGCCCCTCCACACCGTGGCAACTCTTCCCGACGCAGCCCTCGGCGGCAGCATGGTCGCCGGACTCATGCCCTCGCCAAACGGACAGTCGGTATGGGTCAGCCAGAATGCGGGACTGGCCGAGGTCGACCTGCGCGACTTCCACGTCCGCGCACGCATTTCGAAGGCGGATGGCCTGATCGACGACGAGGCGTGGGCGTATGACCCGCTCGCCGTTGGCGACGACGGCCGCGTTTACCTGGCCACGCCGAGTGGTGTATCGATCTTCAACCCGGCATTGCGCGAGCCGAACGCGGAACCGCCCATCGTCCGATTCCGCGACGTCGCGTTTCACGAAGACCGCAGCGGCAACAACGAGATCTCGATCGCGTACGCGGCGCTGACCTTCAGCGACGAATCGCGCGTCGTCTATCGAACGCGCCTCTTCGGCTACGACAACGGCTGGTCGGCGGCGCGGCCCGACGCCAAGATCCGCTACACCAACCTGCCGGCCTACCTCTTCCCCAAGTCGTATCGCTTCGGCGTGATGGCCCGGAACAGCGACGGCGTGTGGTCATTGCCGCAGCTCTATGAGTTTTCCGTCCTTCCGGCGTGGTGGCTGCGCTGGTGGGCGCTGATCGCATACATCGCGCTCATCGTCGCCCTGGCCAGCCTCGCCAACCGTCTTCGTGTGCGGCGTCTCGAGCGCCGGAATCGCGAGCTCCAGGCGATCGTCTCCGCGCGTACCCACGAGCTGGAAGCGCTCGACAAGATGGTCGAGGTCATCAACCGCGAGCTGGTGCTCGAGAATGTGTTCCGCAGCCTTCTCGATCAGGGCATGAAGCTTTTCCCACAGGCGGAAGCAGCAGCTTTCCTGCAGTTCGATCACGAACGGCACCGCACGGAGGTTGTGGCCGAGCTCGGCTACGAAACGGAGTCGTTCAGCGACGTCCGCCTGACTCCCGAGGAGGCCACACGGCGTTATTCGGAACGGGCAGAGCTGCTCGAAGAAGGCGTGTATCTCATCAAGGGAGACGTGTTTCACGAGCTCGCGGGCAGCGAGCAGACGAAGCACTTTCGCGTTCCCAAGTCGATGCTGGCCATGGAGGTCTCGCTCGGCGGCCGTATCGAAGGGTTTCTCATCTTCGACAATTTCACCGATCCCGGCGCCTTCAGCCGCAGCGACCTTCGCAAGCTGGCGCGCGTGCGCGAGCATGCCATCTCGGCAATCTCCAAGGCGCGCATCCTTCGCGAGCTGCAGCTCAAGAACCGCGAAGCGGAAGAGGCGAATCAGGCCAAGAGCCGGTTCCTCGCCAACATGAGCCACGAATTGCGGACGCCGATGAACGCCATCATCGGCTTCTCGGAGATTCTCATCGAGCGGCTCGAGACGCAGATCGACGCGAAGTCGATCAACTTCATCCGCTCGATCCTCAGCTCCGGCAAGAACCTGCTCGAGATCATCAACGACATCCTCGATCTCTCGAAAGTCGAAGCGGGCAAGATGGAGCTGCTGCCCGAAACGTTTCCGGTCAGGAGCGCAATCGAAGGCGTCTGCCAGGTGATGCGCGGCATGTCGGCGCGGAAGGCGATCACGTTCGCCGTGGAGATCACCCCGGGCGTTACCGCGATCGAGACCGACCAGGCCAAGTTCAAGCAGATCCTCTACAACCTGCTGTCGAACGCGGTGAAGTTCTCGCCGAGCGATTCGATCGTCACCATCCATGCGCGCCGGATCGGGGCGACCGACGACCGGCCGGAGTCGGTCAGCATCGAGGTCATCGACCACGGCATCGGCATCGCACAGGAAAATCTGACGCTGATCTTCGAAGAGTTCCGCCAGGTCGACAGCACGCTGAACCGGCAATATGGCGGGACCGGGCTGGGACTCTCACTCGTTCGGAAGTTCGTCGAGTTACAGGGCGGGACGCTCACCGTGGCCAGCGAAGTCGGAAAAGGGAGCACCTTCACCTTCACGCTTCCGGTTCATTTCGCCGGAACGACCATTCCCAGCCCGATCATCAATATCGACGGCACGGTGATCCCGCCGGGCGAACGCGTGCTCGCGGCCTCGAAGTGGCAGCGCAATTGAAACAAAGTAGTAACACGCTACGGTGCGAGCTGCTTCAACAGGAACGTTCGCGTTTCCGCGGTCGGATAGAGGACGTTCCCCTTGCGGTCGGCGACGCGGTAGTCGGCGATGAAGTCGTCGTAGCCGGGATAGTCGGCATTGAGCCGGTCGTGCAAGCCGGGCAGAGAATCGTCGTTGAAATAGGCGCCGTAGCGATCGCGCACCGCGAAGCTCCAGACCGCGTCGACATCCTCATAGACGAGGATGGCGCGCCGCAGAGCGTTGCGTGCCGCTCCGAGCGGCATCAGGTCCGCGAGCGACTTCGCGACGGCGAGAGCGGCCTCGAAGCGGCGGAAGTCGTTCGTCTCATTCGAATCGCGGAGCGCGGTGAGCGCGATTGCCGACACCACTGCCGGCAATCGATGAGGAAGCGTCTTTTTGGTGATCGCTGAAGCACTCAGAACAGGGATCACGCAGAACACCGCGGCCACTGAAAGCATGGACCGAAGCGAATCCACTGCGCCCCTCCACCTGCAGTTGTGCTTCCGAAGGAAAACCCGACTACTTGCCGGCCATCGGCCGGCGGGAACTCTCGGCGCCGAGCGCACGCGCGGTCTCGATCAGCTCTTGAATCGTGGCCTGGTCCTTGCCGGCTGCCTGCAGCATGTAGATGCGGATGGCGCTTCCGACGGGGATCAGCGTGTTGGCCGGATCGGCATAGAACTTCTCGAGGCCGGAGACCAGCTCGAAACCGGACATCTTGCCCGCGGTCGAGCTCTGCCGCTCCGTGCGCGCGGCCAGACTGGCACAGGCTGAATTCGGTCCGGCGGCGACGTCGATCTTGTTCAGGGCGTCGAGATAACCCTGTGAATAGCCAATCGACCAGAACAACTTCTCGGTGCTGCTCAGACGCAGGAACTCTTCGCCGTTGGCGGGCGGCGTGATCTCGGGCGTCGTCGCTCGTTCGGCGGAATATCCGACGATCGCGAACAGCATCAGGGCGATAGCAACGGCAAGTTTTTTCATGTCAGCCTTTCGAAGACGCTCGCGGATTTTGGGCGACTCACTCAAACGGATTTTGGCGATTCTATCAAAGGGATGTGTCAGATAGACAAGAGATTGCGTCGTTACTCGATCGCTCCCTCGATCTTCGCGCGATAACGCGCCACTTCCGTCGTCGCGGCGATGTAGGGAAGTGAGACGGCAAGCTCGCGCTTTGCTTCCGCGTAGCGGCCCGTTTCGTACAAGGTCACAGCGTAGTAGTAGTGGTATTGCTCCTCGCCGTGGACGAGGGTACCTGCACGTGCGAAGGCGCGCGCGGCGTCCGGGAAGTCACGCACGCGATACAACCCCTCGGCGAGGCGTAGCGCCGCTGGGTGCGAGAGCGGAGGACCGCTCAGGAGCGCGATGTAGATCGACCGCGCGCGGCCGATCTCACCGTCGTCGACTGCCCGCTGTGCCTCGGCGAGTCTTGCGTCCGCATTCTTCGCCACCGGCTGCGGCACTGGATCCGGCGTCCCGGGCCGCGGACGCGGAGGAGCCGTCTCCTGCTTCGGCGGTGCAACCGGTTGGGGGAGCGGTAGCGACGGTTGGGGCACCGGCGCAACAGGTTGCGGGGTGGGAACGACCGGCTGCGGATTCGGAACCACGGGTTGCGGCGCAACGGTCCTCGGCTGCGGCACCGGCGCGACCGGTTGCGGTTGCTGGACCGGCTGCGGCGTTTGAGGCACCGGTTCAACAGGTTGTGGAGTGGGAACGGCAGGCTGCGGATTCGGAACCACGGGTTGGGGTGCAACGGTCCTCGGCTGAGGCACCGGCGCAACCGGTTGCGGGGTTGCTCTCGGCTGGGTAGCGTGGTGCGCGGTGTCGTCGGTGGCCTCTTTTTCGCGCGGCGCCGTCACGGCAACATTCGGACGCTTCGTCGGTGTCGGCACCACGACCGGTGGCTTTGCCGCGGCCCCTGCCCGCCGTACCTGCTCGGGAACGCCGAGGAGCGTGCACTCCTCCGTCGTCAACAGTGCGGCGGCAACAGTATCGACTTCCGCGCGCACATCAACAGGAAGCGTGACCGAGCGGAAGTGCGGCTGAACCTTCTCCGCCGCGACGATGCGCATCAGCGAGTCGCGCGCGTCGTTGTCGTGCCCGAGCCGGTGGGCGGCGATGATCGCGTAGGCTTGCGCGTTCTCGAATTGATCGACCTGCTCGACGAAACCAAAGGCGGCTTTACGCAACTCCGTGAAGGCATTGGCGTAATCGCCGGCGGCAAAGTGCGCCAGTCCCCGCTGATAGAGGCGTTGGTAAAACTCATCGCCGGACGCGGCGTATCCCGCGACGGGAATGAGCAGCAACCACAGCAACACCGCCAGTTTGCGCAGGGACGTTTCTCCGGTTGAAGGCACGTGTTACTGCACTCGTGCCGTAACCGGCCACGAGAACAGTGGAACCACACACATTTCATCCTGGGGAGTTTGACCGAAGGAAATTGTGCCACACTTCATCCACCTGAGCTGTGAATTCGCGGTAGCATCCGCCCTCAACCGTGTCAAAGAACGTCATCATCGTCGGCGGCGGCCTGGCTGGGCTCTCGGCAGCGGTGTTCCTTGCGCGCGCCGGACGCACCGTGACGATTTTCGAGCGCCGCCGTTACCTCGGCGGCCGGGCGGTGACGCATCTCCGCCACGGCTACCGGTTCAATCTCGGGCCGCACGCGTTTTACCGCAACGGCCTCGGCTGGAACGTTCTGCGGGAGCTCGGCATCCCGGTGCGCGGCGGCATTCCGAAGCCGCGCGGCGTGGCCATCCTCGGCGGCGAGCAATACAAACTTCCCACCAACCCCTGGTCGCTGCTCACGACGTCGATCTTCGGGCCGAAAGCGAAGGCAAAGGCGGCCATGCTTCTGCTTCGCATCCGGCGCATCGACCCGAAACCCTACGCTTCGATGACCGTCCGCGAATGGATCGACGCGAACGCGTCCGAAGAGCGCCTGCGGCAGGTACTGGAGGCCATGTTCCGCCTCGCTACCTACAGCGACCGTGCCGACCTCCAGAGCGCCAGCGCGGCGCTGGCCCATTTGCGGCTGGCCATCCGCGGAGTCGTCTACGTCGATGAAGGGTGGCAGAAGATCGTCGACTCACTGCATAGTGCCGCGGTCGCGTCGGGCGTCAATTTCGTGACCAGCTCGCGCGTCGTGAGCGTCCATCACGACGGAGGCTCGGTTCGCGGCGTGGAGCTCGGCGGACTCGAAGTCGACGTCCGCAACGACACCATGTCGCTGGCGATGCCGGACATGACCGATCCGGACAAAGGGACGCTCATCCCGGCTGAAACCGTCCTTATGGCGGTCGATCCCAGCACCGCCCGCGAGCTCGCTCCCGACCTCGACTGGCCAACGTCGAGTGCGGTAACCGCCGCCTGCCTCGATATCGCCCTGTCAAAACTTCCCGAGCCGCGGAACACGTTTGCCCTCGGCATCGACAAGCCGCTCTACTACTCGGTGCACTCGAAATGGGCGCAACTGACGCCGAAAGGCGGCGCTCTCCTCCACGCAATGAAATATGGCGAAGGAACGGAGGGGGAGCTCGAAACGCTCGTCGACGAGATGCAGCCCGGCTGGCGCGAGCTCATCGTCCACCGCCGGTTCCTGCCGGCCATGACGGTGTCCAATGCACTCGTCGAGCCGGAGGGCCGATCCTCGCGAATGCGCGCCGTGACGCCGGTACGCGGTCTCTACGTGGCCGGTGACTGGGTGGATGAAGGCGGCATCCTGTCGGACGCCGCCTTCGCCAGCGCGCGTGCCGCCGCGAAGGCAATCCTCGCGGCTGGATAGATTACTTCTGGAGCCGGATGTCGCCGCCGGAGCTGCGGAGCACGAGCTTCGGGCCGCCGCCGTTCAACTTTCCGTTCAGTGACGAATCGTTCTGCTTGCCGAGAATCGTCACCGGAACATCCGAGGCCACGTCGCCGCCGCTCGTATGCGCGTCGATGTCGAGCGCCACATTCGGAGCGAGGGAAACGGTGATGCCTCCTCCGGACGTCGACAGCGTCGAATCGCCATGCGGTTGCCGCGACAGGCGTGCCCGGATCGATCCACCCGAACTGGAAGCGTCGATGACTCCGCCGGCATCGCCGATCTCGATCGAGCCGCCGGATGTGTGCGCCTTCAGGTCGGACCCGGCGCGTCGGATATCGATCGAGCCACCCGAGGTCTTCACGCTGAGCGAACCGGCGGCGTCGCCGACTTTGATGTCGCCGCCCGAGGTGGAAAGCATCGCGTTCGCGTGCGAGCCGGCCATCGAGACGTCACCGCCCGAGGTGTGCGCGTCGACGAGGCCATTGATCCGTCCGAGTGAAACGTCGCCGCCAGATGTCTTGGCCCGCACCTGTCCGTTCAGATCGGAGACGGTGATGTCGCCGCCCGAGGTCGTCAGGTCGACGTTGTACTGAGACGGAACGTTGACGACGTAATGGACGTCGAGGTCCGTGTTCCAGTGAAACCACGACGTGGGATGGTTGTAGCGCGAGCGGATGCGGACGTCGTTTCCTTCCTGGGCGAAGCTGACGTCGAGGTCCTTGAAGAGCTCGTCCGCGTGCGAGCGGCTCGACGTCCTGGCGCGACGGATGACGTCGACGCTGACGTTGGCGGCACCCGAGGTGACTTTGATGTCGCCGATGTCGGCGTCGATGGTGATCGTCCCGCCGGGACGGACGTTGAAATTGCGGTGAATGGGGCTATCGATCGCGGCATACGCGGCCGAAATCGATACGAGCCCAAGCACGGCCGCGAGCACTGCACTGCGGATGCGCTTCATGGTGTGCCTCCTGTGCAGAGTAAGTACGCCGTGGAGGCCGAAAGGTTAGCAGCGGGTAGACTTCGGGGATGCTGAGCGCTTTCGCCGCCGTTCTCATGCTCGTGATGACGCCATCACCCCGTTTTCTCGCCCTCGGCGATTCCTACACGATCGGCGAGAGCGTCGCCACCGCTGACCGCTGGCCGAATCAGCTCGCGCTCCAGCTACGCAAGAATGGGATCGACATCGCCTATCCGGAGATCATCGCCAAAACGGGCTGGACGACGGACGAGCTGTCATCGGCCATCGATGCGGCGAAGCCACACGGACCGTACGCGCTCGTGACGCTGCTGATCGGCGTCAACAATCAATACCGCGGTCGCGATGCCGAGCAGTATCGAAAGGAATTCGTCGTGCTGTTACAGCGAGCCATCGCGTTCGCCGGGAACGATCCGAAGCGTGTACTCGTCGTCTCCATCCCCGACTGGGGCGTCACGCCTTTCGCCGCCGGCCGCGACCGGGCGAAGATCGGCGCCGAGATCGATCACTTCAACGCCATCAACGCCGAGGAGACGAAACGAGCCGGTGCCCGCTACGCGGACATCACGCCGGTCTCCCGCCATGCCGCCATCGACGCGGCGCTCGTGGCGCCCGACGGCCTCCATCCCAGCGCAAAGATGTACGCCGAGTGGGTCAGGATCATTTTGCCGCAGGCGGAGGCTGCGCTGAAGGGGCATTGATCTCGATCGAATCGAGCTTCGTGTTCGCGGTCGGCATCCCCTGCGCCATGCCCGCTTCCGCGAACGGGAAGAGCAGGCCGTTGACGCGGCGGAAGTCGCTGTAGTCGACGACGAATTCGAGGCCTGACGCTTTCCCGGTCGACCGGAGGATGTGCGACGTCTTCGTATCGATAGTGACCGTCAACATCAGCGACGCTGAAAGGGGGATCTCGATCGTACAGACGCCGTCTTTCGTGCCCAGGTCGTGGAGCGAGGCGCGCTTCTCGACGAGGAGAAGCGGCAAGGCCAGCCGCGCAACCTGTTGCTTCATCGATTCGAGCTGATCCCCGGCGACCTCTTTGCCATTGCGCGTTCCACGGTCTCCGTCGATGACGCGTAGCTCGGTTCCCGTCGGATAGACGATCTCGACGCGCAGCTTGTCCGGTTTCTGCCAGAACCGTATCGTCTTGCCGTCGCCTTTGCGCATCATCGGCACGACCGTGCCGCTCTCGCGCAGCGACGTTACCTTCTGCCAGGCCGCCTGCCCGCCGTACTCCTTCATGACCTTCGAGACGACGTCATCGAGCGACTGAGCGCGTGCGGTAGCGGCGAGAAGGAGCGCGGCGAGGATGGCGAGTTTTCGCATGACGGGATTGTGCCATTGTTGACTCGCCACGCGGTGATGTATACGGTCCAGCCCCATGACCACCGAAGCCCCATCGAAGCCGCGCGACTTCATCCGCGAGATCGTTGAAGCGGATCTCGCCGCCGGCAGGTACCAGCGCGTCATCACCCGCTTTCCGCCCGAGCCGAACGGTTACCTGCACATCGGCCACGCCAAATCGATCTGTCTCAACTTCGGCATCGCCGGCGAATTCGGCGGGCAATGCAATCTCCGCTTCGACGACACGAACCCGACGAAGGAAGAGGTCGAGTTCTCGGAGTCGATCAAACGCGACGTGGCCTGGCTCGGCTTCTCCTGGGACGACAATCTTTTCCACGCCTCCGACTACTTCGACCAGCTCTACGCCTGGGGCGAGGAGCTGATCCTGAAGGGAAAAGCCTACGTCGACAGTTCCTCGGCGGACGAGATGCGGGCCATGCGCGGCACGTTAATAGAGGCCGGCCAGGAGTCGGCGTATCGCACTCGGAGCGTGGACGAGAATCTGGATCTTTTCCGGCGGATGAAAGCCGGCGAGTTCCCGGACGGCGCGCACGTGCTGCGGGCGAAGATCGACATGGCCTCGCCGAACATCAACATGCGCGATCCGGTGCTCTATCGCATCCGCCACGAGCGCCACGACCGTACCGGCGACGCCTGGTGCATCTATCCGCTGTACGACTACGCGCATCCGCTCTCTGACGCCATCGAGCACATCACGCATTCGCTCTGCACGCTCGAGTTCGAGGATCACCGCCCGCTGTACGACTGGTTGATCGAAAGCGTCTCCGTGCCGTCGCGCCCGCGGCAGTACGAATTCGCGCGGCTGAACCTCAACTACACGGTGATGTCGAAGCGGAAGCTGCTTCGCCTGGTCGAGGAGAAGCACGTCAACGGCTGGGACGATCCGCGCATGCCGACCATCGCCGGACTGCGGCGCCGCGGATACACCCCCGCATCCATTCGCAACTTCTGCGAGCGCGTCGGTGTCGCCAAGCGGGAGAACGTCATCGACGCCGGCCTGGTCGAGTTCTGCGTTCGCGAGGATCTGAACACCACCGCGCCGCGGGTGATGGGTGTGCTCGATCCGCTACGCGTGGTCATCGATAACTACCCCGAAGGTGAAACGGAGTGGTTCGATACCGGGACGCGCAAGGTTCCGTTCGCAAGAACGCTTCTCATCGAGCGAGAAGACTTCATGGAAGAGCCGCCGAACAAGTTCTTCCGCCTCGCTCCCGGCCGCGAGGTCCGCCTCCGCTCGGCGTACTTCATCACCTGCACGGGAGTGGTGAAGGACGACGCCGGCAATATCGTGGAGCTGCACGCGACCTACGACCCTGCCACGCGCGGCGGCGACTCGCCTGACGGCCGGAAACCAAAAGCAACCCTGCACTGGGTCTCCGCCGATCACGCCGTCGACTGCGAGGTGCGCCTCTACGACCGTTTATTCCGGTCCGAGAACCCGGAAGAGAGCGGCAATTTCCTCGACGACCTCAATCCGAATTCACTCCAGGTCGTACCGCGCGCGAAGCTCGAGCCCTCGGTCCGCGGCGCAGCGCCGTTCACGCGCTATCAGTTCGAGCGCCTCGGATACTTCTGCGTCGATCCCGATTCATCCGGTGAGGCGATCGTCTTCAATCGAACGGTGACGTTGAAGGATACGTGGGCGAAGGTGAAGTAGTACACGCGGTCTCGCGGCGTTTCGATTACAACCCCGCCGCGAGACTCCGCAACCGCGAGACCCTGGGAATCTTTAATCATCATTGTTTTTCATCTGCTATTCTTGCAGCCGTCCAATCGTCCATCTTTTTCGAAGGGGTCGCGCGCGATGGCTGTTTGCTGGCGTTGTCCGAGTTGCGGTGAAGTCAGTTGCGAAGATGACGTGAACGCGGCCGGCAAGCCTGTCGCCTGCGATCACTGCGAACGGCCGTTTCCGCAGCAGGACACCCTCTGCACCGTCTGCGACGCCCCCAATCCGTGGAAGCGGCGTGACACGCTGCACTTCCTCTGCCGCGAGTGCGGGACGACGCAGACGTTCTTCTCCCATCTGTCGATGGCCGGGTGATTCAGCGAGCGCGCTAGGCCGGCACGGCCGGCGGCGCTGGTTGCCCAAGGCTTGGCCACCATCTCCGTTCGATCGTTCTGCCGCGCAGACTCCTAGCCCGCATTCTCACATTCTCCTTGAACGACTTGCGCCTCCCTACGTCGAGAGTCCTTCTCCCCCCGCGGTTTCTTGCGGGGGGAGAAGGTGCCGAAGGCGGATGAGAGGGCGGTTCTCGCGCTGAAGTTGCGTGTTTTCATGAGTTTCCCACCCCTGTTCCCGTTCCTCGCGCTTCATTTTGACCCTCGCGCGCTTCATTTTGACCCTCGTGCGCATCGTTTCGACCCCTCGTGCGCATCGTTTCGGTAGTGGTAGCGTTTGAGGGTCAAGTTGTAACAACGCCGGGCGGCGCTGAGGGGAAGCGCCTCGTGTCCAGACCCCAAACGGGAGGTTGTAACAGCAAACTAGACCATTACCCAGCGGGAGACGTTTGATGTCAGGTTGTGACAGGTCCCTGTTCGCGCTTCCGGGCGAACGCTCAGGCTACCTTAAGTTGGAATAGCCTTGCGTCGTCCGTTGCTGTCATTTCGTTTTCGCTGATGCTCACGTGAGACCCAGCATCTACTAGGGCAGCTGCCAAAGCCGTCGCCAGCTGATCTACGGCCGACCAAAACTCCTCTCCTTGGTTCACGGCTGGTACGAGCGCTGCGTCTTTGGAGTCGATGCACAGAACCCCGCGAAACTGACCGCTGGCGCTTGCTAGGTGGACCGCAATGAGTGCACGCGAGCTAAGTTGTTCATCACTCAATCCATCCGCCGTTTCTGGTCGAAGGTTGAAGAGCTTTTCATTCTCCTCGCGGGCGGTGTCAGTAGATGGGGCGTCAACGCGCGCGACGATGATGTAGCCTTGCGTCAACCATGCCGTACCGGCAAGTCCCTCTCCGATCCGGAATCGTACTTCGCTGTTACGTGAGGCGCGACCCCACCCAAGGCGCGCTATCGGTCTTAGTTGATTAGCGTTCTCGTGATCAATCCCGAAGATCGTGAATCGGACCGCATCCCGGCCATGGAAAATCCCTCTTCTTGCCCGCTCTAGCAGGCGGTACACCTTCGGGTTGACGCCACCATCCGGCACGGCATAGTCGAGACGTGATTCGCGCCGAAACCACAGAAAAGCACCAACGAGCACGAGTGCTACGTTGCCGAGAATGAGTAACATGTGATGTCTCCCCTTCCACTAGCGATTCCGCTCACCGTCGTTGCCTAGCTTCTGAAATCACCGCAAACACGGTGCCGATCGCCGCCACCAAATAGCAACCTCGACCAGCCACGAGGGGGTACTGAAATCTCGTGCCTGCGCCGAGAACCAAAACACCCTCAGCAAACGGGGCTACGCAGAAAATTCCCTGCACGATACCCCGAAAGCTCTCATCAGCGAAAAGCCTGGCCGAGAGTATTACGGCCATCCCGGCTAGAAGTTCACTGGTGATGGCAGCGGAACCCCTTGTTTGCCAAAGAATTAGCGGAACTGTCCACGGTAGAAGTAGACGGACGTAGAACGACCTGTCGAATAGACGAAAGAACGAAGGATCACCGTTCGGCACGTCCGACACCTCTCGCAAGTTGATGGGGAGTCACCTGATCGTACTCGGTCACAGAGTCAGAGTAAAGCGTCATCTCCAAAGGTAGAGGGACTTGAAGGCGTGGATTCCCTACCACTAATCTTGGTGTGCGATCAGGCTGCCTTCGCCTCTGACCACATGTCCAGCCGGAGCATGTCGGCAGCCGTCCACCGGTAGTCCGTGAGTCCCGCGACCATCGCCGGAGTCTTCCCGCCGAGCGACTTGTGCGCGTGGCAGTAGTTGTAGAAGACGACGGTCAGAGCGAGCATGTGGCAGTGGTTTTCGAACTTTTTTGAGAACGCATTCGTCAACCGGGTGAAGCGCCGATTGCCCATGCGGAGGGTGAGGTTCCAACGCTCCATGTACGAGGTCGAAACGTGTTTCATGTCAGGCGTTCCGAGGGGAGCCGTCTTCTCGATGGAGAGCAACCGTCCCGGTGAGTACCTACTCGCCGCACTGTTCGGGTTCATCCCCGGCTGCGGGGCGCTGGTCGCGTACGTCTTGACGACCTGACCGAGTGACGCGCTGCCGGGAGTGAAGCTCTGCATGACCGCGTCGATGTAGTGAGGCAGGCCATCCGAGGAGATTTGCAGGTGCTTCGACGTGCGGGACTGGAGATCATGAAGGAGCGCGTTCGCCGGCTCGGGACTGCGGTTACTCGCGAGCCACGAGATGATCAGCCGGGAGTCCGCGTCGATCGCCGTCCAAGTCCAGATTGATCCGATGCCGATGGTTTCCTGCAACTCGGCGGGGACGTTCTTCTGCTTCATACTGCAAAAGCTCCACACTTCATCGGCCTGCACGCGCTCGGTAGCGAGGTTGCGGACTTGCTCATCATGGAACTGCGCGCAGGCGGTTCCGACCTCGCGAAGGAGCCGGAGGATAGTCGTTTTCGCGACGCCGGTCATGCGGACGATCGAGGAGATCGAGACGCCTTCCACGAGGGCGGCGACGATGCGGGCGCGGACTTCAGGGCTCAGACTGTTCATGCACAGGATCTTATGCTTGCTCGGGAAAGAAGTCAAGCTGTAACACGACAAAAAGCGCTTTCGGGAGTAAACTTTCTGCGTCCGAAAGGAAGTGGCGCCCCCGGCAGGATTCGGACCTGCGACCAGTCGATTAGTAGTCGACTGCTCTTTCCACTGAGCTACGAGGGCGCATGAAAGCCTCGCCTGATCGCGAGGCTTTCACTCTTTCTGACCTCTAAAAGGAACGACCGTCCCCCCATCTCCGAAGCCGCCGGAGAATCCACTCTGGCGCGGTTTGAGTTCCGCCACGGGCACGGTCAACTTTAAAAACCCGCGATCAAGGGAGCACAACTCTTCGATCTCGTTGGAGTAGAGCGGTATCGCTTCGAGTATCTGCTCTCTTGTCGAAATCCCCTCGCTGAGAATCATCTCGAATGCTCGGCTGAGAAGCCGGGGACGTTCAAGCGGGATCACGTCATCGTACGGTTCACCATGGCGGGCATACCCTTTCGAGGAGTAGTAACGCCATAGCCGCTCGGCTTGATCTGGTTGCAGCAACTCTAGGTCACCTGCGCGTTTCAGCATCATCGCGGCGGAGACAGCCCATCGGCGCTTTAGCGCGAAGAAAGAAGACAGCGAGACCGAGACGACTTCGCGAAGAAACGAAACCTCCGGGAACAGGAAAGCGGCACCAAAACGGAACGCTTGCGCTTCTGCGCGCTTGTGGTCCCCGGCGTTGAATGAGCATCCGCGGTGGATGACTGCATGCCCAAGCTCGTGGGCAGCATCTAGGCGCAGCCGCACCCCCGACTCCTTCTCGGAATTCAAGACAATATACGACGGCAGATCGTGACCATGTGCGCAAAATGAATCGAGGTGGTCTGAGTCCAGAGGGAACTTCGTCACGATAACGCCGTGACTCTCCAGCAGCGCGATCATGTCTCCGATCGGCCCGTTTCCAAGACCCCATTTGCGTCTCGTCTCCGCAGCAAGGTCTTCGATATCGTGATTGCTCAGCGAGAGCGGATCGTGAATATCAAATTGAGGGATATCTGAAGGCGGGAACTCGATGGCCGACTCAACCCACGCCAAAATCTCATCGAACCAATAAAACCTATTTTCAGCCTTGGACCGCGACCGTTTCGTAGCGGCATTCAGGGAGCGATACGAGAATCGGAATGGTCGCTGTGCCGGCATCGGCGTCGTGAAGTGCCTAGCAGGGACGTTGAGAATCTGAGCGAGGCGATCGAGCGCCTCTGGTCCGGGATTCTGCTTGCCGCTCTCGTACGCAGAAAGCGACTGCCGCGACACATCAATCATCTCAGCTAGAGAGTTGATGGTGAGCGCGCGTGCTTCGCGGGCTCGCCTCAACCTTTCGGGCACGAATCCAGGGATGCCTGCCCTCATTCGTCATCCTCCTTCCTCTTCCTGATGCGGAGCGGCTTCGGATCAGCGTTCTCGACACGCTCGACGGCCGGCATATATCTTTGTACGACAAAACGAAAGTCGCGGAAGAGATCGATATTCGCGAGGATCTTTCCATCGTGATCAGGGAACGCGATTCTGGCGAAAGAGGGGAATTTAGGATTGGCGATCGCGACATCTTCGTCACACTTCTTGCGCCTAGCATGGCCATGAATGAGTATTCCGTAAAGGCGGTCGCCGGGTTTCTCGACTTCGCGGTCGAAGAGCGTCGCTTGTGCCCTTTCAAACAGATTCATCCGATGGATGGCCGGACGAGGCAGCAGCTTGGGAGAGCCGGATTTCGCGAACGTTAGATCTACCGCGCCGAACTTGATCAGCGAAAAGTGACTCGTCTGTCGCCGGTTCATCAGCGTTTGAACTTCGGCGGTAGGATGATATCGGCGGCCTACGTTTCGGATTTCTGTTTCGATCAGAGCGCGACGTATTGCGGAAAGCACGTCATGCCGCTCGGACGCGTCCATCATGGACTCGCATGTTTCGTATCCAGCGAGGTACTGGTCAAATAATGCGCCAAAAGCATCGGTCACAAAATCGACCGGCACGCTAGCCCAGAAGGCTCGAATAATCGGCTCAGCTTGATTCAGCATCTCCGCTCCTTTACGTCGTTCATTGAACGTAAAGGAATCGTATCACATGCCTCGAATCTGTCAAGCTACCGTTTCATCCAGCGTGATTCAGCCGCCTTCTTCGCGATCTCCGATCGCCGTTTCTTGCTCAGGCTGGCTGCCCGCGCCTCTCCACCCTTCGACGCCCCCAGCTTCGACAGCGCGGAAGCTGCGGCACTCACGGCGGGATCGACGACGCGCTCCGTCCTCTCGACGACGGTGCGGATCACGCGGACGGCGGCCTGAACTTCATCTTCCTTTGGAGGCTTCTTGCTTGCTCGTGTAGGCATAGAGCAAGTCTACCTCAGATGTCAATATGATCGATCAGCGAGCCTGGACGAACGTCGAGAGCACGGGCGAGCAAGAGGATCATCGTCAACTTCGGAACGTTGTACCCGCGTTCGATGAAACCGACCTGAATCGACGCGATACCTGCGGCCTCGGCAAGTGATTCCTGCGTCAGCTTCCGCTTCGTGCGGACCTCGCGGACCTTCGCGCCGAACGCGATAGCTTCCGGCGCTTTCTCCTTCCTCGGCGGCATCACCTTGTACTTTGCCACGGCAAGCATTACCCTACCACTTGCCGTGGCAAGCACAGATGCGAGGAGGATGCATGGCCAGGAAGAGACCGGTAGTAAACGCTGACGGTACGACTCGACTCGATACCTACATGCGGGAGTGGGGCGTGATGTCGTCCGCGTTCGCGCGGCGCTCAGGGATAAGCCGTCCGCATCTCCTGCGGCTTCGCAAAGGTGACGCGGAGCCGAGTCGCCGCGTCATGGTCGCGCTCACCGAGACGGCCACCCTGATGCGCGAGAGTCCCGTCTACATGGTCGAACTCTTCGAACTGTCCGCCTCTGATGAAACGGTCTATCTGGCGCTGTTGGAGAAAAGAAAAGCGCCATGACTCGCCCGCCGGAGCTTCGCATCGTCGAAAAGGTGACTCGCAAGCAAGGCGAGACGTTCGCCGATTGGTGGATCAACGCCTCGGACAGCTCCGGCGCGCTCACTGAAGCCTGCTCGGAAGTGCACCTCATGACGTGGCCGGAAGGTCAGCCTGTCGCCGATCACCAGAACCCGTAGAGAAGTGAACTGTCGTCGGGTGGAGGACGGCGACATCATCCGCGCCGAAGGCGCGCGGGTGGGGCGGTGGCGGT
>JADGNY010000036.1 GCA_017883235.1 Thermoanaerobaculia bacterium | reverse complement strand
CAAGACGGGGATTGTCTACCTCAACGAGTGCGAGGCGAACCTGACCCGGCCGTTCGCGGGGACGGACGTGATCGAAACCACGTTCGCCTACTTCGAGGATGCGCCGGGGTCATACCTCAAGGCCAAGACGGGGCTCTTGACCCTGAACATGACCTACAACACGACGACGAAGACGCTCAGCAAGGTGACTGCCAGCGTCAGCACTCTGGTGATTACGAGCGCCGGCACCCCCTGATCGCAGCAGCAGGAACCCTGAACGGGCCAGCCGGCCAGGCATCAGGCCGGCTCGCCTGTTCTCATCATTGAAAAGGGAGCGACACACAAATGCGAGCACCTCTTCGAAGCAGGATCGGATTTGCAGTGCTGCTGGCCACAGCGGCAGCCATGCTGGGTCCGGCGCCGGCGATCGCCGCCGCCCTCGGCGGCCCGGGCTACTTTCCCAACGTTCCCCTGACCACCCAGGACGGGAAAGTCGTTCATTTCTACGACGACCTGCTCAAGGGCAAGTCCGTCGTGATCAACCTCATCTACACGCGCTGCACCTTCAGTTGCCCGCTCGAGACCGCGAAGCTGTCGCAGGTGCAGCGCCTTTTGGGCGATCGGGTCGGCAAGGACATCTTCTTCTACTCGATCAGCATCGATCCGAAGCACGACACGCCGAAGGCGCTGAAGGCCTACGCCACCAAGTTTCACGTCCAACCCGGCTGGCTCTTCCTCACCGGGAAGAAGGAGGACATCAATCTCATCAGCAAGCAGCTCGGCCTGTCGTCTCTGACCGACGCGGCAAACCCCGACGGTCACCAGCCCGCGCTCTTGATCGGCAAGGAGGCGACGGGCGAGTGGATGATGAACTCGGCCGTTGACAACCCGCAGTTCCTCGCCACGACCATCCTCCATTTTCTCGAAGGGTACAATGCGAAGCCGGTGAAGAGCTACGCGGACATGGGGCCGCTCCACAACGTCGGCAAAGGCGAGTACCTGTTCCAGTCCCGCTGCACCGCTTGCCACACCATCGGGAAGGGAGAGGGCCTGGGGCCCGATCTGTTGAACGTGACCACGTTGCGCGATCGCGCCTGGCTGGCCCGCTACGTGGCGGTGCCGGACCGCGTTCTCGCCGCGGGCGATCCCATCGCCAAGAAGCTCTTCGCCAGGTACCCGAACGTCCGGATGCCCAATCTGGGCTTGAGCGCAGAGGAAGTGGACGCGCTCCTTCCATACATGGAGCAGCAGAGTCGAGCCGCGGCGGGCTCGGCGACGAAGGGCTCGCCGTCCGCGCAGTGAGCAGCGCCGGCGCAGATTCACGATCCGCAGGCTGTTCTGCGCCGGACGCGTATCGTCGCGCACAGGCGAGGAGGAGCTGAACGCATGAACCGCAGAGTCGAGTGTTTCGTCGCTGGCATGGCGGCCGCTATGGTGATGTCCGTGGCAGCCTGCAGGCATTCCCAACAGGAGCTGCCCGCTGCTGCCCCCACCGGAACGAAGCAGGCCACGCCTCAGGCCACGCCTCAGGCCACGCCTCAGGCCACGCCTCAGGCCACGCCTCAGGCCACGCCTCAGGCCACGCCTCAGGCCACGCCTCAGGTGGCGACTCAGGCCGCGCCTCACGCCGCGACTCAGGCGGCGCCTGCGAGCGGAAGGCAGCAGCGAATTGCAGCGATGCGTCAGCTCGTCGACCGTGATCCCGGCAACGCCAAGGGCTGGGTCGCGCTCGGCAACGAATACTGCGATTCGCAGCAGAGAGAGAAGGCGGTCGAGGCCTACGGCAAAGCTCTCCAACTGGAACCGAACAATCCCGACGTCCTCACCGACCAGGGCGTCATGTACAGGGAACTCGGTGCGTTCGACAAGGCAATCGCCAACTTCGAAAAGGCGAGCACGATCGATCCGAGGCACCTGCCGAGCCTTCTCGACCTGGGGGTGCTCTATGCCGAGGACCTGAAGGACCAGGACAAGGCCGTCAAGACCTGGAACCGCGTCATCCGGATCGCTCCGATGAGCCCTCAGGCTGCGAAGGCGTACGAGTACATCGAGCAGTTGAAACAAATGCCAAAGCCCGAATGATCGGGGCGTAGCCGAGAAGCCAGGGAGCTCCCACTCCCGGAGTCGCGCTGATCCCGGCCGCAATCGTGGCAGTGCCAGATTCCAGCCAACAGTTACGGTCATCCGTCTTGTAGCTGGTATGCTTCTGTCTCCTTTGTCATTCCGCCGGCGTGATCCAGCGGCTGGCCGGACTGAACGTCCGGCGATCGAAATCGATACCGACAACGTACGCGCCTACGGTGCCGATGTGGCGGTTCGGCCCGTAGGTGATCGCCGGCGTGACGCCGGTGGCAAAACCGTACAGATGCTCGAGCGATGCGATGACCTTCTCGCGGGTGACGTCGCGGCCGCCACGACGCAGCGCTTCGACGAAGACTTTGACCGCCGCGTAGGCGGAGATCTCGGCGGCGTGGTGCTCCGGGCTGAGGTGATGCCGCATGGCGAACGATTCGATCTCGCCCCTCCCCTCGTCGGAGATGTCACCCGGCAGCGTCGGCGCGGCGACGAACACGGTCTTCCCGCGCAGCTCGAACAGCGATTTGGTGACCGACGCACCGGCGATGAGGATCTGCGGGGTCTTGACCGTCGCCGCGACCGCGGGAACGTCGACACTGCCGATGGCAAGAAGGATCTCGGCGTCCCTCTTCCCCACCGTCCAGCCGAGGGAGTTGCAATGCCGCGCGGCGACGGTGGCCGCGGCGTCGGCGAGCTTGCCGCCGTCGTGCACGATGGCGACGCGCAGCGCGCGCTTGCCCTCGCGTTCCGCCGCGAAGTCGAGCAGCGCCAGCGCCTGGCTCTCGAGATCGGAAAAAATGAAGAACGAGCTCACCGCCGACCGGCTCTCCAGCGCGGTGGCAAACGGAGTGACCAGCGGGATTCGCTCGGCGCTGACGATGTCGTCGAGAGACGAATCATCCGAGGAAACTCCGACCACCCCGAAGAATTGTCCTCCGGCGATCTTCTTCGCCGCCGTGGCGGCGTCGATCGCCTCGACCTTCAGGCGGCGGCCGAACAGACCGCCTTCCGCGTTGATGTCGTCGAAGTAGCCGCTGATGACGCTGCGGACCGCCTCGCCGGCCGGCGCGCGTGGTCCGGTCAGCGGCACGACCGTTCCGACGACGATCGCGGCGTCGTCGAGCCCCGGCTGCGGCTCATTGCCCAACCGGCGCAGGTACGCGACGAGATCGTCGAGATCGCGGTCGTCGATGCGGTAGCGCGGCATGACGGCGAACAGAGGCGTGCCTGCGGCGTCGACCGCCTCGCGCACCGCCCGCGCGAGCAGGCCCGCGTCATAACGCGGGCGGCGCCGGCCACCGTCGCTCGAGAAGAACGGCTTGGTCAGAACGCTCCAGCGGACGTCGGACGGCGCGACCGTGCCTTCCGGTACGCCGCGGCCGTCCGGGCCGTGACACGACGCGCAGGGGACGACACTCGCGCTGATCTCGCCGGCATCGTCCGATCCGAAGAATGCCGTGATCGGCCGCGCGGCGCCCTGGCCATGGAGGTAGATCTCGCGTCCGCGTTTCTCCGCGGGGGTGAGCAGGTCCGCGGCCGATGCGGCGGCCACGACGAGGAATGCAACGGCGATGGCGCAGCGCTTCATTGTGCGGCCACCACCTCCTCGACCATCTTCACGATGTCCTCGGAGGTGGCCAGACCGAAGGCCTTCTTCCAGACGCCCTTCGGCTCGTTGCCGATGAGGATCACTGCCTTGTGATTCTCCTTATCGTCGACGAGCAACCCCAGTTTGTGCAGCGCCGCCTCGACATTTTCCTTCTTGCCGGTGAGGAAGTACCACCCCGGCTTCGCCGACATGCTCTTCGCGTAGTCGCGCAGGCGTGCCGGCGTGTCGGTCTCCGGATCGACGGTCACGGAAATGAGGATCAGATCCTTGCCGAGGTGGTCGCCGAGCGCGGTCTGGATGCGCTTGAACGTGCCGGCCATGATCGGGCAGATGCCGACGCAGGTCGTATAGAACGAGTTGATGACTACCGTCTTGCCGGCGATCAGGTCGCTGTAGAGGCGCATCTTTTCGCCGTTCTGGTTGGTCAGCTCGACGTCGGTGAAGTAGTTGCGGCCCGCGGTCGGGAGATCCGCGGCAAACGCGGGAACGGCGGCGAGCAAGAGCAGAGCGATCATGGCGTGTTTCATTTGCTGCCAACCTCCGTTTTCTGTGCGGCGCCGGTCACGCGCGCGACCACCAACGCCAGCTCAGGACCGCTGAGAAAGCCGTAATTGCGCGTCCAGATGCCGGTGGCGTCGCTGCCGACGATGGTGATCGGCAGGTGGGCCTGCGGTTGCGACGTGTAAGCGCCGAACGCCTTCAGAATCTGATCGATGTCCGCCTGGCGTCCGGTGACGAACGTCCACGACGGTCCTGGGTGGAACTTCGCTCCCCACTCTTTGAGCCGGCGCGGCGTATCGACGGTCGGATCGATGCTGACCGAGATCAGCCGCACTTCGCGGGCGTTCTGCTTCTGCAGGTTGGTGAACATTCCGCCGAGCATCGGGCAGATCGTCTTGCAGTTGGTGAAGATGAAGTTCACGGCCACCGCGTTTCCCTTCACCAGGTCGGTGTAGAAGCGGACGCTCTTCCCATCCTGCGTCAACACCGGTACGTCGGGAATGGCCGGCTTGAAGTTCTCGGTCGCTCCGTAAAGCGATGCCGTAATCAGAATGACGGCCGCTGCCGCAAACAGTCTCATGGCGATTCCTTTCTGTCCTCGGCGGCGACCGCGGAGAGCATCACCGGCCGGAGGGCATTGACCTTCAGCCCGAGCGACGGGCATTCCGCGAACACGTAGTAAATGCCCGGCTGCGGGACCGTCGCCGTGATGCTGTAGATCCCGGCGCCGAGCGGATGGGCGAACTCGCGCTTCTGCCACACTCCGGGAGCGAAGGTGAGTATCCGGAGGTCCTTGACGTCGTCGTGCGTCTGTCCGGTGACTGGATTGGTGAGCTTGAACTTCAGCTCGACCGGCTCGTTGACGTGAATGGTCGACGGCTTGAAGAGCGGCTGCACGGCGACCTTACGCTCGATGATCAGCTTCTTCAGCGCCGGATTGCTCCGGACGCTCAGGTTGAAGCAGTGCACCACGCGCGGCGAATCGAGAAAGAACGCCACGTCGTACATTCCTGCCGCGGGGACCTGGGTCTTGATGGAGAAGACGCCCGGCGCGGACTCGCGCAGGCTGCGGTCGACGATCAGCACCGCCTTCGGCGTCTGGCCGTACGCCTCGTAGTTCCCCATGGGGGCAGCCATCCCCTCTTCATAGTGGTAGAGGAGCTTGTCCGCCGGGTTGGCTACGATCACCGCACCCGACTGTGGTGCGGAGATGATGGCGTCGGCGGTTCCTGACACCATCGCGGCGGATGGTGGAAGCTGGCCGGACGGAAAGTCGACCAGGTTCGGCTTGCGTCCCGGCCCCAGATCGGCCAGCCGGATCATGGTGACGGTGTCGGCGCCGGCCGAGCGGACGTAGGCGAAGGTCTCGGTGAAGGTGATCTGGTCCGGTGTCTTCGGGACGTCGATGGTGGAGACGATCGAGGCATTCGACGAATCGATGACCTCGACCACGTTGGCGTTCGGAAGAGTGACGAACCCGAAGCGCCCGTTGGGCGCGAAGCGGATCGTCGTCAGGCCGGGCTTGCCGTCCATGTGTGTAGTCACCCGCTGCTTGACGGGGTCGATGACCGAGATCGTTCCGCTCCTGGCGTCACCCACGTACAGGGCACCGCTCAGCGGTGAGGCGCCGATGGCCGCGGGGAAACCGCCGATCTGCAGTTCCTTGATCGCGCGGACGTTTTTCAAGTCGATGAGCGTGACGGTGCCCTCGGCTCCATTGGTCACGGCGGCGGCGCCGCCGTCCGGCGAGAATGCCAGGCCGTGCGGACCGCGTCCGGTGCGCAGCGATGAGACGACCGTCAGCGTGGCCGCGTCGATCACCGTCACCGACGGAGCCGCGGCATCCGCGTTCTGGCCGGAAACCCACAACATCTTGTCGTCGGGAGCGAAGGCGAGATGGGTCGGTCTGACTCCGGCATCGATGTTCTTGATGACTTTCCAGGAGTCGGTATCGATCGCCGCGACCTGATTGATCAGCGGCATGGCCACGAAGAGGCGTCGTTGGTCTTTGCTCAGCACCCAGTCGAAGCCGGGGCTGGCCAGCCGGATGTCGGTGAAGAGACGGCTACCGCCGAAGCCGAGGATCGGATCAATGACGGAGATGACCGGCTCGGCGTTGAGGGTCAGGATGAAGTACGAGTTGAGATCGACCTGTGGCCGCGCGTTCAGGGTGCCGGAGACGAACGACTGCACCTTTTGCTTGCAGACGTCGCTTCCGGAGGCGGCGTTCGATGCGTCGTTGCGTGCGTCGATCCAGGCCGCCGGCTTGATGCCGGCCAGCCGCTCCCCGGCCGCGCCGCGGATCCAGAAGCGAAGATCGACGTCCTCTCCTTCCATCAGATCGGGACGGCCCTGGCCCGGTGCGGCGACCGTGGGCATGAACTCGACCGAGATGCCGTCGCGCACCACTTTCTGCATGACGACTTCGGGTTTGGTGACCTCGGGTTTGGTGACCTCGGGTTTGGTGACCTCGGGTTTGGTGACCTCGGGTTTGGTGACCCCGGGTTTGGTGACCTCGGGTTTGGTGACCCCGGGTTTGGTGACCCCGGGCCTGGTCACGTCAGGCTTGGGCACCCCGGCAGAAACCGCCGTGGCGGCGCTCCCGAGGAGCGCCGCCACGAACAGAGAGGAGTACAACAAACGGCTATGGGATGACACGGAGAATCCCCCACATGCCGCCGTCGAACTGGAAGGAGTTGAACGTGCGATAGAGATAGTCGCCGGTGACGCTGAACGCGCCCCCCGCTCCGTTCCTCAACAGGAGGTTGAAGTGCGAGCCGGGACCGACGCCCATCATCGCGCCTGCGAATTCCGATTCCGTCCGTCCGGCCAGCACGGTCGAGTTGTTGACATACGGCTCTTCGCGCCACACGTGGCCGTGAATGGTGAACACGTTGTTGCGCTGGTGACCGCCCGGTTCGAGCAGACGGAAGCGGGTCAGCGTGGTTCCGGTGTGGGAGGTGAAGACCGGCGTCTCAGGATCGCCGCCGACCTGGGTGTTGGAAAGAACGTTGGTGAAGTCGAAGGTGCGGGTGATGTTGAACGGAGTTTCCGGTGGATAGTTCATCCGCTTCCACATCGGTTCGGTGCGGTAGTTCACACCTTTCTGTCCGGAATCCTCGGCGTCGTCGTCATCCTTGATGTTCTTGACCGCCGATCCGTCGACGCCGTAACGGAGGTTGACGTCGTTCTGCAACAGCACCGCGAAGTCGCGAATCGTGCTTCCGTCCGGGGGGAAGACCGTGGCCGAATCGTGGGAATCAGCGTCCCACGTCCAAACGGAGCCCTTCGGCTCGATGATCATCGCGCCGATCGCGCCTTTGTTGCTGTGCTTGATCGGGTCGGAGGACATCAGGTTTGTTGCGCCGAACTCGATGGGGCGCGGGGTGGCGAAGCCGGTCGAATCCACCAGCAAATCGCCCGCGTACCACTGATACGTTACCGAGTGGCCCGGCGTGGCGGTCTGGGAGGGATTGAAGCCGACCTCCTGACCGTCGCCGCGCGTCACGTCGACGAACAGGTTCTGCGGATGCAGACCGACGACGCTGGAGGGAATGATCTGATTGGCATTGAAGTGCTCGACGATCATCGGCAGGCTGCTGAAGCCCGCCAGATCGGGTGCCGTCAGCGGCAGGTTGTTGCGCAGCGTCAGATTGATGCAATCGCCGGAGTTGGCGTGAAGAACGAGCGGCTCGCGCCGGAAGGTCGGGTCGAGCTTGCCGTTGAGACCAAGCTCGCTCGTGCGCACGAACATGATCGCGGTCGGGTCGTGAAGGATTCCACCCTGATTGGTGCGGTGGTTGTAGATCAGCGTCCCTTCCGAGAGGATGTCCCTGGCAAGGGCGGCCGTGACGTCCGAGTTGCGCACAGGCGCCGTCTTCGGGCAGACGCCGTTGAAGTCGCCGGTGTTCGTGATCACCTTGCCGCCGTTCGGATTGCTCGGCAGGATCAACAGGTCTGCCTGCGCGTTACCGTACGCGCGCATCAGCCCCCACAGG
This sequence comes from Thermoanaerobaculia bacterium, assembly GCA_017883235.1. Lineage (GTDB taxonomy): Bacteria > Acidobacteriota > Thermoanaerobaculia > Gp7-AA8 > Gp7-AA8 > JADGNZ01. The sequence continues at coordinate 42,989 of JADGNY010000036.1, read as the reverse complement.
CCGTTCCACATGTCGTCGGTCGAGCGGCCCGGCGTGTAGAGATAGTCGGCGAACGCGCCGACGCCCTCCTTCGGGAGCCGCGGGACGAGGAACTCGAAGTGCTCGGAGATGCCCATCATCTGCGAGGAGCGGAATCCGGAGTTGGGGTCGGAGGGCTCGAAGAGCCACTTGATGCCGTTGATGGCGAAGTTGTGACCTTCCTCGTGCGCGCCGACCAGCACGCGCACCTGCACCTTGTCGTCCTCGTATGCGCGCAGCAGCGGCGTGTACGGATCGCCAGGCTGGATGCTGCCGGTGAGCGGCGGATAGAAGTTGGGCTGGACGTTGAGCGCCGCGTTGGCGCGCGTGACGTCGGAGCGGAAAACGTAGGAGAGATCGCCCGCCTTACCGGCGGCCTGGGTATTGGTGGCGGGGTTCTGCACGCGCAGAGCGATCGGCTCGTTGCGGTAGTTCACCACCATCGTTCCGGGGTCGGCCGAGGCGATGGCCTCGGGGCACGGCGGCCTGGGAAGCACCGCCGGCGGCGGCACATTCGGATTGAGGGGGCACGGGTCCGCTACCTCCAGGAGGAACGGCAGGCCGGCGTCCTTCTTGTTCGGCGGATTGATCACGTTCGCCGGATCAGGGAAGCCGGCGTTCGGCCTGTAGGCGTGCGCCATGTCGTTGAACTCGAGCATGAACTCGCGATAGCTGTCGGCGCTGTTGGCCGTGAGAATGTCGGCGTGCCAGCTCGTCGGGCCGCCGTCGAAGCGGGTACCGAAGATTACGCCGGTCTCTGAATGGCGCCACTTGGAGTTCTTCGGCTCGATGACCAGGCCGGCATAGAGGCCGACCTGCTGGTGCGTCGAAGGCCCGAAGTGGTCGTGCGTGAAGATGGTGCGCAGAGTACGGTCGTTGCCGGCGTTGTCGAGCACGTCGTCGGCGAACCAACGCTGCACGGTGGTCTGCGCGCCGAGAGTACCGAAGTACGGATGCGGCTTCGGCACGAGAGGCGTGGTGTTGGGGTTGAAGGCGTTGATGGCCTTGATGCGCTCGATCACCTCGTCCGGCGAGAAGGAGGCGTCTTCGTAGTTCCAGCCGTTGCCCGAGCCGTCGGACGACGTCACATCGAACTTCACCAGGTGGATGTGCTGTCCGAGGACATCGGTCGGGGTGCGGACCTGGAAGTCGTCCTGCGCGTAGACGTTCGGCACCAGGTTCGTGAGGTTGTAGGTGATGCAGTCGCCCGTGTTGGCGCGGAAGAAGAATGGCTCGGGCGGCCGCGTGCGGTTGCGCGTTGCGGCGACGTCGCCCCACAGCGCGGTGAGGCGCTGCTGGAAGAAGTGCCAGCCCGCTTTGTTGAGATTGACGTCGAGCTGGATGTCCGCCGCTTTATACACGCGCGGCGTGCCTGTGGCCAGACCGGCGTCGGTGATGCACGGATCGGCGTACGGCGCGCCCGGCTGCGGCGGCAGACCGTTCGTGACGAAGTTCGCCGCCGCACCACTGGGCGTGAAGCTGGGGTGCAGGCGGATGGAGTGATATTTCATCGCCGCCACTTCGGTCGGAGAACCGGTCTCCGGTATGAACCTGGCGTTCGCGGTGAGCAGCGTCTTGTCGAAGTCCAGACGGGTGTGCTTCTCCGTGAACGTTCCGCCGATGATGATGTGACGCGGCAGCCCGCCGTCATCGACCGTGTCGAGCGGCGGATGCGGCGGACGGTGACCGGCCACCGCGGGGACGAAGAACGGATAGCCGGGATTGCCCGTCCCCGTGATCTGAACCTGTCCGTTGACGATCGTCGCCGTCGCCTCGGGCAACGGCGCCATGGCCAGCGTCGGCATCGGCACGACGGCCGGAATGGGAGTGCCAGTCATGATCTCACCGTCGGGGTATGCGCGTGAGCCGGCGGCCGGGCGGCCGTTGGCGTCGAGCTGCGTCCCACCCTCGAAGACGTCGTGACTGCGCCACAACGACCACATCCCCATCGCGAAGTGCGGGTAGAAGTGGCAGTGGAAGATCGAGTCGCCGACGACCTTGTTCCGGTTGCCGGTGCCGTTGTAGGTGATCTCCAGTGTGAATGCCGAGCCCGGTCCTATGGCCTGGCTGTCGAGGTACGCCGACTCGTCGCTGTCGGGCGTATGCAACCACTGGTGGGCGTGGAGGTGATGGATGTGATGTTCCTTCGGCCCGGCATGCAGGATCCGGAACTTCACGTGATCGCTGATATAGCTGTGGTAGACGTTCGACGGATCCTCGGGATAGAAGGCCTTGGTCGCCTTCAGTCCCGGCTTGAGGCACGGAATGGCCTTCTTGATCTGGTCCGGCGTGCAGGGAGCATTTGCCGGAACGTCGACCACCATGGCCGGATCGCCCAGTGCCCATGACGCGAGGAAGAACTCCTCGTACTTGCACTCCGTGCAACCCGCCACCGGGCCGACGCCGAAGCGGTTGGCCAGAATCTCCGCGCCGATGCCGCCTGTGCCGTAGTTGATGGCGAATCCGTCGCGGACCCCGTGCAGGGTGAAGCTCAGGACGGCGTCTTCGAACTCAGGGAAGGCCTGCACCGCGCCGATTTCATCATGGTAGATGATCCCGAACTCACGGTACGGCTGAAGGCGGTTCGGATACACCGGATTCGGCGGATACGTGCCGGCCGGGAAGTTCCCTGCATTCGGTCCGGTGATGATGGCCGTCAGATCGGAATGGACGATCTTTCCGTTCTGCAGCATGTTCAGCACCGGCAGACCGGCGAACTTGTGTCCGGTGGGATAGACGGCCTGGTAATTGAGGATGGGATGGCCGTCCGTCGTGGTACCGATGGTCGCGTACTTCAGGTCGTCCCTGGTGACCTGGCTGCGATACCACTCGGCGCTCGTCGGCTGCACCAGAACCGCGCCGAAGAGTCCCGCGGCCAGCGAGCCGCCGTCGCCTTCGCCGCCGGTGGTCGCCGCGGCGCTGTACATGACGTAGCCGCCCTCGCGCTCGGCGTAGAGCTTGTAGATGGTGAAACCGTTCGGTTTGACCAGGCTACTGGCGTTCTTGCCGACGTTCGATCCGTCGGAGGCGATGCTGTCGACGAGTTGCATCCCGTTGACGTGCACCGAGGCGGTGCGCGTGGCCGGCTGCTCGGCATCCTTCGGCGCCGACGCCAGGAGGTTGGTGAAATTGATCTGCAGGCAGTCGCCGACATTCATCCGGAGGATGAGCGGGCGGGGACGTTTGTCCGGGCGAAGCTGGACGTTGCCCGCCACCAGGCCGAGCGTGGCGTCGATGGGCACGATGTCGCGCTTCAGCGCGAACATCATCCCCTGCGGCTCGACCGCCCCAATGCGATTCCAGAGCCACGGCTGATCGAGCGCCACCACGTCAGCCTGGACGGTCCGTCCGCAGGCCGTTGCTCCGATCAGACCGTCTGTGCCCGCGGCGGGCGTACTTGTCTGGCCGAGTGTTGCACCTCCGGACAACATCATCGCCGCGACCATGGCGGTCAGAAGAAACAACGTGCGAGATCGAAAAGGACTGATGGTTTGCATCCCTGCTCTCCTCATATCCCGCCGAACGGCATACGAACACGGCGAACTGCTTCGAAACAATTCCGGAGCGCACCGAGGAAAGCAGCCGTCTGCGGGTCTGCAATCAAGTTAGGTTGCCGCGGTGCGGTGTCGCATCGGACAAAGCGACAAACATGCGAGTCACTTTCATGGGAGGAAGAGCCCCCGTGGGGGGCTCAACTGTGGGGTCGTTTGCTGTTCCGGGTCGGCGCGTCACGAACGCCGGAGCCGGCGCCTCGTCTACCACTCCGTCGAACATGCAGCGCATCAGCTCCATGCGATTCGATATGTCGAGCTTCTCGAAGATCGAGGTGAGGTGATGGCGAACCGTGGTGCCGGAGATGGAGAGCCGCTTCGCGATCACCTTGTTCTGCAGTCCGAGCACGACCAGCTCGATGATCTCGCGCTCGCGCGGCGTCAGCCTGGAGCCGTGGTTGCCGTTCAATGCCGGTTTGGCGCGGAACAATGCCGCCATGGTCGACTGCTCCAGCCACATCTCTCCCGCCAGGCCGGCCCGGATGGCACGCCCGAGTGTGTCGGGCGAGCTGTGCTTCAGAACGAACCCGATGGCGCCGTGGCGTAGCGCAAACTGCGTTGCCTGGCAGTCGTCGGTTGCGGTCAGGATGAGCACCGGAGTCCCCGCTGTCGCGCGCAGGAGCGCTCCGATTCGCTCCAGCGCGCCGCTACAGCGCGTATTGAGATCCAGATCCATCAGTATGAGATCGGGCCGCGCCGCTAGAGCCTCGGCCAGCGCCTCCGGGGAGTTGTCGCAATCACGAACCACCGCGAATCCAGCCTCGATCTCCACCAGCCGGCAGATCGCCGCGCGAATCACCGCCTGATCGCCGCTGATCACGATCCGCGACGGCTCTGGCTTCGAATCGGGATTCGAGTTGAGCTTCGTTTCGTACATTCAGGCGCCTTCCCTCTCATCGGCAACCGTCTGTCCGGACTTCCTGGTCTACCTTGGATGTGGAACAGTATGCAACAGATTCTTCGGTCACTAAGTAGAAACATCACTCTACTTCGTGACGGCCATCACCATACAAGAAAAGTGAATTTCCCCACATGTGCAAAATTGGTGACTGGCCGTCCGCTGGTGTGCACACGTTTTCTCTCGGCACCGCCACCTGCATTGCCATCAGGGCAGCGCAGACCGCCCCACATCCCCAGTCGGAAACCCGAAGCCGATGCGAGCCGCCGCGTACTCCGGATAGGCCGGAGCCATCACGCTATCGGGTGATCAACGGCGGCTCGGTGTCGCCCCGGCGTAGCAGGACGAGGCCCTTTGTCCGCAGCGCCCAGCGCCAGCCGAAACGGTTGCGCGGTCTCGGGGTCTCGCGGTCGCGCGGTGTTTCGGGCAGGCGCCGCGGGATGGTGCTACGGTCGCGAGACCACGCAACCTCGAGACCCCGCGACCCCTCGCCGGACGTCTCTTCATGAGCCCACGGTTCAGTGCCGCTGCGCTTTTGCCACTTCTTCATTGATCCGTCGACGCTCAACCATGTATGGCGGCGCGCCGGCGGCCACGATGGTCACAGTCTGCACGGTTCTTCCACGCACAACGCCAAGCAGCACCCGCTGGCCCGGCCGGATTCCGCTGAAAAAATTCAGAGCCGCGAGCTCATCGATGAAGGAGATCCTCTTGCCGTTGATCAGGGTGATCACGTCCTGTGTCTTCAGGCCTGCCCTGTCCGCCGGGCCCCCGGGCACGATCTGGCGGACGAAGAGCCAGACCATCCGTCCCGTCGATGTGTTTGTTACGTTGTAGGTGTAGCCGAGTCCCAGCCATCCAGAGGCGTGCGGGGATGACGAACGCGCGTCCGCTGCCGCTATCAGAGAGGCAGCCAAAGTCGCGACGAGGATCAACGCACTTTTCACCTGGAAGGCCCATCCGGAGGGAAGAACGACCGTTCATGACCAGCCGCCACGCTGGCCGACTGGCAGGCCTCCTTCACCTTCGCCGCGTAACAGATCGTGTAAAACCCGGGAGTGACCTGCACCTGAAGACCGTCGGCTACAAGACCGGGAAGTCCATCGGCCGAGGGCAGGGACAGCAGCGCGCTGACCCTGAGAAACGCCTGGCCGTCCAACGTCACAAAAGGCCATGCTGCGCCGGGCCGCTGAACGATATGGAGCGAAGCGGACGCGGTCCCAAGGATGATGCGCTGGGTCCCCGGCGCGTCCGGGCTCAAATTCCGAAGAGTTGCCGGGAAACCAGAGGCAGAGATCGAAGCCAGCAGGCTGGTGGTGCCCCGCGGAACTCGCACCGAGAACTCTCCTGCCGGTCCGCTGATCGCCTGCCGGAAGCGCGCCATTCCCGCGCCAGCGTATCGAATGACCGCGCCGGCTATGGGAAAGCCGTCTTCGGAAAGCAACTGGCCCTTTACTTCGAGGAGCGTTTGCAGCCGGAGCTCCGCGGTCGCGGGATCGTCTTCCGCCGCCAGGTACGAGACCTCGTCGCTTTCCGCCCCGCGAGCAAGGGCTTGCAGCGTTACGGGACCGGGATCGAGACCATCCACCTCAAACGATCCGTCCGGCATGATCAGGGCATCCGCGATTCCCCTGCCGTCCCGGAACACGATCACGTCTCCTCTCCCGGGATCGCCTGCCTCATTGGTCACATGACCAATGGCCTTCGCACCGGGTAACGAAATGGATAGAAGGGCGACAGCCTGTTCCGGGCTGCGCTTGACCTCAACACGGATTTCTTTGATGTAGAACGTATTTGCCGGGTCGAGAACCTGTACATACCACCGGCCCTCGTGGGAAAGAACACCGTCGAATTTGCCGGCTGCGTCCGACTTGAGTGTAATCCTCGAAGAGCCGTCGTCGTCCGTGAACACCAGTTGTGAGGCGAACGGGACCGCACCCAGTTTCACGATGCCGCGGACATGAATCTTGAGAATGTTCAGAAACCGTGGGGCGGCGTCGATGCGCGCCTCCACCGTTTCCCTGAGAAAGACGGATCCTTGCCGATCGACAACAGACAACGCGTACTTCCCGGCATGAAGCGCTTCGTTACGCCATTCCCCGGAAAACGATGCGGGCGATTCGGCGATTGGCTCGGCTGGAGCCACCGCGGCAGTGCTTTCGATACGCACGAGCCACGGTTCTCCCTCCGTTGAGAGGGCCGGGGTGATGAACACTCTGATTGCAGCCGCTCTTGTAAGGTGAACGGGCTCGTCCAGAAACGATTCGCGCGCCTCCTCCACCTGAATCGACTTCACCTCTGCCGGGAACCAGCCCGGCCGCGAGACAGTGAGGCGATAGACTCCCCGCGGAACTCCGGTGAATTGAAAGAGGCTGCCGCTGGACTCGTTCACCACGGTGCGCCGGCCAACGAGCGATTGGGAGCGCGTGGACTCCGGGATGAGCTCCACGATTGTCTCCTCGTGCCGGCCGCCCGGTTTGGCGATCGTTCCCGCCACCGAGGCGCCGGGCTCGAACCGTATTTCGCCGAGATCTTTCCGTTCGTCAGGAGGGATGTTGAGGTGAACGTACCGGGGCGCACGTCGATCCAATGACAGGCGGAGTTGAAATTCTGCGGCGGGCGCGCGGCAACTCCATCGCGAGTTAACAACCGGGCAGACTATCGAAAAACGCCGCTCCTGCTCACTAGTCTCGCCGGTGAATCGAAACTCCGCTGTCAGGGAACTCACTGTATCCCCGCTGGTGTTCGCGATCGTTCCGTGTATCTCAGCCGCAGGCCAGACGGGAAGCACGTTCGCGCCACCTGGGTCAACGGTGATTGGGGGAGCCCAGCATCGCAACGACTCCACGGTCAGGTCCCAGCGACCGGCTGGTAAGTTCAGGCCGTGCGATTGGGGCAGACTTGCCAGCGGGAACGTAAGCGTCCTGCACGCTGCCCCAGGACATGACTGTCGAGACGTCACGTCGCCGTCGCACGATCGAACCTCGATCCCATGAGCGACGACTGGCAGCACGATGGCGATCGCATCGCCCGCCGACACCAGAAGCAGTGACACAACCGCTGCGCGTACAACGGGCTTCATAGAAATCCGGCCCGTCAAACGTAGTAACAGAATGTTGCGCGGCAGTACTCGGTGCCCGACCCGTCACCGTTGTACAGCCGCACCGTCATGCACCCGGCCAGATTGCCGATGCCGCCACCATCGAGGGCCTGCCAGCAGTACATTCCCCCGTAACCGTCGTCTATGCAGTAATAGTTGTTACACCCGTTCGGGAGCGCGAACGAGATCGAGCTGGCGAGGACGATCACCGAAAAGAGGCTGGCGACACGACGGAACATATGTTCCTCCTTACGTGTACCCTAAAATACACGCCGTAGCCGAATGATGTCAAGAGTCACGCTGCCGTGAGTCCGCCGGAAAACCTCGAGAATCGTCGATTTGAGGAGCCGGCGACCAGCGAAACCTTCGCGGCATTCATCCGCCACATCCCCGGCTAACCGAGGCTAACGGATCGCGACGTACTCCGGACGCACCGAGCCAGCAGAGGGTTCATACTTACCCGCGAGCGTCCTCGATGCAGAACCGACTCTCCATTGCTTATGGCTTCGCGGCCGGGGCGGCGCTTTCCGGGATACTGACGAGCACCATCGCCATGATGTCAACCGGCAAGCTGCCCTCCGACGCCGAGGGGAGTCTGGTGGCCGCGATCCTGTTCAATGTGGTGGGGTTCGGGCTACTTGGTCTTTTCGGCGGGATTGGCGTCTGGCTCGTCGTGACCATTCTTCGACGCTGGTTGCTTGCCATGCCAACGGCGAGAGCATTCTTCGTTGGTGTCGTCCTCGGTGTACTTGCCGCGATGTGCGGCGCAATCGGACTGTTGCGCTATCTGCAATTCGCGAGCGGCAAGTGGGCACTGGTCGTGCCGGCGATGCTGGCCGGACTGATTGCCGGCTTCTGTCTGATTGCGACATCGGCCGTGATCCAGGCGGTGATGGCGCTCCGCCAAAGGTTCTAACGCAACAGTCTCGTCACGCCTCGGCCGGCCCTACATCCCCCGGTGGAAACCCAAAGCTCATCCGCACCGCCGCATACTCCGGATGCACGGACCCGTTCGCCGCGCGGATGATCAACGGCGGCTCGATCCACGTTTCGCGTCGAGGTGGTATGTCGGCGGCGCGCATGGCCCCGAAGAGCGAGATCATCGGCGGCTCCCCTTCTTTGAAGACGATGTCGCGGCGGCGCAGCAGGACGAGATCGTTCGTCTGCAGGGCGTCGAAAGCGCGTTCGCGCTGGATGTACGGGAAGACGAAAACGAACATCCCGCCCGGCGCCAGAATCCGTGCCGCCGCGGCCGCGTAATCGGCCACCGTTCCGCGGATCTCGATGCGCGCCGGAACCGCCTGCGGATGCGCGGCTCCCGTCGCCGCGGACGCCGGCCAGTACGGCGGGGAGCCGGTCACCAGATCGAACGGCGCCTCGCCGGCCAGGATCGACGGATCGCGAAGATCGCCCTCGTAGACCGTGAAGCGCGGCTCCAGTCCGTTGTAGAGAATGCTCTTGCGCGCCAGCCGGGCCGACATCGCCTGCGCCTCGACCATGCAGAAACGCGCTCCCGGAAGGCGCCATGCCGTGATCAGCGCGACCGAGCCGATACCCGAGCCGAGGTCGGCGGCGCGGTCGACGCGGGGAGCCCATTGCGCCGCGTACCACGCCGTCAGCACATCGTCGGTCGAATAGCGGTGACCGCGCTCGTACTGGAAGATGCGGAAGTGGCCGCAGAGATAGTCGAGGGTCTCGCCAGGTTCGGCGTCAACCCCGCGCGGCGGGACCGGACCGGGGCGCCGCCAGCCGCGATAGCCGAGATCGTCATCCGCGTTCAATCAACGAAACCCTCCCCGCGTCAAGACGTATCACAGAAACCCGGAGGTTTGTCAGTCGGGGGCCGGGGGTCGGGCAAAACCAGAAACCAGAAACCAGAAACCAGAAACCAGAAACGACGGTGGAGCGCAGCATTCTGGTTTCTAGTTTCTGGTTTCTGGTTTTGGCCGACCCCCGACTCCCGATGTTTGGATCAGGAAAGAAGGGTGTACTCTCTGCCCACTTCCCCAGTCCTCATCAACCATCGTCTCTCACTCATCAACAAGCAACCGAACCAACCAAGGAGGTATCAATTGAAGGGAGCAGTTCGAAGACTGTCCACATCGTTCTTCCTGCTTCTGACGATCACGGCGACCCTGCACGCGCAGGATCTCGCCTCGTTCGAGAAGCGCACTACCATGCGCAAGCTCGACAACGGCCTGACCGTGATCGTCATGGAGCGCCCCGAAGCCGCCGTCTTCTCGTTCGCCACGATCGTGAACGTCGGATCGGCTCAGGAAGTCCCGGGGATCACCGGCCTGGCTCACATGTTCGAGCACATGGCCTTCAAAGGCACCACCCAGGTCGGCACATCGAATTACACGGCCGAGTCGGCCGCGCTGGCAAAAGTCGAAGAGGCATACGCCGCCTACGACCGCGCCCGCCGCGATCCCGTCAACCACGACGAGGCGAAAGTCGCCGTGCTCGACAAAGCATGGAAGGCGGCCATCGACGAGGCACAGAAGTACGTCGTGCCGAACGAGTTCAGCAAGATCGTCGACCGCGCCGGCGCCACCGGCATGAACGCCTTCACCAACACCGACGAGACCGCCTACTTCTACTCGATGCCATCGAACCGCGTCGAGCTTTGGGCCTATCTCGACTCCGAGCGCTTCCTCCACCCCGTCTTCCGCGAGTTCTACAAAGAGCGCGACGTCGTTCACGAAGAGCGGCGCATGGGCAGCGAGAGCAACCCGTTCGGCCGCCTCTTCGAGCAGGCTCTGGCCGCTGCCTTCACGGCGCATCCGTACGGACAGCCGGTCGTCGGCTGGCCCTCGGATCTGGAAAGCTTCTCCGCCACCGACGCCAAAGCGTTCTACGCCAAGTACTACGTTCCGGCCAACATGGTCGTGGCCGTCGTCGGCGACGTGAAAGCCGCCGAGGTCATGCCGATCATCGAGAAGTACTTCGGCCGATTGCCGAAAGCGCCCGCCCCCGACCCGCTGCGCACGATCGAGCCGAAACAGACCGCGGAACGCACGGTCATCCTCCGCGAACAGGCGCAGCCGGTTTACCTCGAGGGCTATCACCGCCCGGCAGAGACGGATCCCGATGCGGCAACGTTCGACGTCATCCAGAGGCTGCTTTGGGAAGGGCGCACCTCCCGCCTCTATCGCTCGCTCGTCCGCGACAAGAAGGTGGCCGCGGTTGCGGCCGGATTCAATGGCTTTCCCGGTAACAAGTATCCGACTCTCTTCGCCTTCATTGCTATCCCCACTGCCGGCCATACGGCCAGCGAGCTGGCGGATCCGATTCATTCCGAGATCGAGCGTCTCAAGAATGAGGACGTACCGGCGGAGGAGCTGCAGTCGATCAAGACCCGCACGAAGGCAAACCTGCTTCGCCGGCTCGACAACAACTCCGGTCTGGCCCTTCAGCTCGCCATCTACCAGACGGTCGTCGGCGACTGGCGCGACCTGTTTCACGAGGTCGAGAGAATCGACAAAGTGACGCCGGCGGACATCCGCCGCGTCGCCAACGCCACGTTCGTGCCGTCCAACCGCACCACGGCCATGATCGAGTCGGCGAAGAAGGCCACCACCGCCATCACCACGCCGAAGGGAGACGCGAAATGAAATCGCTTCGCATGCATGCCATCGCGGCCGCGGCGGTTCTTCTCTCGTTACCCGCCGTCGCCCAGGTTTCCGATTACCACGACATCAAGACGCCCCCACTGCATCAGATCCAGCAGCCGCAGCCGAAGCGCGTACAGCTCGCCAACGGCATGGTGATTTTCCTGATGGAGGATCACGAGCTGCCTCTCATCGGCGGCGGCGCACGCATCCGCGGCGGCGGACGCGACGTCCCCGCCGAAAAGAGCGGCCTTGCCGGCCTCCTCGGCTCGGCCTGGCGCACCGGCGGCACCGAGTCAAAGAGCGGCGATGAGCTCGACGACTTCCTCGAAGCACGCGCCGCGCGCGTCGAGACAGGCACCGCCGAAGACTCCACGAACGTCTCCATGTCCGTGCTCAAGGGCGATTTCGACACGGTCTTCCCGATCTTCGTCGACATTCTCGAGCACCCCTCCTTCCGCCAGGACAAGATCGATCTGGCCAAGACCCAGGCCGCCACGGCCATCTCGCGCCGCAATGACGACGCCATGGGCGTGGCCGGCCGCGAGATGAGGAAGCTCGGCTACGGCGCCGATTCGACGTATGCACGCGTCCCCGAATATGCGACAGTCAACGCGGTCACGCGCGACGATCTGATCGCCTTTCACAAGAAGTACGTCCATTCCAACAACATCATCCTCAGCTTCGTCGGCGACTTCGATGCCGCCGCCATGGAGAAGAAGCTGCGCGCCGCCTTCAGCGCGTGGCCGAAGGGCCCTCAGGCTCCGGCGGCTGCCCCCGCCGTCGGCACTGCCGCGAAACCGGGTGTCTACTACGTGGCCAAGGACGACGTCACGCAGAGCAACATCTACCTCGTCCACGGCGGCACCGGCGTGCTGCGCAGCAATCCTGATTTCTATGCCACTCAGGTGATGAACGAGATCCTGAGCGGAGGGTTCTCCGGACGCCTGATGAACGACATCCGCACGCAGCGCGGCCTGGCCTACGGCGTCTTCGGTGGCATCGACACGAACTGGGACCGCCCGGGCCTTTTCCAGATCTGGATCGGCACCAAGAGCGGATCCACGGTCGAAGCGATCAACGCGGCCCGCATCGACCTGACCGACCTGCAGACGAAGCCGTTCACGGCCGGCGAGCTGGCGCAGGCGAAGGAATCGATCCTCAACGCCTACGTCTTCACCGCCGACTCCAAAGCCAAGATCCTGTCGCAGCGGGTGAACCTCGAGTTCTACGGCTATCCCGCTGATTACTACCAGCAGTACCCCGCCAAGCTGCAGGCCGTGAACGCCGACGACGTGGCGCGGGTCGCGAAAAAGTACGTCCAGCCGAATCAGACCTCGGTGCTGGTGGTCGGCAAGGAGAAGGATTTCGACAAGCCTCTCTCGACCCTCGGCGCCGTAACGCCGATCGACATCACCATCCCCGAACCCGGCGCCAAGCCCGCCGCCCCCGGCGCGGCCGCGGCCAAGCCGGCCGCCAGCAGCCCCGAGGGAATTGCGCTGGTGAAGAAGGTCCAGGCCTTCGTCGGCGGCAAAGCGAAGATCGACGCCGTCCAGACGACGCACTCCGCCGGCACGATGCAGATGCCGTCGCAGCAAGGGCCGATGGACATCGAGGTCGACAGCACCATCAAGTACCCCGATTCGAGCCGCCGGGTCATGAAGACGCCGATGGGCGAGATGATCATGGTGATGACGGCGGATGCCGCGTTCATGTCGAGCCCCATGGGCTCGGGGGACATGCCCGGCTCGCAGAAGACCGCGATGCACAATGAGTCGCGCGCCGACATCCTCGGCATCGTCAAGAACATCGACAACCCGAAGTACATCTTCACCGTCGACGGCACCGCGAAGGTCGGAACGGCCGACGCCCCGATCCTCTCGATCGACGCCGACGGTTCCCCCGTCAAGTATGTCGTCGACCCCACCTCCGGCAAGATCCTGCAACGCCTCTCCTCCTCCCCCCGCGGCGACGCCGTGACCGACTACACCGAGTGGAAGACCTTCGACGGCATCACTCTCCCGGTGGCCTTCACCATCACCACCGCCGGCCAACCCAGCGGCAGCGGCAAGATGACGGCGATGGAGATCAACCCAACCGTTGATCCGAAGATCTTCGAGAAGCCGGCACCGAAGTAGTTCGCGATTTGGTTTCGTGATGTGAAAGGGCCGCCGCAAGGCGGCCCTTTTTTTCGCGTAGCGAGAAGCGCGCAGCGCCGGAGCGCTGGCGTCTCGCCGGCTGGCCCAGCGGCGTCTCGCCGCTGCGGACGCGCGCTGCTATCAACCCATGTAGTCCGCGAAATCGCCCGGCGTCGAATCGAAGTCGTCAGCGAACTTCACCACATCCCGCGCCGAACCAGGCATCCGCCTGCCCGATGGCGACTCGATCGGTACCAGCTTCAGGAGCGGCCTGTTGTCCCGCGCGACAATGACTTCTTCGCCCGCCAACGCACGGTTGACGAGACTCGAAAGATGCGCCTCGAGCTCGGAGATGTTGTAGGTCGGCATCAGGTCTCCTTGTTACCAAGAAACGATGAATATAGGATCGCCCTCATGGGATTCCGAGCCGCCGCCCATCCTTGCGCTGCGAAAGGAGAGCGGGCGTCCGCGCCTGCTCCCGACGGGCGTCTCGCCCGGCGGTGGGGACGAACGCGAACGTAAATGTTGGGTAAAGACGACGATGTCTCCATCTGCGTTTTCCGGTTCAACCCTGCTGTTGGCGGGAACCTACCGCCGGGCGAGACGCCACGGCGGGAGCAGGCGAGACGCCCGCTCTCCATCCCGGCCTCCGGCACCTTCTGCTCGTCATCCGTAGAGATATCGATGAAGGTTCGCCGCAAAATCCGTCGGAATGCGATCCCACTCTTCCGCCGGTAGACTCGAGCCAAGCTCGATGATCGACTGCCAGATCGGCGGCACAGAATCGTCATAACTGTCGTCGTGGTCGTGCGGCCCACCCGAGTTAGACTGATCGTCACTCATTTGTCGTTACCGTCGTCCGAACAGGATAAGAGCACGATGGCAAAGAAACAAACGCAAGACGTAAAGCACGACGACACCGCCGGCCAACGCACTGCCTCGCGACCCAAACGTCCCCGCCGCAAAATCCTCTTCCCCACCGAACCGACCACGATCCCTCGCGAAGAGATCAACCGAGCCATCGACCTCGTGATCTCGCGCAGGAAGTAGCGGCCTCCACGTCTTAGCGCGACTCCCAATCTTCTAGGCGCAAGCCCGCGACGCGCGAGAACTCCCGAACGTTGTGCGTGACGAGTACCGCATGGTGGACGCGGGCCGTAGCAGCGATCAGCATGTCGTTCGCTCCGATCGGTGTTCCCGCGCGATCGAGTTCCTCCCGAAGGAGACCATACTCCTCGGCGCAGCCATCGTCGAAGGGAAGGCTCGCGACCGAGTCGAAGAATCGCTCCAGAAGCCGCAGGTTCTCAGCGACCCGCTTGCTCTTCCTCGCACCGTAGAGAAGCTCGCCTTTCACGACCGAGGAGAGCCTCAACTGCGAACGTGGAATGAACCGCAACCGCTCGGCCAGAGAGGGTGAAGTTCCGTTGAGGATACGAATGCAGGCGTTCGTGTCGAGCAGATACATCGCTAGAAACGATCACGGCGCTCGGCGCGCCCCTGCTTCGGCCGCTCCAGCGGCTCCCCTTTCCATCCACCGACGACCTCCTCGAAGAAGCCTTCCGGCCACTCGCCAGCCACTTCATCGACGACGAGGTCGGCCAAGTACGAGGAGAGCGATTTCCCAGCGGCCTTTGCTCTGGACTTCGCCGCCTCCGCGACTTCATCAGAAACGTACAGGTGTAGCTGGGGCATTCGTCCTCCTTCCCGTCGTATGCACATATAGCAGGATACTGCGGTTGGCGCAAGCGTTCGATCCTCTCCGCGACGACCAGATTCTCTGCCCCTCCATGCCCTTCAGACCGGGAACCTCCCGCCATGGCTCGCAACAAATAAATGATCACGTTGTCTGGAGGCTGGAACATCCTTCGACAAGTCACTTCATTTCATAGGCTTACCCGCTTGCCAAGAACGAAGGCTTGACCCAAGTGAATCTCCCTGTGATGTTCATTACCGCATCCGGTCTTCCCGCTCTTCAGGTCCCCCAGGGGTTAGAATGTCCGTCGGTCACCGGACGTTTCGATGTCCGACACGAAGAGTGGAGATCAGGCTCATGGCGAAGAATCCAGATGGTAGCGCTCGCAGAAGTGCCGTTCGCGACCGTTCGAGTGTTAGCGGAGAGTTCGTACAGCGCGATACAGACGAGGGGTCATTCAAAGGCACCCGCCGCGAAATCCTCTTTCCCACCGAGCCGACCACCATCCCTCGCGAGAAGATCGATCGTGCCATCGACCTCGTGATCTCGCGGAGGAAGTAGCGGTCGTCGCGATGCGTCACGACGAGTACGAGAGAAACGTATTCATTAACTGCCCCTTCGACGACGACTACGCGCCACTGTTTGAGGCGATCGTCTTCGCCATCAACGACGCCGGCTTCCGCCCGAAGTGTGCGCGCGAGCGTCTCGATTCGAGCCAGGTACGGCTGTACAAGATCGTCGAGTTGATCTCTGCCTCCCGCTACTCGATCCACGATCTTTCCCGAACGGCGCTTGACGAGAGGACCTCCCTTCCCCGATTCAACATGCCGCTGGAGCTTGGGATTGACCTCGGCTGCAAAGCATTCAACCCCGACTGCGCCGACAAGTCGTTTCTCATCTTCGACTCCGAACAGTACCAATTCCAGAAGTACGTTTCGGACATCAGCGGACAAGACCTTCACCAGCACGCCAACAGTCCGAAGGCCGCAGTGACGCATGTTCGCGATTGGCTCCGCACGGAGACAGACAGAGACGACATCCCGGGCGGAGCGGCAATCTACGACCGCTACGAGAAGTTCAGAGCCGAGCTGCCTGCGATTTGTGTCGAATTGGAACTCGACCTCGCGCATCTTGCGTTCGCGGACTTCTCGTACACGATCGCGCGGTGGCTGAGGCGCACTCCTGAGTCAACTCCACACTCTTGATCCTGCCGATCAGCCGCTGGATGTCCGAAGATCACCGCGCGTGACCTTGCATACCGCATTGCAGGCATCGCGCGTCAGGCGTAAGCATTTGCCTTCTCGCCCTGGTATTCGTCGTTTCGAACCTCGCCTGCGCCACCCTGGAACGGCCGCTCTTACCATGGTAAGAGCACCTGCTCCGTTTTGATGCTCGCACGCTTCGTTCTGACCCCGTGCTGCTTCATTTCAAGCGTCGCATGCTTCATTTATGAGCATGCATGCTCTATTCTACAGCATGCATGCTTCATTTCGATGCATGCTGCTTCATTTTTATCCATGCGTTCTTACCATGGTAAGAATTTAACCCTCATTTCAACCCTCGCGTGCTTCAATTCGGCCCTCGCGTGCTTCATTTTGAGGCTGGCGCGCTTCATTTCGATCCCCGCGCGCTTCGTTTCGATGCTCGCGCGCTTCATTTTGACCCTCGCGTGCTTCGTTTCGATGCTCGCGCTCTTACCATGGTATGAGTGCCCGTTCGCCAAAGATCGTTCGGCGCATCAATGGTTAAGGATGACAGGGTCCTTCATCGCCCTCCCCTTTCCCTCACTACCACCCTCCCCGGCTTCGCGCCCGTGTGTTCGCCGTCCTTCAGCACCTCGACGCCGTTGATGAAGACGTCGATGACGCCCGTCGCGAATTGCATCGGCTTTTCGTAGGTCGATTGGGCGCCGATAGTGGCGGGATCGAAGACGACGATGTCGGCGAAGTGGCCGGGGGTGAGGAGGCCGCGGTTGGCGATGCCGAGGTTCCGGGCCGGGAGGGAGGTCATACGGCGTACGGCCTCGGCGAGGGGGATCACGTGCTCGTCGCGGACGTATCTGCCGAGGAGGTTGGCGAAGTTGCCGTAGGCGCGCGGGTGGTTCGACGACTTGAGGAAGACCCCCTCGGGGGCGGACGAGTCGGCGTCGGAGCCGAAGGAGACGTAGGGCAGCGCGATCTGCTTGCGCAGGTTGTCGTCCGACATCAGGAAGTAGATCGTGCTGATGCGGGTGCCGTCTTCGATGACGAGATCGATGGCTGCATCCTCGGGGGAGACGCCGCGCATCTTCGCCACCTCGGCCAGCGTCTTTCCGGTGAGGGGCTTGAGGGCGTCGCTCTTGAATCCGACCAGCAGCACGCGGTCGGCGCCGCCGGCCAGGAGCAGCAGGTTCTCCCAGTTGTCGCTGGGGGTGCGCATCTCCGCGATCACCCTCTGCCGCGTAGCAGGATCCTGCAGGCGTTTGCGCCACGCTTCGTAGCCGCCGGCCTGCACCCATGTCGGCATGGCCGCATCGAGGCCGGTCATGCCGGCGGTATAGGTGTACATGTCGGCGGAGATCTGCAGGCCGGCCGTGCGGGCGGCGTTCACGTGGGCGATGACTTCATCCATCTTCGGCCAGTTCGGGCGGCCGGCGGCTTTGAGGTGGTAGATCTCGGCGGGGAGCTGTCCCTCGCGGGCGATGGTGATCAGCTCATCGACCGCTTCGACGAGGCGGTTCCCCTCGCTGCGCATATGGGAGATGTAGATGCCGCCGTGCTCACCGGCGACCTTGGCCAGCGCGATCAGCTCATAGGTCTTAGCATAGGCGCCGGGGGCGTAGATGAGCGCCGACGCCACTCCGAACGCGCCGTCGTCCATCGCTTTGCGGGTGACGGCCAGCATCTGCTGAAGCTCGGCTGGCGAGGGATCGCGGTTCTCGCGGCCGAGGATGTAGACGCGCGGCGTGGCGGCGCCGAGGAAGGAGCCGATGTTCGGCGTGACGCCGCGCGTACGCAGCCAGTCGAGGTACTCGCGAAGGGTGGTCCACTCGACCGGATATTTGATGTCGGCCTGACCGTCGACGAGCTCCTTCTTCATAACGGGCGAGAGCGGTCCCATCGACTCCCCTTCGCCGAAGATTTCCGTCGTCACGCCCTGCTTGGTGTCGGAGAGCCCGCGGCCGTCGGCGATGAGCGATTCCTGGGCCTGGCTCATGACGTTGATGAATCCCGGGGCGACGGCGAGATCGTGGACGTCGATCTCCGTCGCGCCGCGGCCGTGCACGTCGCCGAGGGCGGCGATGCGATCGCCGCGGATGGCGAGATCGCCGTGGACCGGCTCCTTCCCGCTTCCGTCGTACAGGGTGGCGTGGCGGAGGACGATGTCGTAGTCAGTGCGTGGGGGCGAAGTCGACGCGCAGGCGGAGAGCAGAAGGAGCGCAATCGCGAGGAGATTTCTCATGCGGGCGGAAGCATATGGCAGTGGAGGTCCGCGGCCTGGAGGACGAACGGCGGGTAGGGAAAAGTCCCTATCTTCACTCTCCTTATGTAAACAAGGAGTGTTCTGATGAGATCCGCACGATTCTTTGCGACCCTGGCAGTCTGTCTTTTCGTCGCCACCGCATTCGCCCAGACACGCGTGCGCAAGCATGTCTGCGACCTCAGCGACGCCGAGTGGACCGCGCTCGATCACGCCTTCCAGAAGCTGGAGGCGCTGCCAGAAGACGACCCGAATAACTACATCCGCTGGGCGCAGATCCACGGCAGCGGTATGCCGATCTCCACCGGACCGTGCAAACACGGCAGCGAGCAGATCTGGCCGTGGCATCGGGCGTATCTGATCTGGTTCGAGAACGCCCTGCGCGCCTCCGATCCTCCAATCACCGCGAATGTCACGCTACCGTACTGGGATTGGACCCAGCCGCCCACGGGCGTACGCTATCCGATTCAGTTCGAGACCCTGCCGGGACTCCTGCCGGTCGGCACCGACTGTCCTACCCCGTCAACGTGCCGCAACACGACGCCGCATCCCTCCGCGCCATTCGATGCGAAGACCATCGCCTCGATCCAGGCGATCCCTGACTGGTCCTTATACGGCGGGCTGGCGGTCTCGGCTGGAAGTCTCGAGCTCCAGCCGCACAACACGATTCACGGAGCGTACATAGGCGGTCTCAACGCGAGCAATCTGAACGCCGCGCGCGACCCGCTGTTCTGGGGGCATCACTCGAACCTCGACCGCCTCTGGTCGGAATTCCAGACCGCCGCGCGGAAAAGTGGGCGCGAGCCGGGGCCGGTCAAGAAAGATTTCAAGATCAACTTTCGCAAGGGAATGCCGCATGAGCTCTCCGGCGACTACGCCGACATCTCCTCACCATGGCTCGATTACACCTATCAACCGCAGCAGAAGCAGTGCACCGGCAAGGGGCTGGCCCAGGCAGCGGCAATGAAGAAAGAAGCGAGACCGGCGCTGCTGAAGATCGCGATGCCGAGCGCCGCGCACGTGGTCGAAGTGCCCTTCAATGTCGCGCCGCCGGCTGCCGGTGAGAGGATCGTGCTGCGGTTCACCGGCGTCAGCAGGCCGGTCGACGCGTCGTACGTCGTGCGCGTCTATCTGCGCCCGGCCGGCTCCAATCCGGCGACGCGTACGGAGTCGGAACAGTTGACGTTCTTCACGACCTGGCGCAGCAATCATGATCACGGCGACGACGAGGAGCCGACGATTGACGTCGCTCTCGACGTCACGGACCGGCTCCGCGAGCTCGAGGCGGGCGCGCCGGCGGCGAAGCGCGTCGTGCAGATCGACATCGAGCGCGTCAACGACAAAGAGATCTTCAAGGGCATCGAACCAGGACCGGAATTCAACTGGCGGAAGGTGTCGATCGAGAAAGAGACGTCGCTTACGCAGTCGATTCGATAGGAGAACGAACATGGCCCGGACTCTTTATTACGAGCTTCACATCCGCCCTCTGTTTCGCCAGATCGATCGCCAGCACATGCTCGGCATTCAGCCCGAGCTCGATCTCTGGAGCTACGACAGTCTGGCCTCGGCAGACGACAACACCGGTGAGTTATGGCGCGTTCGCGTGCTGCAGGAGGCTGGCGCCACCGATCCATTCCGCATGATGCCGCCACCCGACAACAGCGGCCCCTGGCCCGACGAGTGGCTCACGCTCTACAAACGATGGCTCGATAGCGGCGCAAAGCAGCTTCCTCGCGCCACGGCGGCGACGATGAAGGTGAAGAAACAACAAGGCTCGTTCTATTCGCTCGACGTCACCGGTACGAAGAAGGGAAACGACTACATGGTCTGGCTCGACATTGTGCCGGGCCGGGAAGAGCCGCCCGTCTTCATCGTCTACGAGCAGCCGCCGGAGGCCGGCGTCCCGCCGACGCAAGCGACGTTCAGCGTTTCGGAGTTCTTCGAGGCCAAGGGAGCGAAGACCGTGCGGCTCATCGACGCCAGCGGACCGCATGACGTCCCGATCCCGCCGTAATTGCTGTTGAGGCATGGGGGGAGACGGGTATCGGCGACCCTTTTTCGTCGCTATTTGTTCTTCATGACGACCGGCATGTTGGTGATGGTGACGGCGCCGTTGGCGTTGGTGACCGCGTGGACCGAGCCGTTGGTCACGGCTCCGTTGGGAATGACGAGACGTCCGGTGGCGAGGGTGGTAAAGGGTGCTGTTGAGGACATAGAGGTCGTCGTCGAGGATGACGTCACGCCGGCGCTGGTCAGCGGAGGATTGGCGGCGCGGGTCGGGCTCGGCGTGGCCGCGGAGGAGAGCGTCGGGGTCAGCGCCGCGGTGTTCGGCATGGCTGTCATTGCTGCCGTCGTCGACATCGTTGACGGGCCGGCGGCGAACTGGCCGGGCGTTGCGGAGAGGGCGGCAGTGGCCGGTGTCGCCGTTGCGCTGTTCGTGACGGTTGGAGCGGATTCGGTAGCTGTGGCTGCGAGGAATGCGGCCATGTCGCTACCGTCTGCTCCGCTCGAGATCACCGGCGTAGGACCGGAACTGATCGATGCGTTGACGGTGACTTCCGGGTTTGCGTACTGCGAAGGAGGGATCTCCTGTCCGGTTACGGGCATCTGGCCGGGAGGGGTGGGCTGGGGACCGGTCGGATTGATGTAGCCGAGGAACCGCTCGCGTTGATGGGCGGCCACGATCGCCGCGGCGTCATTCGCGCGCTGGACGCTCATGCTGATGTCCATCGCGCTGGCCATCGGCGGATTGGTGGTCCCCGAGGATGAACCCGGCGTCGCAGCCGGGTTCATCGGCGGCGTCATCGACGGCTGGCCGTCGCCGGGAGTGTGGTTGGTGGAACAGCCGAATACGGCGAGGGAACAAGCGACTACGGCGGCGGTGATCCCGCCACGTAAATTCTGTGTTTTCTTTAGCATAGTGTCTCCTGTTGGGGCTGCGATTCAGGATTATTAAGAGCAACCGGCGAGCCAGGATAAGGAGCGCTTGCGTAACAGAGCGCTTGCGCTCCGGAGCGCTGGCGTCTCGCCGGCTGGCTCAGCGGCGTCTCGCCGCTGCGTTGGCGGGGATGTCGCGTCTCGGCGCGGGGATACAAGCTAAAGTTTGGGTCTGCCTGACCGGCGGCGAGACGCCGCCGGGCCAGCCGGCGAGACGCCAGCGCTCCGTTTACGCCAGCGCTCCTCTTAATGCTGACCTTGCGGCCCAGTAGCCGCACATCCCGTGTACTCCTCCGCCGGGGGGCGTGGAGCTTGAGGCGAGGAAGATGCGTTTGTTCGGCGTGGAGTAAGGGTCGCGGCGGAGGAAGGGGCGGGCCAGGACCTGGGCGAGGGTGTTGGCGCCGCCGGAGATGTCGCCTCCGACGATGTTGGCGTTGTAGGACTCGTAGGCGGCGGTGTTCGTGGTGTGGCGGGCCAGGATGCGTTGGCGGAAGCCGGGGGCGAAGCGCTCGATCTGCTGCTCGATGGCTTCGGTCATGTCTTCGGTCGAGCCGTGCGGGACGTGGCAGTAGGCCCAGCCGGTCTGTTTCCCGTCCGGCGCGCGGCTGTCGTCGAAGAGGCTTTGCTGGGCGACGAGGACGAATGGGCGGCCGGTGTTGCGCCCCTGCCAGATGGCCGCTTCGTGGCTGGCGATCTCTTCGATGCAGCCGCCGACGTGGACCGTCGCGGAGTGCCGGCACTCCTCGGCACGCCACGGAATCGGTCCGTCGAGCGCCCAGTCGACTTTGAAGACGCCCGGGCCGTAGCGGAAGCGGCGCAGGCGTTTCGTGTACGACGGCGGCAGCTCATCGCCGGCGATGTCGGCGAGCTGGCGCGGCGTGACGTCGAAGAGGACGGCGCGCGAGTCGGGAACGTCTCCCATCGATCGGACCGGCATCGACGTTCGGATCGTCCCGCCGAGCGAGCGGAAGTAGCTGGCCAGCGCCTCGATGATGGCTACCGAGCCCCCTTTTGCGCACGGCCAGCCGATGGCGTGGCCGGCGATGGCCAGGACCAGTCCGAACGATGCCGAGCCGGCGGCGTCGAGCGGCAGGAAGGAGTGCGCGGCGCAGCCACCGAAGAGCGCGCGGGCGGCATCTCCTCGAAATCGCTTCGCCAGCGACAGCGCGGAGCGAACGCCGTCCAGTCCGAAGCGCGCCAGCAGAAACGGATGATGCGGGAGGAGACGGACCGGGCGAAGAATTTCGTCGAAGAGTGCGGCGGCGTTGCTGGCGAAGGGCTGCATCAGCCGGCGGTAGGCATCCCCGTCGCCGCCGAGCCGTGCGGCGGTTTTGTCGACCGAGAGCTCGAGCACCGCGGCGCTGCCGTCGTCGAGCGGATGGGTGATCGGATACGGCGAGTCGAGCCAGACCAGTCCATGTTCGGCCAGCGGCAGGGTCTTGAAGAACGGCGACATGACGCCCATCGGATGGATGGCCGAGCAGATGTCGTGTTTGAACCCCGGCAGCGTCAGCTCCTCGGTGCGCACACCGCCGCCGATGGTTTCGTGCGCTTCGAGCACGAGGACACTCAATCCGGCACGAGCCAGGACGATGGCGGCGGAAAGGCCGTTGGGGCCGGAGCCGACGACGACGGCGTCGTATGTGGGCATGGGGATAGTGTTACATGGAGGCGAGAACCGCGTGCGGGTTCGCTACCGGAGCGCTGGCGTCTCGCCGGCTGGCTCAGCGGCGTCTCGCCGCTGTGTTTGCGGGGATGTAGCGTTTCGACGCGGGATACAACGTAAGGTTTGGAGTCCGCCAGACCGGAGGCGAGACGCCTCCGGGCCAGCCGGCGAGACGCCAGCGCTCCGACGCGCTGCGCGCTTCGATAGACTGCGCGCGATGCCTGATCTTCACGACACCTCCCCACAATCTCGCCGCATTGCGGCGATCGCGCTCGGGAAGCGCGGCGGCGAAGGTTCTGTCGCGGCGTTGCGGGCGGCGCTGGAAACGGAGGAGGTGGGATGGGTGCGTCCGTCGATGATCCTGGCGCTCGGGAGGATCGGCGGGGATGAGGCGCGGGCGGCGCTGGCGGAGATTGAGGCGCGCTCCGAGTCGGAGGCCGAGGCGTTGCGGAAGGCGCGGGATCGGGTCAGCGGGCCGGCTACGGGATTTGGGTGGCGCGCGGTAACGAACGTTTTCGCAAGCGTGCCGGTCGGGCTGGAAGACGTTGCCATCGCCGAGGCGCGCGAACATGGGATCGAGGCGACGGTTGTCCGTCGGGGGACGATCGCATTATCGAAAAGGCCAGCGGCACTTCGCTGCATCTATGACGTTCGGATTCTCATCGCCGAGGGGGCGGCTGGGGCGTTTGCGGAAACGGTGAGGAAGGCTGAGGTGCGCTGGCGCGAATGGATCACCAGCGCGTCAGACATCCTCCCCTATCGCTTCTCGCTCGAGAACGCCCGGATCACCAAACAGGAGTTCAACGACCTGCTGCGGCTGGCGCGCGAGACGTTTTCGCTGCAGGGGCTGACCGACTCCCCTTCCAGCTACGCGGCGATGTTGCGGGTGGAAGCCGATGACGGCGCCACGCGGATCTGGCTGGTACCGACGTTCGAATCGGACGAGCGGTTCACCTATCGCGTCGCCGACGTCGGGGCATCGATCAATCCGGTGGTGGGGGCGTGTCTGGCGCGGCTGGTGCGTCGAGGGGACGAGGGTCTGGTCGTCGATCCGACGTGCGGGAGCGGGACGTTGCTCATCGAACGGGCCATGCTCGATCGCGGCACGATGCTGGCGGGAATCGACATCAGTCCGACGGCGATTCGGGCCGCGGTGGGGAACGTGATCGCTGCCGGATTGGCGGCGCGCATTGCCGCGCGCCAGGGGGATGGAGGCGATCCAATCACGTGGCCGGATCGATGCGAGGAGGTGCTGGCCAACCTTCCGTTCGGCCTTCGCACCGAAGACCGCAACCTCGACGGGTTGTATCGCCGCATCGTCGGCAACATCGCCCGCACGCTGGCGCCTGGCGGCCGTGCACTGCTCTACACGGCGCACGCGAAAACGCTGGTCGCCCTTTTGCGGCGGACGACGAAGGTGAAGGTCACCGAGGAGCGGCGCGTGGAGAGTGGCGGCCTGCAGGTCGGTGTGTGGATTCTGGAGCGGCGATGACGATCGATCCCGCTCTGCGCGCGCGGCTGGAGTCGTTTCTCCGTCCGCTGTATCAGGATCTCGACGGCGTTTCGCGTTTCGACGACGTCGAGCGCGTGGAGGCGATCGCGCGGCGGTATTACGCGGGCGATGATCGGGCGTTCGAGCTGCTTCTCCTCTTTCACGGACTGGGGCGTTGGCTGGAGAAGGTCGGCAATCTCTCGCGGGCAGTGCTGACGATCGGACTCTCCGAGGGAGAGTTGCGGGCAACCGCGGCGTCCATCCGCAGGCTTGACGATCCTTCGACCGATGCGGAGCAGGCGGTGGCGGCGGCGCTGCTCATCGACTCGGCCGGCGTCCGTGGACTTGCCGAACGTCTGGCGCGCTCGCGCCGGGAAGGGAGCTCGGTGCTCGATGTGGTCCGCCATGCGCTCGCGGATGCGGAGGAGCCGGCGTGGTTGCCGGCATCGGCGCGGCCGATGTTGATGAAGAGGCGTGAGTCGCGGCGGGACGTATGCCGGCGGATTCTGGATGAGATGGGGCTGGAGGACCTGGGGTAGTCGAAAAAAGCACAGACAAGAGTGTCTGTGCCACATTGGACCGCGCTCGTGGCACCTGCACCGTGTCTACTACCAGCAGAGACAATGTGGCACAGACACTCTTGTCTGTGCCACGAAGCGTAGCGAGGCGTTGACGGCCCTCCAGGCACGCGGGCGAGACGCCCGCGGTCCCAGGGTTACGTCCTCAGCACCCCGGCACGCTCGAATACCTTGGCATCGATGAAGAGATTCACCAGGGCGGCGTCGAGCAGACCGTCGCTGACTTCCATCTTGAGGATGTCGAGGGCACGCTCGGTGGAGATGGCGCGCTTGTAAGGGCGGTCGTTGGCGGTGAGGGCGTCGTAGATGTCGGAGACGGTCATCATCCGCGACTGGATGGGGATCTCTTCGGCGGTCAGTTTGCGCGGGTAGCCGCGGCCATTGAGTTTCTCGTGATGGGCGTAGGCGATGTCGGCGACGGCGGAGAGGTCTTTCGTCCAGGGGATCTTCCGGAGGAAGTTGAACGTGTGCGTGACGTGGCTCTCGATCTCGCTGCGCTCGCCGGCGTCGAGGTTTCCTTTGCGGATGGAGAGGATGCGCGCTTCCTCCGGGTTCAGCAGTCGCCGGCGTTCGCCGCGGATGTCGCCGAACTCCATCTCCGCGAGCTGCTGCAGATACTGGAACTCCCCTTCCGGCAGGATGGTGGGCTCATTCGATTTGGTGATGAAGGCAAAGTCTTTCCGCATCTTCGCCAGTTGTTCGCGGAGCTCTTCATCCACCTGCGCTCCGAATCCCGCAAAGGGCTCGGGGCCATGCTTGATGAGGTAGTCGAGCTTGCGCCTGTTGGCATCGTTCTCGGCGGTCTTCATGGCGAACTCGAAGCGGTTGCGGAGCGTCTCGAGCTGCAGCGGGTAGAGCTTCTTCTCCTTGACCAGCACCTGTTCGCGCACGCCGACTTTGCCGAAGTCGTGCAGCAGCGAGGCATAGCGGATCTCGCGCACCTGCTCGGCGCTGAAGCAGATGTCGCGGTAACGGTCGTCGTCGCGGTCGACGACGCGCGCCAGCTCGACGGTGAGGTCGGCCACGCGGAAGGAGTGACCCGAGGTGGTCGGATCGCGCTGCTCGATGGCCGTGACCGCGGCGGTGACGAAGCCTTCGAACAGGCGCTCGATCGATTTGTAGAGAGAATTGTTCTCGACCGCCACTGCCGCCTGCGCGGCGAGAGAGCGCATCAGCTCGACGGTCTCGTGATCGAACGGAACGACCTCCGACGGGACCGTTTCCGCGGTCAGCTTGGCCGGCGGTCCCTTCTTCCGTCTGTTGATCAATTGCAGAACGCCGACGAGCTCGCCGACATGGCTGACCATTGGAAAGACGAGTATCGACCGGGTCAGGTAGCCGTTTTTTTGGTCGAAAGTCCGGTTGATCGAATACTCAACATCCTCGGGGAGCGCGTAGGCGTCGTCGATGACGAGGGTGTCGCCGGTCAGTGCCACCCAGCCGGCCAGACTGCGGCGGGTGATCGGGAGGACCATCTCCTCGAAGGCACCGACTTTGATCGAATCGTTCTGGGCCAGTTTCCAGCGCAGCACCCGCTCGCCGTTGACCTCGTCCAGCAGGTAGAGCGATCCGGCGTCGGCGCGCGAGAGCTCGCGCGCTTTGCTGAGGATCGTCGTCAACAGCACGGAGTGATCGCGCTCGGTGGAGAGGGCGATGCCCACTTCGCTCAGCTCGCGGAGCTCGCGGGTCCGCTCGCCGAGCTGGCGCTCCAGTTGATCGGCGCGCAGCTTCTGATAGAGCGACTGCCAGGCGTTCTTGACGGCGCTCACCAACGCCGGCGCCGGCGGGTTCTCCGGAAGGTCGAGGTAGATGGTGTCGGCGGTGAGCCACTTCGGCTCTTCCTCCAGGCCGACGCCGACGATGGCCATGCGCCCGTCGAAGGAGGAGGGCCGTCCGTTGTTGATGACCGGATCGAGCAGGATTACGCGCAGGGAGCCGGAATCGCTGTTCAGTTCGTCGAGGCTGGTTACGGGAAGAGTGAAGATCGATTCCCGGCGCAAGGCATCGGAGTACCTGCCGATCGGAAAGCTCTCGGAATGGACCAGCGTCAGCGTCTGCATTGAAGTGTCGGCGTTGCCAGCAACCGGGGGGTTCCCATCGATCTTCCACGCGGCGATGGAACCGCTTACAATCCGCCGCGCTGCCGGATTATCGCACCGATCCGGCGAGAATGTTGCCGCGTCCACGGGCGTTCAGGCCGTCGACCGCACCGGTAGTTTCTCTCAGGAGGATCCTTGGCAGCCTATACGACGGAAACCATCACGCCCAAGCATCACGATGCCCTGGTGGCGTGGCAGAAGAAGAACTTCCCCGAGCTCGAATTCCTGCAGACGAACTGGTCGAAGTATTACAACCAGACGCCGTTCCAGCTCTTCGCCAAGGTCGGCAAGCTGGCCTCGGAGAACATCACCTACGGCCGCATGACCGGCCAGCCGCGCTTCGAACAGGCCGGCGACATGGTGGGCAACATGTTCTACACGGCGCGCGACATCGTCCGGGCTCAGGCGTCGACCGAGCTCGGATCGATCCAGCAGCATCGCCTCACGCTGGAGGAAGCGCCGAACGATCAGATGAAGCTGGCCGTGCTCCGCATCATGGCCGAGGAGCTGCGGCACGGGTATCAGATGTTCTGGGTCTTCGACCACGACAAGAGCTGGAAGAAGCCGGGGCATCCCGACGTGGCCCAGGAGACGATCGATGAGTTGCTGGCGATGGAGCTGGGCAACCACGTGCTCGATGCCTTCAACATCCCCTTCGTGAACTTCATCGACAACGTGGTCTTCGCCACGGTGATCGATCTGGTCGGGAAGTATCAGCTCGAAATGCAGAAGGTCTTTTCGTACGCGCCGATGGCGCGGTCGATGGGTCCGATGCTCTCGGAGGAAGGCTTCCACATCGGCAGCGGCCGCGGCTTCCTCCGCGACCTGGCCGTGGCGGCGCACAACGACACGGGCCGCTACTCGATCGAAGAAATCCAGAAAGTGCTCAACGTCTGGATACCCCGCGGCGTGGAGATGTTCGGCAACGAGCGCGGCGGCGATACGGCCATCGCCTTCGGCTTCAAGGACCGCAACAACGGCACAGCGCAGAGCGAGTACTACAACGAGGTGCGCGAGGTTCTGGAGCTGGTGAACATCGCCGTGGTCCAGACGAAGGTGAAGGGCACGCCTGCCCCCGAGGCGCGCACGATCGTCAGGGAAGTGCAAGACACGCACGAGACCGTCAGCGGCGTGGAACCGAAGGATCTGCTCTTCGCTCCCGACGTGAAGTTCTTCCGCTCCCGCGGGATGGAGGAGATCGCCTTCATGCCGTACGACGTGAACGGCGCCATGATCATGGAGAACGGGAAGCCGGTAAGCGGCGAGAAGTACGTCGATTACCTGAAGACGACGCTGCCCGACTACTACACCGCCGGCCGCGAGTTCGGCAAGTATCGCGAAGCGCTTCTGGGCCGCGAGGCGCCGCAGCCGGGGCGGAGTTACGGGTGGTGAGGGGGTTCATCCTGACGGCGAGCGCAGCGAGCCTGTCAGGATCTCTGGTGAGACCGCGTGGCAGCCGGTTCCAGCAGAGCCATCGCGATTCCACCGGAGATCCTGACAGGCTCGCTTGCGCTCGCCGTCAGGATGGACTGCGGCAGCAACTCCCGGCAACTGAAGTTTTCAAACTTGAGACTTGCGATTGATCGGCGTGCGCGGCTACGCTTCGCAGCGCATGCTCCGTAAACTCATCCCGTTCACACTTCTCCTTTTCATCGCATGCGGCCGGCTGAAGGAGCCGACCGCACCGGGGGTCGGAGGGGGCGATCCGGTCGATCCGACGGCTACGTTCACCCGCGTGCAGACCGAGATCTTCACGCCGACATGCGCCCAGCTCGGATGCCACGATCCGCTGGGGCGGCAGGAGAGCATGATCCTCTCGCCCGGCCGGGCCTACGCCATGACGGTCGGCGTGGCCAGCATCGAGACTCCCAATCTCATGCGTGTAACGCCGAGCGATCCGACGAATTCATACCTCTACCGCAAGATCACCGGCGCCGGAATCACCGGCGTTCAAATGCCGCAGGGTGGCCCGTATCTTACCGTCGCGCAGATCAAGCTCGTGCGCGATTGGATCCGCCGAGGTGCTCCGAATGATTAAGAAGGCAGAAAGCAGAAAGCAGAAAGCAGAAGTGGGGACGATGGAACACAAGACAGCACGGGATCGACGACAAAGATGCGGCGGCCGCGCAACCGCCTCCTTCTGCCTTCTGCTTTCTGCCTTCTGCCTTCTGATGCTTTCTGCCTTCTGCCTTTCAGCACAGGAGCAAGCGCCCGCGCCCAACCCGTACACCCCCTCCCGTCCCGTGCCGCTCGGCGATGCGCTGCTGTCGCTTCCGACGTCGCATATCCCGACCGAGGGGACGTGGGAGGTGAAGTTCACCCATCGATTCAACCAGTCCATCGATCAAGGAAGCTTCAGCGACCGGGTGCACTCGCTGTATGGGCTGGACAGCAATGCCGACGTCGGCATCGGCTTCTCGTACGTGATCACGCGCGACCTGCAGGCGACGTTCATGCGCAGTAATGTCAACGACGACATCGAGTCGTCGCTCAAGTACGTGGTGGTGCAGCAGGCGCCGGCGATCCCGTTCTCGCTGGCGGTGCGCGGGGGGATGGATTGGCGGACGGAGCGCGGCATCATCGACCGGACGTCGTTCTTCGCGCAGGCGATCATCTCGCGGCAGTTCGGCGGCCGCGCCGAGATCTTCCTGATCCCTACCTACGCAACGAATGCCGGCCGCGCGGTCAGCGGAAACGCATCCACGGCGCTGTTCAAGCACGCGGCGAATGTGCCGGTAGGCGCGGCGGTGATCATCCGGCCCGGGCTGAGCGTGGTGGCAGAGCTCATCCCGAAGAACCGCGACCTGCCGTCGTCGGCGAAGGGGGGGGATTTTGGCTGGGCGCTGGGATTCAAGCGCGCCATCGGCGGGCACTACTTCGAGATCCTGCTAACGAACAGCAACGCCACACAAGTCGACCAGTACGTGACGTCGACGTATCAGGGCTCACCACTGAACAAGAGCGACCTTCATCTCGGCTTCAATATCGAGCGTAGATTCGGGCGCCGGCATTAAGAGCCTGCGCGGTAGAAACGTTGTTGCGCTACTGCTGGCGGAGCCTTGGGCAACCAACGCTGCCGGCCGTGCCGGCATTAGTCGCCGCCCGCATCGTTACGGAATCTCGGTGCCTTCGACGACGAGATCGGCGAGATCGATGTCGGAGCCCGGCTCTCCCGGCTCCGCATTCTTCCGCTGAGCACGCTTTTCGGCTTTCAACTGCTGACGCTCGCGCTTGGCTTGCTCGCGCTGGCGTTTGACGACGGATACTTGTGGCCTTCCCATAAACCTCCACACAACGAAAAGGGCAGGATCGCTCCTGCCCTTTCATCGATCGCAAGATCGGCTACTTAGACGGCGACTACGTTGGCCGCCTGCAGACCTTTCGGTCCTTTGACGATATCGAACTCGACCGCGGCACCTTCGGGAAGCGACCGGAAGCCGGCGCCCTGGATTGCCGAGAAGTGGACGAATACGTCGTCACCGTTCTCGCTGGTGATGAAACCGAAGCCCTTGGCGTCGTTGAACCACTTGACGTTACCTTGTGTTCTCATCTTTGAATCTCCTTTCTGTGCTGCCTTCGGAGATTCAAAACGGTGTTCTTCGTCTCAACTCGGCAAATCACGGATGCACAGGCCAACCGGGTGAGGTAGCAGCCTATTCCGGTGACCGCGGCAATATGGAAAGTGGCATCCTGGCGACACGTTTGCAGTTATTGATCATGATGCGCTGCCCTGAGTGCAACACCCCGTACGAAGCCAACGCGGCAGCCTGTTCGAATTGCGGGCTGCTGCTGCTGAATCTCGCCCCCCACCGCCGCTCGGAGGATCTGTCGACGAAGAAGCGCCGCGCGGCCGACCAGATGGCGCCGTGCAAGTTCTGCGGCAGCGAGATCCCGCTAAACGCAATCCGCTGCCGGCAATGCTCGGAGATCGTGAACGACGATTTCTACCGCGAGCGTGCGCAGCGTACCCGCTCCCGGATCAACCACGCCAGTTGGGTGGCCTACATCTTCGGCCTAGGCGCGCTGCTGGTGTTCCGCCCCGTCGGCTTGGTCTCCATCGGCGCGGGCCTGCTTCTCTCGATCCTCTACTACGCGATCCCGGTCGAGCCTCCGCCATCCAAACGCAACCCCCGCAAGCGTCTCTCGCTCTGGCAGCGCATCCGGCAACAGACCAAACTGGAGCGGGTGGCGATTTCGATCCCCAGCATGCCGAAGAGGAAGATCGTTTTCATCGGAACGCCGCTCATCGCCGCGATCATCGGCTATTCCGCGAACGCCGTACTCCTGCAGCAGCCGGTCAACGATGTGTTGCGCGAGAATGCCGCGTTCAACGGGATGGCGGTCTCGGCGCACTACCAGTACTACGTGGTACCGGGCGTGGTGGTCTACGACCTCCGCAGCATCGGCGTGCGCCAGACGCCGATCGACGTCCACACGGCGTTCCTGGAGTTTGCCAAGAAGCTGCGCGACAAGCGCTACAAACGCGTGGAGCTGTCGTATCGCGGCACGACGAAGTTCTCGATCGACGGAGCCTCGTTCCACAAGATCGGCGAGGAGTACACGAAGCGGAACTTCGATTACGTGCTCTACACGGTCCCCCGCCTCTTCCACCGCGAAGGATCGCTGCCCACGCCCCCCGCCACCTCCGACCGCGACGCCCTGCTCCAGTTCCATCGCCAGTGGTACGGCAACGATCGACTGACGCGCAGCGTGGCCAACGGGTTGTAGTTCACGCTCTTCGCGGCTTCGCGCCTTCGCGTGAGAAATGTCTATACCAGCCCTTCGGCCTCCAATTCCTTCGTCAACGTCCGCGCGTCGGTGAACTGGAACGCGCGCATGCCGATGGCACGGGCGGCCAGGACGTTCTCCAGCAGGTCGTCGATGAAGACCGTCTGCTGGGGCGTCGTACCGATCGTTTCCAGCGCGCTGCGGAAGATATCGGGATCCGGCTTCGCGCTCTTGATACGGTGCGAGAAGATGAGCGGCTCATCCTTGTGAAACAGGCCCGCGAACAGTGTCGGGATGACCTCGGCGTGGATCTCGTTCGAGTTCGAGAGGAAGGCGACCCGATATCGCGCCCGGACGCGATCGAGCAGATCCTCGATACCCGGCATGACACCGTCGAAGAAGTCGGACCAGACACGGTGAAACTCGCGGATCGAGCCCCTGTAGCCGGCGTGGTCGCAGAGAAACTCGTAGAACTCGTAAAACGAAACCGCCCCCCGCTCCATATCCCGATACGCCCCCGGCTGCTCGAGCAACTCGACAAGCTCGTCCCGCGAGATGGAGGCATCGGCGCAGACCGCCGCCAGCACACGCTCGTACGCGAGCTTGATGACGGTGTTGCCGAGGTCGAAGAGGAACCAGGTGGAGGACATGGTCTCGGAGTGGCGAGGTTACGAGGTCGCGCAGCACCGCGCAACCCCGAGACCGCGCAACTACATTCGGAACACCCCAAACCTCGGATCCTCCACCTTCGCGTTACACGCGATCGACAGTCCAAGGGCGAGGTATGTGCGGGTCTCGGCGGGATCGATGACGCCGTCGTCCCAGAGACGCGCGGTTGAATAATATGGGGAACCTTCGGTCTCGTACTTTCGGAGAACCGGATCGGCGATGGAACGCTCGTCCTCGCTCGACAGCTCCTTCCCTTCGCGGGCCAGTTGATCGCGCTTCACGGTGGTCAGCACGCCGGCGGCCTGCTCCCCTCCCATCACGCTGATGCGCGCGTTCGGCCACATCCAGAGAAACCTCGGCGAGTAGGCCCGGCCGCACATGCCGTAGTTGCCGGCGCCGAAGGAGCCGCCGATGATGACCGTGAACTTCGGCACCGTGGAGTTGGCAACGGCATGCACCATCTTGGCGCCGTCCTTGGCGATGCCTCCGCGCTCGTACTCCTTCCCCACCATGAAGCCGGTGATGTTCTGGAGGAAGATCAGCGGGATGCGCCGCTGGTTGCACAGCTCGATGAAATGCGTGGCCTTGAGCGCGCTCTCGCAGAAGAGCACGCCGTTGTTCCCCAGGATGCCGGCCTTGTATCCGAAGATCCGCGCGAAGCCGGTTACGACCGTCGGCGCGTAGCGCTCCTTGAACTCCTGGAACTTCGAGCCGTCGACGATGCGCGCGATGACCTCACGGACGTCGTACGACTTTCGGATGTCGCTCGGAATGACGCCGTAGATCTCCTTCGGATCGAAGGCCGGATCTTCCGGCTCGATACGCGTCTCCGGTTCGTGCTTGTCGAGCGGCAGATTCTCGACGATGTTGCGGACGATGGCGATGGCGTCCTGATCATCCTCGGCGAAGTGATCGGCGACGCCGCTGATGCGCGTGTGTACGTCCGCTCCGCCGAGCTCCTCGGCGGTCACTTCCTCGCCGGTGGCGGCCTTCACCAGCGGTGGCCCGCCGAGGAAGATCGTGCCGGTATTTTTCACGATCACCGCCTCGTCCGACATCGCCGGAACGTAGGCGCCACCGGCCGTGCAGGAGCCCATCACCGCCGCGATCTGCGGGATCTCGCGCGCCGACATGACGGCCTGGTTGTAGAAGATGCGGCCGAAGTGCTCTCGGTCGGGAAAGACCTCGGCCTGCAGCGGCAGAAAGGCGCCGCCGGAATCGACGAGATAGACGCACGGCAGGTTGTTCTGCAGCGCCACTTCCTGGGCTCGCAAGTGCTTCTTCACCGTCATCGGAAGGTAGGTGCCGCCCTTGACGGTGGCGTCGTTGGCGATGATGAGGCACTCCCTCCCCTGAATCCGCCCGATGCCGGTGATGATGCCGGCGGCCGGCGCGCCGTCGTCGTACATCCCGTTCGCCGCGAGCGGGGAAAGCTCGAGGAAGGGGGTGTCGGGATCGAGCAGCAGGGCAATCCGCTCGCGCGGCGGGACCTTTCCCTGCTCCTTGTGCCTGGCCACGTACTTCGGCCCGCCCCCCTGCCGTGCCGCGGCCAGGCGCTGGTTCAGCTCGTCGACCAGCGCCTGCAGCGCCGCGGTGTTGCGGCGGAAGTCATCGGACTTTGAATCGAGATGTGTTTGAAGAGGTTCCATCGCCGGCGCGCCAGCCTACATGCCGGCCGCGCCGGCTGCAACCATCAGCCGAACCCTGCGGTTCAGCGTCCCAGGGAGTGAATGCTCACACGTTCACGGCACGGCGGATGGCCTCGACCGCGGTTGCCGTCGGGGTTCCCGGAAGAAAGATCTCGCGGATTCCGATGGCCTTCATCTTCGGGATGTCCTTCTCAGGGATGATTCCGCCGGCGAAGACGACGATGTCGCCGGCGCTCTCGTCTTTCAGCAGGCGCATGATCTCGGGAAAAAGGACGTTGTGGGCGCCGGAGAGGATCGAGAGGCCGATGGCATCGACATCCTCCTGGACGGCCGCGGCCACGATCTGCTCCGGCGTCTGCCGCAGCCCGGTGTAGATCACTTCCATCCCGGCGTCGCGCAGGGCGCGGGCGATGATCTTCGCGCCGCGGTCGTGGCCGTCGAGGCCTGGTTTTGCGATCAACACCCGGATTTTTCGGTCGCTCATGATTCTCCCTGCCGCGGCGCGGCGTCGCGGAACTTCGAGAGGATCACGATGTCGTGGTAGCTCCCCTCGCGATAGAAGTCGCGCCGCAGGCAGCCCTCCTGCACGAATCCCAGCGCTTCCAGCACGTGCTTGGCACGGTCGTTATAGTCGAAGACGTTGATGCGCAGCTTGCCGAGGTTCATCTCATCGAAGGCGAAGCGGGCCAGGGTGCGGATGGAATCGCCGCCGAAGCCGCGGTTCCACGCCGAAGGCTCACCGATGAAGAGGCCGAACCACGCCGTCTGCGAGACCCAATCGATGTCGTGGATCGAGGCGTTTCCGATGTGGGTCCGATCGTCCCGCCGCTCGATGGCGAAGTGGCGCTCGTCATGGCTGGCGCGCATGGCCCTGTCGAGCCATTCGCTCTCGTTCTGGAATGCGATCGGATAGCGCGTCTTCAGCGTGCGGATGATGTTCGGATCGTTGATCCATCGATAGCAGCGCTCCGCATCGTCGCGCTCGAACGCGCGCAGGATGACGTGCTCGCCGGCGATCATGAAGCGCCGCCGCGACGGCTCGCGCCCAGGCTCCGCGAAATCGCGCTCCGTACGGGGGGACATGTCGCGATTATATGAGTAGGCGGGCACGGCCCGCGGCGGTGGCTGTCACCCGGCAAGCACGACCTTCGGCTGCACTTCGACCGGACCACCTTCACGCAACACGTTCACCACCTCGCCGATGGCGACGAGTCGGTCTTCCGGATTGCCGAGCGCGAGGAGATCGCCGATCTTCACGGCGACGGACGGCGTCATGATGATGGACTGGCCGCGCATGAATTTCCCCTGCTGTGACCAGTCGATGCGCAACTTCGGCAGCGGCAGCTCCACATCGGAGAGTGACTGGAACCAGGGCGTGGCCAGGAGCGTCTCGATCGGCGCGTTTTCGAGCGTCTCGTACGGCAGCGCGTCGGCGATGCGGAAGTTGCCGATGGTGGTTCGTCGCAGCTCCTTCAGGTGCGCCGGAACCCCGGCCGCGGTACCGAGGTCGTGGGCGAGCGAACGGACGTACGTGCCGGCCGAGGATCGCACCCGGAAGCGAACCGTCGATCCGCTCACATGCACGATCTCGAACTCGTAGACGGTGATCGACTTCGGAGTCAGCGCCGCCACTTCGCCCTTGCGCGCCAGCTCGTAGGCACGAACGCCACCGACCTTCTTCGCCGAGAACTGCGGCGGCATCTGTTCGATGGCACCGAGGAACGGCTTCACCAGCGGCACGAAGTCGATGTGCTCGACATTGACCTCGGCAGGCTCCCCCGCCGGAACCCCCGTGGCATCGTACGAGTCGGTAGCCCATCCGAACTGGATGATCCCCTCGTACGTCTTCTCCATTCCCATCAGGTACGCCTGCAGCCGCGTCGCTTTGCCGACGCAGAGCACGAGCAGACCGGTGGCGAGCGGATCGAGCGTCCCGGTGTGCCCGACTTTCTTGATCTTCGAGCGCCGCCGGAACTTCTCGACGACGTCGTGGGAGGTGATGCCTGTCTTCTTGTCGACGAGCAGCAGGCCGTCGACTTTCGGTTGAGGAGTTTGCATGGGCTGTGAAGGATAAAGCAAACACTCCCTGCCGGGAGCACGGAATCGGTTTGGAGCGGCGGTCGCGCACGACAAAGCCTTGCCCTCTGAGGGGGAATCGCCGCACCTCGCGTCCGTCGTTGCCACTCGCACCCGCGCCTACTTTGCCGGTGCGGATACGCAGGGGATTCTGCGGAGTTTGACAGGGACTTCCGGCCCCGATCCTGGTGAGACGTCACCTATTTCGCGATACGTTCCGACAAGCCCGCCGTCCGAGCGAGAGAGCACATACGTCAGACTGCCGAAACCGTTAGATCCTGCCTGAATGCGAATTCTCGACGCCGCGACCGGCGACCACACCCCGTACTTCAGATGAGATCCGTTCAGTTCAACGCGATACCATTGCCTTCCCTCGACCACGTTCACGCGCTTGGCAGTGAGTTCGTAATCGCGGGCACCTGACGCCCGCAGCCTGTCGGTCATAAGGTCAATTGCAAAGCAGCCCACCATCCACTCTGACGGGGTGATGTCGGTGCGCTCGACATTAGGCGCCCATTTCGGTGTTTCGCGCTGTTGACAGGCGGCGACAAACAGTGCCGCAGCGCATAGACACGCGAGCGTGATCGCCGAGATGGAATCGCGTTTGTGGCTCGATTCACCACCCACACGCTGTCGCGCCCGAGGGCGCGACAGCGTGTGGGTGGACACGAGACGATTAGAAAACGCCGTCACTGGGCGCCACACCAATCCACGACCATCTGTTGAATTTGCGGCGACGTATAGTCAGGCGGGCCTTCGGGCAAACCGAGCGTATGCAGCATCTCATGGATCAATGTTACACCACCCATCCCGGTACTTAAGCCGCTGAAACTTCCACAAACATCAACGGTATGCACGCCCGGAACAATCACCCATGCTAACTCGTTAGAATCGTTGCACGGGATAATCAGTCTGGCGGTATCTACAACCCCGTCACCCTTCACAAAGGTGATCTGAGAATCGATGTATGTCGCCGGGTCGGCCGCGTACGAAGTCATGACATCCCAGAGCGAGATGCCGGCCGCATTCTTGTTGTTACGTATCATGGCTTGACACTGGGTAGATTGCAACTTACTGATCGCATTGCCCTTCGCGTTGTCTACCGCCGTGTGAAGTGTCGGGTCACTGATCTGATTTGTACCTGTGGCTCCGCTCCCGCTGCCGCCAGATCGAGTAGCATCGTTGGCCGGCCCAATTCGCGAGCATGGGCAAGTACAACGCCAGATGCGTGCTGTCCTCCCGCCGCATCGATCACCTGTTGTGTTGCCGAGCCGTCAGGCATCACCGACGTATTGATCGACCAGCGGTCGAAGAATCGCACCGGGACAGCGTATGGCTCCTCGGACCAGTCATAGGAGACAACTGGTCTTCCTCCCACGCTCACGTCAGTGAGCCGGCCATCGCCGTCACTCAAGTAAGTGATGGTCGGTAGTCCGGGATACATGAGCTGTCGCTTCACCGTACCCGCGGGTTTCGCGGCGAGCGCCGACGAAGCGATTAAGACGGCGAGGCAGGCCGCTCAGTGTGTTTATTCATCAAACATCCTCCTTTAATTCTGCGAAGGGCGACACACCTTACCACCTTAGAGTGATTGAAGGAATCAAACCCTACCCACGATCACCACGATGCAGTCACGGCGCGCTTCGAGCGAAGCGGCCGTCAGGATTGTTTTCAGATGTTCAGGCGTGGGATTGCTAGAATACATTGAATGACCCGATCACCAAGACCGAAGCGCAGCAAGAACTATCTCGTCTGGATGGACTGCGAGATGACCGGCCTCGATCCGGACAAGCATGTGCTCCTCGAGATCGCCACGATCATCACGAACTACGATCTGGAAATCATCGCCCGAGGGCCCGTGCTGGCCATCCGGCCCAGCAAGGCCAAGCTCGACATGATGGATGCCTGGTGCCGGCGGACGCACGGCAGCAGCGGTCTGCTCGATCGCGTGCGGGACGAAGGCGTCAGTGTGGCGGAGGCGGAACGGCAGACCCTCAACTTCATCCGGCGATACTGCTACGTGCGCACCGCGCCGCTGTGCGGCAACTCGATCGGGCAGGACAAACGATTCCTGGCCAGGTACATGCCGAAGCTCGACGCCTTTCTGCACTACCGGATCGTCGATGTCAGCTCCATCAAGACGCTGATCGCACAGTGGTACGAAGGCCGCTACGAATCGCCGAAGAAGAAAGACGCGCACCGCGCGCTGGCGGACATCGAGGAGTCGATCGCGGAGCTCGATTACTACCGGAAGACGGTCTTCGTCAAACGCTGAGCCGGCACGGCCGGCTGCGTGGCGTTCTCGCGCTGAGCCCACATCACTGTCTTCCTGAGCCGCCGGAGCCGTGTAATCGCGGAGCGATTGCGCGGCGCAGGACGGTCGAAGGACCCCCAAGTTGTTATCCGGGTTGGGCGGCGGAATAGTCGACACCACCGCCCTCCCCGGGTTAACAGGCTGGGGGTCCTTCGGCGCGCTCTGCCCCTCCGGGGCTGCCGCCGCCTCAGGATGACCGCGTAGTCAGTCGTCGCTCTTCGGCTCTTTGTTGATGTCGGCGAGGAGGTCTTCGATGCGGCCGGCGCGCATGGCGGTCTCATCGAACTTGAAGTCGAGCTCCGGCGTGGAGCGGAGGCGGATGCGCTTGCCGAGCTGCGAGCGGATGAAGCCGCGGCGCTGCTGGAGCTCGCGGACCATGTCTTTGGTCTCTTTCTCATCGAGTCCGCTGATGTAGACCCGCGCGAAGTGAAGATCCGGGCTGACTTCGACGCCAGTGATCGAGGTGAGGCCGAGGGAGAGGTCCTTCAGCTCCTGACGAAAGACTTCGACGAGAGCGTCGCGGACGGATTCACCGACGCGGGAGGTTCTGCGGGTTTTGCGCATGCGTCGGCCAGTTTATCCCGACCGTGGTACGGAGCGCAGGCGTCTCGCCGGCTGGCCCGCTCAGTGCGTAGGCCGCATGAACACCACCACAGGCCGCGCGGAACCGACAGAGCTTGGATAGGAGAGCAGGCGTCTCGCCTGCTCCCGCCGCGGCGTCTCGCCCGGCGGTGGGTCCATAGGAGCAGCAGAGTTGAACCTGGAAACCCGGTTGGAGACAGCGCCCTCTTTGCTCAACATCTACGTTTGCGTTCGTCCCCCACCGTCGGGCGGGACGCCCGCCGGGAGCAGGCGCGGACGCCCGCTCTCCGCTCAGTGCGCCAGCGCTCCGTCGAAGCTCACAGCCCATCGAACATCCCCTTCTTCTTCTTGATCGCAATCAGACCGGTAGCCTGAATAATCGGCCGCCACCAGAGCTCCGTAACTGCCGGCCGCCAGTCGCGCACGGCTTCGCGCGAGATCAACGCCGGCGCGGGCACGAGCTGGTTGAGCCGGTCGAACAGGATCACGCTCTCCTCGGACGTCGTCAGACGAAAGAGGTTCAGCAGCGTCAGCGCATCACGGCGGCGCGACAACGAGACGATCGTGGCCAGATCGTGTGTGCGCGCGAAGTCGCGAACGGCGGCGCGGAAGCGTGGCGCGGCATCGTCGAACACCGGCACCGTCAGCTCGCCGTCCGCCGTCATCAGCGCCGACGCCCCCTGCGGCACGAGCGATTGCTGGTAGCCGTGGGTGAGATCGACCCATCCGGAGAGAACGCGCAGCGCCCCTCCCCCGCCGGGACTGACGGTCAGCGTGTACTCGCATCCGAGGTCGATGGCGCGGGCGCGCGGTGTATCGATGACGAAGACTCCCGGCATCGACGTCGTCTTCGCGTGGATCGTACCGGCGGCGAGGGCCAGGCGGTGCCGATTGCGGCGGCTCTCGATCAACTGGACGGTCGTGTTCGCGCCGATGTCGAGCGTGCCGACGCCGGGCGACTCCAGACGCACAGATCCTTGCGCACCGGTGCGAACGACGTCGCCGGCGCGCAGGATCGAGTGGGGAACGATTGCCGCGCCGGACGACTCCGTCGCCCTCCAACGATTCGGCGGCGTGTAGATACGCAGTACACCCAGTACCGCGACGACGATCAACGCTGCCGCCGCTACCGCGAGCGGCCAGCGGCGGCGTGGGCGCATCACGGCGACACGCCGGAAGTTGGACATCGGCGCGGCGGAACGATAGCGCCCGAGGAGCGCCTCGAGATGCGACACATCCACATCCGGCTCGCCGCTTCCGTCCCACAGATAGTCGTCATTCATACGGCACTCCCGCCGAGCGCACCGCGCAGCATCTGCATTCCACGATGAAGGTTCACGCGCACGGAGCCGGGCGTCAGGCCGGTGCGCGCGGAGATTTCCGGCCCCGACATCCCTTCGACGAGCCGCAGCATCAGCGTCTCCCGATAGGCCTCGGGCAGATCACGAATCGCCTGCAACGCGCGCGCGGCCTCGGCGTCTTCGCTCTGGGTCCCCCGCGTCGCAAGCGCGGCGTCGATCTCAGCATCGATCTCCGCTGTGGCCATCATCCGCCGCCGATGGTCCTCCGCGGCATTGCGGGCCGTGCGCGCAATCCACCCGGCGAACGCGGCCGGCTCGCGCAACGACTCCAGCTTCGTCAGCGCCGTGATGAAGACGTTCTGCGTCACGTCATCGGCATCGGCAGGAGAGAGGCGTCCGAGGAGAATCGAGTGCACGACCGGGGCATACCTTGCGTAGAGAATTTCGAACGACGCCACATCGCCCGCCTGCGCGGCAAGAACGAGATCGGCATCGTTGCGAACAGACATCAGCAATGGCAAGACGCAAGGCGCGGAGCGAGTGTTAACACGTTAACGGCGGGCCGCTCCGTTGCGTCCTCTGCATATGATGGCTCGATTTCAACTTCTCGCCTTGCTGGCCTTGAGCGTGTTGAACGGCTGCGCACGCGCCGGCAGCCTTCCCGGCAACACGACATCCGTTCACTTCCCGCTTCCCCGCGGATTTCATCCACAGACTCTCGCCGCTGCCGATTTCAACGGCGATGGCCGTACCGACGTCGCCCTCTGCGGAGCCGGCGAGCAACTTCTTGTCCTCGCCGGTGACGGGGAGGGAGGACTGCGCCCAATCCCTCAGGAGGCGCGCTGTGGCGCAAATCCTTCGCAGATGATCGCCGCTGACCTCGACGGCGACGGGCGCATCGATCTGGCTGTGGCGAATCATGCAACCAGCTATCTCACCGTCCTGCACAATGAAGGCGGCGGCCGCTTCACCGCACGACAAGTAAACGTCCACTCGAACCCGCATCCGCACACGGTCGCCGCGGCAGACGTCAACAGCGACGGGCACGTCGATCTGATCACCGACAGTTGGGAGGAGAAGCGCCTCACGCTGCTTCTCGCGGACGGCCACAGCGGGTGGCAGTCGCCGGGAATCCGGATCGAGATCGGCCGGGAACCGTACGTCAATGTCGTGGCCGCCGATCTCGATGGCGATGGGCACGTCGATCTGGTCATGCCGAATGGCGGGCCGGGAGAGGCCTCCGACACCGTATCGATTCTCTTCGGCGATGGTCACGGCCACTTCCGGCACGCGGCGCAATCCCCGATCGCCGGCGGTCCCATTCCCTTCATGGTCGCTGTCGCTGATGTGAACGGCGACGGCCGGCCGGACATCCTGGTCACCAACTACTCCGGCCATATCACTGACACCTCGCGTGACGGACTGACATGGATCCGAAACAACGGGCAGCGGCACTTCACCGCCTTTCCCCAACGCATCGCCATCGGCCACGGCTGCTGGCGAATCGCCGCCGGCGACATCAACGGCGACGGCTTTGCCGACGCGGCATTCGTCAACGCCGCTGATGGCACGGTAAGCATCGCCTACGGATCCGCGAACGGACCGCGGCCCGGTCCAACCGTCGCTGTGATGCCTGAGCCGCACAACCTGGTGATGGCCAATCTGCATCATGACAAGCGAGCGGACCTGCTGGTGATCACGGACGATCGCGACGAACTGCTGATCGTCTCATTCCGTTGAGCCGACAACCGAGAACGCCACCGCCCACCCAACCTCCCGAAACCTTCCCCGTCTAACCTGCGTAGTCAACCCGGTCCCCCAGCACAGCGGCGCGTTCCTGGGATCGATCCTCTACAGCTACAAACTGAACTGGCAGACCGTTTTCTTCGCCGGCTACGGCGACGACCGCATCCTGACGGCACAGAACGACCTCGTGAAACAGGACCGGTCGATCTTCTTCAAAGTGAGCTACGCGATTCAGAGGTGATGATTCCCCTTGAACCGCAGGCGTCTCGCCCGCGCTTGATGCTCGGCATCCTGTCGCTTGAAACCGCGGGCGAGACGCCGCGGTCTGGAGATTGGACGTTACGACGCCGCGATAGCGGCTCAAGAAGGTAGACAGGGGTGCGAGCGCTTTTTGCGAGCACCCCTGGTCTGGGTTGTCTCTTGAAAGCGTGCCGCGTCAGCGGCACTGGATGGAGTCCCCGATTACTCCAGTGCCGCTGACGCGGCACCCGGAGCAGGCAGGATGCCTGCTCTAAGAGGCAGTTAACTGCCTCCAAGAGCGTGTTAACTGCCTCCGGGAGCGTGTTAACTGCCCCCAAGAGCGTGTTAACTGCCTCCGAGAGGCAGTTTAACTGCCTCCGGGAGCGTGTTAACCGCCTCCAGGAGCGTATTAACTGCCTCCGAGAGGCAGTTTAACTGCCTCCG